>CBFHNF010000001.1:0-214005 GCA_965657135.1 uncultured Paracoccaceae bacterium
CAATTTTGATCGAACCATTTTCAACATCATAAAGGCGCAAAACCAGATTCACCAAGGTCGATTTCCCAGCACCTGATGCCCCAATGATCCCAATTTTTTGGCCCGCGCTGATGGATAGATCGATATTATGAATACCGCCTATTTCCTGACCATATCGGAAACTGACGTTGTCGAATGTAATTGTTTCTGGGTTCGGGTTCAGCGCACATGCCGTTGGATGATCTTTTAAATTCCAACTTTTGCTTAGTGTGCGTACGCCGTCTTCAACTTCGCCAATGCTGCCATAAATATTCATAAGGGTAAAGCTGACCCAACCCGTCATTTGGGCCAGTCGCAAACCAACAGCGCCTGCCGCGGCAATCTGACCGACTGTTGCCTGATCATTTGACCATTGAACGACACTGTATCCGATGAGCACAATTGGCATAATACCGGCCAAAACCAAGAGTAGAAACCGAAATAGAACCATAACCTCGGCGCGATCAAGCGAGCGTTCAAAATATCCCTTCATTGCACCTAGGATGGCGTTGTCTTCGTGTCGGACATTGGCGAACAGTTTGACTGTTTTCACATTTGTGACGACATCCACAACCTGTCCAACAACAACGGCGCGTGCATCCGCATGTGCGGCAGAGCGTTTTCGCATTTTGGGCATAAAGGTTTTGATGAAATAGATGTATGCCACCAACCAAGCGAGGACAAAGAGGCTAAGCAGTGGATCAAGTCCCGCAACAATCACCATTGCCCCCAGAACTGAGGCGATCGAAAAGACGATTGTATGCACGAATTCGATTACGACATTCGTTGCACTGGTCGCTGTTTGCATTTCTTTTTGCGCGATGCGGCCCGCAAAATCATTTTCAAAAAATTCGATTGACTGCCCCATGGTCCAACGATGAATGCGCAGCATGATAAGATTCATCATGTTGGGTTGCAGAATATAGGTCTGCGCCAGTGAACTTATGCCAAACGATATTGGACGTGCGATCATAAAAAACAGAATGCCACCGATGAGGAGGGGCAGGTTTTCAACGAAAAAACCCGATCCCGTGCTGTCGGTTGCCGCATCAACAACCCAGCCCAAGACAATACTAGAGGCCATTTCAAAGAAGCCAGCGATTCCAGAGGCTAGGGCTGCTAGCAAAATTACGGGCCAAGTGCCTTTGGTGCACCACGCCATGAACGCCCACAATGATGTTGGGGGTGGACCGTCGGCAGGTTCTGCGTAGTCAATTAAATTTGCAAGCCGTCTAAACATCATCATCCGCGTTTAAGAACCCACCAGACTGGCGCGCCCATAACTGAGCATATAGGCCACCTTTTTGCAAAAGCGCGTCATGTGTACCATCTTCAATAATGCGACCTTCGTCCATGACCACGATCCGATCCATTTGCGCAATGGTGGACAGCCGATGGGCGATTGCGATCACAGTTTTGCCCTCCATCAATTTGTAAAGGGTGTCCAAAATCGTTGCTTCGACTTCGCTATCCAAGGCGCTTGTCGCTTCGTCCAATAGCAAGATTGGTCCGTCCTTTAAGATAACGCGCGCCAGTGCGATCCGTTGACGTTGACCACCTGATAGTTTCACGCCCCGTTCGCCCACCGTTGAATCATATCCTGTATTTCCAGACTGGTCTTCCAAGGTTTGGATGAATTCGTGCGCTTCTGCTTGTTGTGCGGCTGCAATCATATCTGCGTCACTCGCACCTGCGCGTCCGTACAGAATGTTGTCACGGATGGAACGATGTAACAGGCTGCTTTCTTGTTGTACCATCCCGATTTCATAGCGTAGACTGTCTTGGGTTACTTGTGAAATATCCTGACCATCAATCAGAATTTGGCCTGTTTCGGCATCATAAAAACGCAATAACAATTTGAATAGGGTCGATTTGCCAGCACCCGAACGCCCGACAAGACCCACCTTTTGCCCTGCTTCAATACGCAATGATAAATCATCTAAACCACCAGATCCTCGTCCGTAATGATGTGATAAGTCTTTGAACTCGACTTGGGCATTTGCGATTTGTAATGGTTTGGCATCAGGTGAATCCAATAATGTAACAGGGGATGCCAGTGTTTCCAAACCTTCACGCACAACACCAAGTTCGCGGAAAAATGTTGTTATGGCCCACATGATCCAACCCGACATTCCATTGAATCGAATAACAAGTGCAGATGCGGCCGCGACCTCGCCACTGCTGATTTGATTGTGTGTCCACAGGTACAGTGCCGTACCAACGGTCCCTGAAATCAACAGCGCGTTCATCACGCTTAGGATAAAATCCATGCGGGTATAGATACGCATTTCACGAAACACGGTGTTTCTGGTATCTTCGATTGCGTCTTTTACATACTCGATCTCAGAAGTTGTATGGGCAAACATTTTGACCGAGTGGATGTTCGTATAGGCATCGACGACGCGTCCGTTTAATTCAGAGCGTGCATTTGAAGACGCCTTAGATGCGGGTTCAACACGTCGAATGACATAGCGCATTAAAAGGGAATAGGCGCACAACCATGCCAAAAGCGGGTATAGCAGCCACACATTCGAATTCATCAATAAAATCAGCGCACCAATGACATATGCCAATGCATAGGAGAGTGCGTCAAAGACGTGAAAAACAACTTCGCCTGCGGAGCGCGGTGTTTGCATGACCCGATTTGCAATGCGTCCAGCAAAATCACCCTCAAACCATCCGATTGATTGTCGCATGACGTGTTTGTGACCACGCCAACGGAAAAGCGTCGCGACATTAGGAATGAGCGTGTTACTGATCAACATGAAATCAAGCAGATAAATAGCGGGTTTCAGAGCGAGCACGAAAACCAACAGCCCCACAAAATGCCAAGTGTAGTTTTCCCACAAAGATGATGGCGTTTCCACAGCCAGCAAATCAACGATCCAACCAATTGCGGCAAATAGTGAAATTTCCAAGGCCGCTGCAAACACTGTCATGATGCCAGTCAACACAAACAATTTGCGAAATGGCTTGGTGTGATACATCAAATAGTCTAGCAATCCAGACGGAGGATCCTGCACATCATTATAGGCAGTGTAAGGGTCTACTAAATTTTCAAAAAACCGAAACATTGAAACCTCGCGAGCAAAAAGCAGACCAGTCTACTAGGAAACTGACCGAAGTAAAGGCACCATATTCAATAGTATCATTCAAGAAACAGGAATATGACGCATCCCGCAATCAATGCGGCCATGATAAGGTTAAAACGTTTTAATCGTCCTTCTGGCGCTAAATAGGAGTGCAGAGAAACCCCCAAAGCTGCCCAAGTTGATGCAGAGGTTAGGCCGAAAAAAATGAAGACCGTTGCAATAATTGATGCCGTTTGAAATGGTGCATCTGGATTGGCAAATTGTGATGTAATGGCAATTGCCATTGACCAACCTTTGGGGTTTACCCATTGAAATAATGCAGCTTCGTGAAATCTAAATGGACGTTTTCCGCTTTGCGATGATCCCAAACCCCCAGACGTTGCAATTTTAAACGCAACATACAGCAACAAGGCAACACCAAGCCATCGAAGAAGCTCGCGCAGCATCGGACTGGATTGAAAGATTTGGCCCAAGAATAAGCCAACGACAAATACCATTACCGGAAAACCCAGTGCTATTCCAAGTATATGGGGAAACGTTTTACGAAATCCAAAATTTGCGCCCGACGCTGCGACGAGTGCATTGTTTGGGCCAGGGGTGAATGCAGCAGAAAATGATAAAACGCATAACGCAACAAAGCTATCAAATCCCATGCAACAGTGCCTCTTTGCCTAGCGTGAACTTGCTATCGATCCACTTTTGTTCAAGCCGTCGCAGTTCCTGTCCAAGCGTCGCGCCGGAATATGCGGACATCAAATCATGTGCCCGTATCGGAAATGTTTGATGCGCACCAAATTCAGCATCTTTCCAATCCACCTCATTTGGCAAGTGTTCAAAATTTGCCCATCTCACGAGTAAAATGTTATGCCCCATTGTCGTACCGTACCGATATCCAAGGGCGTGCGCAGCGACCATGTTCCCGATGCCATCACGCATCTGGTCGAATTTTTGCGTGTCATCATTACTCATCCTCAAGGCGTTACGTGTGTCTATGCCCCCCAAAATCGCAAGTCGTCTAATCCAGTTAGGATGCACGCCACATAGGGTTTCTAAATGCACCAAGGGACCCAGTTTTTCATCGTCAGATCCAGGCAAAATTTGGCGCAATATACCACAGGAACGCATCGCAGAAATGGCTGGCGCTGGATCAGATGCAGATAATAATTTCTGCATTTCGGACCCTATACGCTCCTTTGATAGCCTGTCTAAACCGTCTTGATTTGCTGCGATGACTGATAATGTTTCAGGGTCAAATCCATGATTTGGATCTGCATAAATGGCAGTGAATCTGAAATATCGAAGGATGCGCAGATAATCTTCGGTGATGCGCTGAGCAGCGTCGCCGATGAATGTGACACGTTTATTCTGAAGATCGGTTTCGCCACACCCAAGTGGATCGTAAACTTTGCCAAACCGATCCGCATATAAGGCATTCATTGTGAAATCGCGCCTGCTTGCATCCTCAAGCATTGAGGCGGAAAATTCGACTACCGCATGCCGTCCGTCCCCCAAGATATCTTGACGATATGTTGTTACTTCGTGCGTGACTCCGCCTGAAACAACAGTAATTGTTCCATGATCAATTCCAGTCGGAATACACCTTAAACCTTGTTTTTCACAGGATGTGATAATTTGATTGGGATGCGCATTGGTTGCGATATCTAAGTCATCAACGTGAAATCCCATCAGCGCATCGCGAACGCAGCCACCTACAAAATAGGCCTCATATCCATCAGATTCGAGCGCGGCAAAAACCGCCTGCGTTGCATCATTCTTGATCCAGGCTCCCTCAATTTGCATGATCAATCCTTTTGGCCAAACCAAACAGCATGCGCGCGGTTGCGCCCCAAATATAATAGGGACCATAGGGAACTGCATAATATTTGCGATTGATGCCGTTCCAAACACGTCCCTCTATGATGAAATTGTTTGGATCGATGACATGGCACAAAGGCACGCGGAAAACTTCATCAACCTCGGCCTGTTCCAATATGGGTTCAAATGTTTTTTTGAGCAGCCCGACAACAGGTCGCACCTGAAATCCAGTCACGGTTTCATGCGTGGATAAATGCCCCAAGATTTCAACGTAAGATTGGGGTAGGCCGATTTCCTCTTCTGCCTCGCGCAGTGCAGTTTGCGTTTGATCCTGATCGGATGGGTCCGTTTTCCCGCCGGGGAAGGCGATTTGTCCTGGATGATGTTTGAGATGGCTGGCTCGTTTCGTGAGATAGACAACAGGACCCTGTACGGTTTCTTCAATCAACATTAGAACGCCAGCATCGCGCAGCTTACGGTTTTCAGGTAAGTCAATGTCTGGATTCAAATCAAAATCCGATGACGCCTGATCAACAGACTCCAATACTTTGATGGTGCGATCAAGCGCGCTATGCTTGATCAATTTCATCGTTTGTCGCCTGAAATCCGACGGATTTGGGATCTAACGTGTAATGTGCGCCGCAAAATTGGCAATCAGCGGTAACAAGCCCATCATCAGTTGTCATTTTCTCAATATCCTTAGCCGAATAAATGGACAAGGATTGGCGTACGCGATCCTTTGAACAGGTGCATCCAAATTGAACAGTTTGGGCATCATACACGCGCGGTTGCTCTTCATGGAATAGGCGTACCAATAATTCCGTTGGTGGAACACTTGGCCCGATCAATTCCATTTCTTCGACAGATGACAAAAGTATATTTGCACGGTTCCAATTTTCTTCATCATCGCCTTGAACGAGATCATTTGCTGACAGTAATCCATCCTCACCACTGCCGCCTTCTCCGCTGACGGATGGGCTGGCTTTGGGCATGTGCTGCAACATTACACCGCCCCCACGCCAATGTTCTTCGATGCCCGGTTCGCTGGACTTGCCAAAGCTAAGCTCAAAACGTGTTGGTAATTGTTCGGATTGTGCGAAATAGGCTTCTGCACAGGCCGATAATGACCCGCCTGCAATTGGTGTGATGCCTTGATAGGGGCGCATGTCCTGTCCTTGATCGATCAAGACCGCAAAATAGCCCTCTCCCAACTGCTCAAATCCTGGACCATCAGTCACGCGATCGCTATCGAATGAGGCATATGCACGAATACGGGCGGGGTCACCTTCTTTTTCTGGACCATAGTAATCGGTTGCAATCATACGAACTGCGCCACGAGTTTGTATTTGTAATGACAGTTTCCAGCGTAATTTTATACTTTGACCAATCAGCGCGGTTAGAAGCGCCATTTCGGCGACCAATGCTTCAACTGCTGGCGGATAATCGTGTTGTTTCAAAACGCCACTTAATACGCCATCTAATCGTGCAATTCGACCCCGCACATCAGAGCGATCCAGTTGGAAAGGTAAAACAGTGTCATCCCAAGCAATTTTATCGATCAAAGTCATTGGCGGATCCTCTTGCGTCTTTTCAGTGGCATACCGCGTCTATATAGGGGGGGCAAGAGGCGGTCCAAGAGGTAGGTCATGTTAAAACGGTATGGAGCCCCACCAAAAGGGGCAATAAAGTACACGCGTCGGCCTGGGGCTTATGTGGTTTTGCCTATTGGTCAGGGGATATTGCTGACGCATCAAAATGGAGAGGCAGACGAATTCCAATTACCTGGCGGTGGAATAGACCCAGGTGAACATCCAATTCCCGCGTTGCATCGAGAGGTGCTAGAGGAAACGGGTTGGATCATATCGCGTCCCACGAAACTTGGTGCCTACAAGAGATTTATATATATGCCTGAATATGAGTTGTGGGCGGAAAAAATCTGTCACATCTATGTGGCGCGTCCCTGTTATCGGCTGTGTGACCCGATTGAAATCGATCACACGGACCATATTTTATCTGTGCCACTTGCTCTTGAAGTTATGGCAAATGATGGTGATCGCGATTTTGTTCGGGCCTATTTAGGTTATTAAAGACCTGTCTTTTTTTGCGCCAAGGTGTTCGATCATGATAACAGAAACATCATCAGGAAATGTTGATCGGTTTGAGTAGTTCTCTAAACCCACGAAAATTTCATTTATGACATCCTGACCATGTTTTCGTGCAAGAGGGGCTAAGATCGTTTCAAAACCGTGCTCATCTAACAACTCTCCGTCAGGGTTTGGGCACTCGGTCACACCGTCAGAGACGATAAACAATCGATCACCTGATTGCATGAAGTGTTCATAGCGGTCAAATTCAATGTCATCTATCAAACCCACGGGCATTCCCGCAGTTCCCAAATGTAAAAAGGTATCGCCGTTGCTTTGCAAAACAGGATGAGGGTGCCCGGCCTGCGCAAAGCGTGAAAGACCTGTTTCCAAATTCAAATCCGCTAAAACCATTGTGAAATACAGTTCTGTTTCCATGTCATGCAAAACTTGATGGTTCAAATCTGTCATGACATCTTCGGGTGCACGAGGACATGTCAGCCCATCTTCACCAATTTTTAGTGCTAAGTTTTGATCAACAGATCCAGAACTAAAATATCCGGCAATCCGTGCAGTGAAGAGGGCCGAACTGATGCCATGTCCCGACACATCAACGCCAAATATGCCTAAGTGGGATGATCCAGCTTCGAAGAAGCCAACCAAATCACCGCCAACATGGCCAGAGCTTTTGACAAACTGTGTGATATGGAATGGGCCAATTTGGCGTTCGTGTTCACGGATCAATGATTGTTGAAGCTTTTTGGCTTCGATTAAGTCCGAATTTATTGCCGCATATAGCCCCTTTAGTTCATCAAGCGTATCTTGGATTAGCGTGTTTTGATGTTGCAATTCTGATTGCATCGATAAGATGTGCTCGCCTGCCGTGATCCTTGCACGCAACTCTGGCGCATTGACGGGTTTTGTCAAAAAATCATCGGCACCACTGTCTAATCCGTTGGCGATGTCATTTTTTTCAGACTTTGATGTCAGCAGAATAAAGTAACTGTATTCGTTTGGGTATAACTGTCGGAAGGCGCGGCAAAAATTTGGCCCGTTTAATTCGGGCATCATCCAATCACTAAATATGAACTCTGGGCGCGTTTTTTTACAAAGCTCTAAAGCCTCGGCCCCTGTTGAAGCCTCAGTCACTTCAAAGCCCCACCTCTTTAACATGGCGCTTAAAATTCTACGTTGCAGACGGCTATCGTCCACCACCAACACCGTGCGAATGGCACTTCTTTGGGGTTGGGTTTCAGGGGCAATAACCGTCTGCTGCACAAATACCTCGATCACTCTTAAGTGCTTCGAATATGACCAGATCACATTTAACAACTGATGAATGTGAACAATTTGAACTGCTTAAATTGTCTCTTTTACCGTCTGTTTACTTCTTCGGCCAACATTGGTCGCTGGGTAGATTAGGAGAGTGAGATGATTGATTGGACACGTGTGTCAGAGCTGCGTGATGAAGTGGGCGCAGAAGACTTTGATGAAGTCATGGAATTGTTTTTGGAAGAAGTTGACGAAGCTATCGAAATACTGCGCACCTTGGTAGACATGAGTGAATTGGAAACGCATTGCCATTTTCTTAAAGGTAGTGCGTTGAATATCGGCTTCCGAGAATTTGCAAATTTGTGTCAAGCAGGTGAAGCCGCGGCAGCAGAGGGTCGTTCAAGTGAAATTGATATTTCTGAAATTGTACAAAGTTATTTGGATGCCAGAGAGGTTTTTATAAACCAGTCTGCAGAACGTATCGCTGCTTAGATCAATAAATGTATGGTTTTTGGGTCGATACCATCTGTTTGTGACATTAGTTTTCGACGTAATTTTTGCATGCCTTTGATCCATTTTTCGGGATCATTCGCACGTAATTGAGCATATTTCCTCACGATAGTGTGCGGTAGGATTAAAAAGTCCTCGGCCTTCATGCCATCGATGACGGATTGTGCCACATCTGCTGGTTTCAGTAGACCGGAATGATCTGGAATTTCATCGTTTGCGCCGTAACCCAGCATGGCAGATGCTACATATTGCGGACAGACGACAGAGGAACAAATTCCGTCATCTCCATGTGATATTGCCAAGGATTGTGCAAAACTGATGGCAGCAGCTTTTGATGCAGAATAGGGGGCATCCCCAATTTGTGATAAAAGTCCCGCCGCCGATGCTGTATTCACGAAATAACCCGATCCCCGTGATAGCATAGTAGGAAGTAATGCGCGTGCAGCCCAAACATGAGACATGACATGAATATCCCAAGCACGCTGCCAAGTCTCATCAGATCCGGATGCGGCGTGATCTGGGTCCGAAGAAATTACCCCTGCGTTTGAAATCCAAATATCGATTTGACCATGCTGCGTTTGAATTTTTTTGATTATATCATTGATTGCGTTTGGCTGTGTGACATCGCAACTATATCCGGTCCCTTGAATTTCCACCGCCGTCTGAGCAACCACATTTTCATCTAGGTCCAAAATAAAAATAAACGCACCCTCCGCAATAAGGGCCTCGCCAATCGCGCGCCCAATTCCCTGCGCGCCTCCGGTAACGACTGCGTTTTTCCCTGCTAAGTCCATCTTAGATTACAAACTGCGATAAGAGATCATCATTGGTTATATCGGTATACGTAAATCCTGCCGCATCCAGTCGCCTAAAGAAATCATCAAATTGTTCAGGCGTTTTCGTTTCGATACCAATCAGGATTGAACCAAAGTTGCGCGCAGATTTTTTAAGGTATTCAAAGCGACTGATATCATCCTCTGGGCCCAGATGACTTAGGAATTCACGCAGCGCACCTGGGCGCTGGGGCATCCGAAGTATTAGGTATTTTTTGATACCTCCAAAACGTTGTGCGCGCTCTTTAACCTCGGGCAAACGTTCAAAATCAAAATTTCCACCTGAAGATATGCACACAACTTTACGACCACGAATGGCCTGCCCCATATCCTTTAATGCGTCCATCGCTAGGGCGCCTGCGGGCTCCAAAACCACGCCTTCGACATTTAACATGTCCAACATCGTCAGGCACAGCCGATCCTCTGGAATGCGCAAAACATTGGCCAACCCAACACCTTTGAGGCGCTGAAAAGTCTTTTCGCCGATACGCCCAACTGCGGCGCCATCTGCAAAGGTATCAACACTATCCAAGGTTACGGGTTTCCCCGCAATCAGGGCGGCCCACAAACATGCTCCCCCTAGGGGTTCAACAAGGCTGAATTGGCAGCGCGTGCCAAAATAGCTGATGACACCTGAGGATAAGCCACCCCCGCCAACAGGCAAAACAATATGATCGGGCGCGCCGCCCAGTTGCCGTTCGATTTCGACGGCCACGGATGCTTGGCCTTCAATTACATCTTCGTCATCAAACGGGGATAGAAAATGTGCGTTTGCCTCTGTGCAATAGGCTTGGGCCGCGCGCAAGCAATCGTCAAAATAATCTCCGACTAAGCGGACTTTAATGTTGTCGCCGCCAAACATTTTCGTTTTTTGAATCTTTTGTTGGGGCGTCGTGACTGGCATGAAAATCGTGCCCTGCACATTCATATGACGGCACATGTAGGCGACACCTTGGGCGTGATTGCCCGCACTGGCGCAAACAAAATGTGTTTCTCCCGTGACCTTTCGCATCGCATTAAATGCACCGCGCAATTTATAGGACCGCACGGGGCTGAGGTCTTCGCGTTTCAACCAAATTTCGGCGTCATAAAGAGCCGAAAGATGTTCGTTTTTTTGTAGCGGCGTTTCAGGAAAAACGCCCCGCATGGCCGCCTCGGCCGCTTGGGCCATTTGTGGAAAATTCGTCATAGGTATAGCTTTGGCGCAGGCCTGCGATCCATGCAAGCATATACTTTGGCATACTTTTACGCAGTTTGCGTGAATTCGATCTGATTTTCGACCCAATGACTTGCCCCCAGTTTGAAAAACCGTTAGTGCCCTTGCCAATTGAAAAAGGGAAATCTGAATGTCCGCGCCTAAGAAAGTAGTACTGGCCTATTCTGGCGGCCTTGATACATCAATCATCCTAAAATGGCTTCAAAATGAGTATGGCTGCGAAGTGGTCACTTTTACTGCAGATTTGGGGCAGGGAGAAGAGCTCGAGCCTGCGCGCCAAAAGGCCGAATTGCTTGGGATCAAGTCAGAGAATATCTACATTGAAGATGTGCGCGAAGAATTTGTGCGTGATTTCGTATTTCCAATGTTCCGCGCCAACGCTGTATATGAAGGGTTGTATTTGTTGGGAACATCCATTGCGCGTCCTTTGATTTCAAAGCGCCTTGTTGAAATCGCGGCTGAAACAGGTGCGGACGCGGTGGCACATGGCGCAACTGGCAAAGGTAACGATCAGGTACGATTTGAATTGGCAGCTTATGCGTTGAACCCTGATATCAGGGTGATTGCTCCCTGGCGGGAATGGGATCTGTCAAGCCGGACAAAATTGATCGGTTTTGCCGAAGAACATCAAATCCCAATCGCCAAGGATAAACGTGGTGAGGCTCCCTTTAGCGTGGATGCCAATCTATTGCACACTTCTTCAGAAGGAAAAGTTTTAGAGGATCCAGCGGTTGAAGCGCCTGATTTTGTATATCAGCGCACGGTTCACCCAGAGGATGCGCCAGATAAAGCCGAAGTGATCGAAGTCGCATTCAAGGCAGGGGATGCCGTTGCGATCAATGGTGAAGAGATGTCGCCTGCAACCATCCTTACGAAACTAAACGAATACGGCGGAAAGCACGGCATTGGGCGTTTAGATTTGGTCGAGGGGCGTTTCGTTGGCATGAAGTCACGTGGGATCTACGAAACACCAGGGGGCACTATTTTGTTAGAGGCCCACCGCGGTATTGAACAGATCACTCTTGATCGCGGCGCGGCTCATCTTAAAGATGAACTGATGCCAAAGTATGCAGAACTGATATATAACGGTTTCTGGTATTCGCCTGAACGCGAGATGCTGCAAGCTTTGATCGATAAATCACAGGAACATGTTACGGGGACTGTGCGATTGAAGTTATACAAAGGATCGGTTCGCACGATTGGCCGTTGGTCAGATTATAGTTTGTATTCCGAGGCGCATGTGACGTTTGAAGAGGATGCTGGCGCTTATGATCAAAAGGATGCTGCAGGGTTTATTCATTTGAATGCACTGCGCCTAAAACTCTTGGCGGCGCGCAAGCGCCGGATGGGGTAAAGCGTTGTAATAATAAAGAAATATGGCCGCCTGACTTTGGGCGGCCTTTTTATTTGGAGTAGGGTATGACACCGATTTATGCAGTTGGTGATATTCACGGACATCTGGATAAGCTGGATGAGGCGTTAGAGCGTATTTGTGCAGATGGTGGTGCAAATGCGACCGTTGTGTTTGTTGGCGACTATGTTGATCGGGGTGGACAAAGCAAAGAAGTCATTCAGAGAATTATAGATGGACAGACATCGGGGAAGGGCTGGATCACGCTGAAGGGCAATCATGACCGTATGTTTGAACTTTTCATGCAATCACCCCCGCAGCATGATCCGCATCTTTTGTTGGGTATGGATTGGTTCAACGACCGCATTGGTGGCATACCTACTTTGGAATCTTATGGTGTTGAGATTGAAAAGGGAATTTCGCGCACTTGTCAGGTTCATGCCCAAGCATTGCAGTGTGTCCCAGAGACTCACGTCGCATTTTTGAAGGGCCTAAAGACCCACTATTTGATCCATGACACCTTGTTTGTGCATGCGGGCATTCGCCCTGAAGTGCCGTTAAAGGCGCAAACGGAAACAGATTTTTTGTGGATCAGGCAAGAGTTTCACGACTATCAAAATGACCATGGATATATGGTTATTCACGGCCATACACCCGTCAAAAACATCACACATTATGGTAACCGCGTTAATATCGATGGGGGGGCGGCCTATGGGCGTGAATTGACCCCAATCGTGATTGAAGGCGCAGAAATTTTTGCGTTAGACCAGGTCGGGCGCGTGCACTTGGAGCCCTAAAAAGCGGCGTCTGTTTCACGTCGGTATAATGTCGGTTTCGTGTCGGTGTTGTCGTTCTGGCTGTGCGACGCTCGTGCCATGGCACATCGCCCCGCCCGCCATCCCGTTGCTTTAACTTTGAAGTCCCGCTTCAGCCTCAATCGCTTTTTTAGATTTTCGTGCACGCTCTGTTGCGGATTTCAACTGACCACAGGCGGCCATAATATCTTCGCCTCTAGGTGTGCGGATCGGGCTTGCATAGCCAGCTTTGTATACGATGTCGGCGAAGGCTTCGATGCGCGCCCAATCTGATCGTTCATATGGAGAGCCAGGCCATTCGTTGAATGGGATTAAGTTAATTTTTGCGGGAATGCCTTTGATTAACTTTACCAGTCTGCGCGCATCCTCGTTGGAGTCGTTCACATCCTTCAGCATAACATACTCAAAGGTGATGCGTTCGGAATTTGAAACCTTGGGATAGGTGCGAAGCGCGTCCAGTAATTCGGCGATGTTCCATTTCTTGTTAATGGGGACAAGTTTATCACGTACTTCATCAGTGGTGGCATGAAAGGAAATGGCCAACTGGCACCCTATCTCTTGTGCAGTTTTTGCAATTTCTGGTACGACGCCTGATGTAGATAATGTAATACGACGACGCGACAGAGAAATTCCCTCGGGGTCCATCGCAATCTTCATCGCATCGCGCACATTGTCAAAGTTATAGAGTGGTTCGCCCATGCCCATCAAAACAATGTTGGACAACAGTCGGGTTTCGTTTTTAGGTGCGCCTTGCTCTGGCCATTCCCCTAGATCATCCCGCGCGACCAATACCTGTCCTATGATCTCAGCGGTTGTCAAATTACGAACCAGTTTCTGCGTGCCCGTATGGCAAAACGAACATGTTAGGGTGCATCCAACCTGGGAACTGATGCAGAGTGTACCACGATCTTCCTCGGGGATATAAACGGTTTCTACCTCGTGACCACCTGCGATGCGCATCAAATATTTGCGAGTGCCATCCAAAGAGACTTGTTTAGAGACCACTTCGGGCACTTCGATAACAAAATGTTCTGCCAATTCTGCACGATAAGGTTTCGCAAGATTGCTCATGACATCAAAGCTACGGACGCCCTTTTCGTAAATCCATTGCCAGATTTGTCCTACACGCATTTTGGCCTGTTTTTCAGGTGTGCCATGTTCGATCAACACATCGCGCATCTGAATCCGAGTTAAGCCTACCAAATTCATTGGGCCATCGGGCAGTTTGCGAGGGATCGTCAAAACGTCCTGTGTGATCGGTGCAGACACAGTCATGGTGTACCTATTTAAAAAAGAAATCGTGCGAACCCTTACAGGATTCGCCCTGAATTAGCAAAAAGATAAGTTTTGGCGCTATTTACAGCGTTTATCAGCGTCTTCAACAGCTGCGGTGAAACCAAGGAGTGAAAAGGTATCTTCCGTGCGAGTGCCACGTGAAGACCGCGCTGTCAGCGTTGCTTTGGCGCCCTTTTTCATCGCGGCTATGATCTTGGGATCATCGCCCTGATTGGCCCATGCCCATTCGTCTTTGGTGTAAAGCGCGAATTTGTTTCCATCAATCGTCATATCGACCGTTGAATCAGGCGCAAACGGATATCCGCCTGTAAACACAATTTGACCGTTTACTTTTGCGTTAGGGTCATACACTACCATCAGCGCAATGTCCCCGCGTCGGACGGCCACGACGCGTCCATTTCTGGTGTTTACAGTTTCTTTTGGGATCGAAACGGCCCAGCATTGTTTTGGATTTGTGTCTGCAAAAACATCCCAATCCACACTTTCATCAACCTTCGCTGTACTGTTTTCTTGGGCGTATGCGTTACCAGCAAACAGCATAGAAATTGGTAAAACAAGGCTAAGGATCAATTTATTGCTCATTTTTTTCCTCCGCCCTTTGCGGGCCTGCTATCTTTTCTTATTTTGACGCATTAACATGCATGACGTGATACGCAAAGACACCTTAAACTTGTCTAATGCGTTTTAGTGCTATTTTTGATTTGTATTACGCCACTTTGGCATAAAATTGCCGTTTATGCAGGAGAAATATTATGAAACAGCCCCATCCAATGTGCGAGGCGTGGCGCGGGCCAATTGTGGAAAACGTTCATCTTGGTCATGCGGTCGTGTGTGACGAAATGGGGGAAATCGTCTATGCGTGGGGTGATCCCGAGGCGGTTATTTTACCGCGATCCTCAAGTAAGATGATACAGGCTCTTCCTTTGATAACCTCAGGCGCTGCCGGCTCGCTTAACCTTCGCCAAGATCAGCTGGCATTGGCATGTGCGTCTCATAATGGTGCAGGAATACATACACATCGAGTACAGGCATGGTTGAAAGACTTAGGTCTACAGGACAATGATCTGCGATGTGGCCCGCAGATGCCACGTGATCCTGATGAGCGCGCTTTGGTGCGCGCCAAAGATGGCCCGTGTCAGTGGCACAACAACTGCTCTGGTAAACATTCGGGATTTTTAACGCTGAACAAACATCTTGGCGGAGGCTCAGAATACCACGAAACCGATCATGTCGTACAAAAAGCGTGTTTATCCGCATTCGAGGATGCAACGGGCGGGGATGCGTTGGGGTTTGGGATTGATGGCTGTTCGGCGCCTAATTTTGCAACGACTGTACATGGATTGGCGCGCGCGATGGCGTGGTTCGCCTCTGCTGCCGATCGCAATGACTCCGCGTCCAACGCTGCGCATTCCTTGGTGGACGCAATGCGTGCCTATCCAGAGTTGGTTGCAGGTGAAGGACGCGCCTGCACTGAGCTGATGCGCGCAATGGAAGGTCGCGTTGCCATTAAAACAGGCGCCGACGCTGTGTTCGTGGCAATTATACCAGAGCGCAAGATTGGAGTAGCGCTTAAAATCACAGATGGGACCACGCGTGCGGCAGAATGCGCGATTGTGCAGATTTTGGTGGGCCTAGGTGTTTTAAATGCCAAACACCCTGCAACACAACAGTTCCGTACTCCTACAATCACAAATTGGAATGGGATCGTCTGTGGTGGTGTTAAACCAGCGCCGGGCTTTGCCATATGATCCTTTTGTTCAATAAACCGTTCAATGTGCTATCTCAGTTCACTGACAACAGTGTAGATGCATCAAAACGTCAAACATTGTCGGATTATATTGATGTGCCAAAGGTTTATCCCGCAGGCCGATTGGACCGCGATAGTGAAGGTTTGTTGATTTTAACTGACAATGGACCTCTGCAAGCGCGAATCTCCGACCCCAAACATAAAACGCCAAAAACCTATTGGGCCTTGGTTGAAGGGGCACCTACAGATCAAGATTTGGATCCTCTAAGGCAAGGTGTGTCATTGAAAGATGGTATATGTCTGCCCGCAAAAGCCGGGCTTATCGACGTACCCAATGTGTGGGAGAGAGAGCCTCCGGTTCGATATCGGAAATCTGTGCCCGATACCTGGATATCTATTACAATTACTGAGGGACGAAATCGTCAAGTGCGCCGAATGACGGCTGCTATTGGTTTCCCAACCTTGCGACTGATCCGTGCCTCAATTGGAGATTGGTCAATCGACGGGATTGAGCTGGGTGCTTACAAGATCATTTCCTAAATCTGTGGCGGTTTCAACGCTTGATATGCATCATATTGTGACAAAAACACTTGCCCCGATAATTCGTTTAAGAAGTGAGTTGCGCTTAAACGGTCCATCACTGGTCCTTTGACTTCTGAAAGGTGCAGTTTAATGCCAAGCTCATTAAGTCGCTGGTTGATCGCTTCTAGGCTTTCAAGGGCTGACATATCGATTTCGTTTACGGCCGAACACATGAATACCAAGTGACGAATTGGTTGATCGCAAGCAATGCGGTCATAAACAAGGTCCTGCAAAAAGGCAGCATTTGCAAAATACAGGCTTTCATCCACGCGCAATGTTACAAGGTTTGGATAGGTTTCCACTTTATGGCGGTTGATATTTCGGAAATGCTGAGTTCCGCTAACCAATCCGACTTCTGCAACGTGTGGCTTTGACGTTTTATATAGAAAAAGAGCGATCGACAGCAAAACACCTGTTGCAACACCTGTTTCGACTCCCATGCCGAGGGTCAAAATAATGGTTGTAAACACAGCCGCGAAGTCGACGTTTGAATAGGACCACGCTTTTTTCAAAATCGAAAAATCAACCAGTGATAAAACCGCCACGATGATGGTTGCGGCTAATGTTGCCTTTGGTAAAAAGAATAAGAGTGGGGTCAACAGTAATGCGGCAAGCCCGATACCGATTGCAGTAAATGCGCCGGCCGCGGGTGTTTCTGCGCCGGCATCAAAATTCACAACCGATCGTGCAAAGCCACCAGTGACAGGATAACCACCTGAAATTGCCGATGCAATATTTGAACTACCCAATCCGATCAATTCCTGATCTGGTACGATGCGTTGTCGTTTTTTTGCTGCCAACGTCGATGCGACTGAAACAGATTCAACAAATCCTATGATCGAAATGAGGAAACCAGACATAAATAATTGTCCCCAAAGGTCGATCGAAAAACTAGGAGCCGTTAATGGTGGTAAACCGACTGGCACGGTCCCAACTATTTTGACATCCGAATTGACCAAGTCAAAAACATAGGTCACCAAAGTCGTTGCGACCACTGCACCGACTGGACCTGCTTTAGCCAAAATATCCGCTGCTCTGGGCGTGTATCCAAGAGCAAGTAATGCTGGTTTCAATCCAGTTCTGACCCAAAACAAAAACGCAAGGGTGCTAATACCCAACAACAGTGTGATTGGGTTGATCATGTCGCGGTGATCGATCAGAGAGAAGAGCAATTCGATCAGTGTATGCCCATGTGCATCGACGCCCAAAATGTGTTTCAACTGACTGGTTGCAATCAAAATGCCAGACGCTGTTATGAAGCCCGCTATGACGGGGTGAGACAGAAAGTTTGCTAAAAAACCTAGTCGTAAAATCCCCATAAGGATCAAGATTAAACCTGAAATAAAGGCAAGTGTGATCGCCGCTATCGCAATGTCAGTGGGCGAGGTTAATCCCAAGTTTGCAAGGGCCGCAGCAGTCATTAAGGATACGACCGCGACTGGCCCTACTGCAAGTGCTTTTGACGTGCCAAAGATAGCATATGCGACAAGGGGAAGGATTGAAGCATATAGTCCCATTTCGGCCGGTAGGCCCGCCAACAAAGCATAAGCCAATGACTGGGGTATCAACATGATCGTCACGATGACTGCAGCAACCGCGTCTGATGTGAATAAACGTGAATTGTATGTTGATGCCCATTCCAGCATGGGAATGTAGCGATGCAATATGCGATGTTTTTGGGATGATTTTTTCATGTTTTTATGTGCTCAGCTCAATTGTTTGCGGCATGAAACAAGGCTGTCGAACGGTTACCGGTTCTGCAGTAGGCAAATATGGGCTTTGGCAGGGATACAAGTGCCTCAGCCATTTCCGCGATTTGTGCGGCGACTGGCATCGCGCTGACTGGTACATGAACTGACTGTAATCCTGCATCTGCGGCTGCAGATGCAATCTCACTAAACTTAGGCTGTGACGCTTCCTCAAAATCGGGTCGGTTACAAATTATTGATTTAAATCCGGATTTTGCAATCTCGTGGATATCGGCCAGTTTGATTTGAGGAGAGACTGAAAAATCCCTCGAAATTTGTGTTATGTTCATTTTTTGAGTCCTAAAACGAGTCGTTCTATGAACTATATATTCAAAAAATGGAATAAGTAAAGAGTGTGCGTGATGATTATAAAGAAAGTGTTCAGCATTAAATAGAGCTGAAACCTTCCTCTAATGCCCCCAAGATTTGGTTCACTTCCTCCTCAGTGATTGTTAACGGAGGCGACATAAGGATGTTTGGATAACCCGGACGGACCATTGCGCCAGCCTCGTAAATCCGCTGATGTATTTGTTTTAGTGTGGTGATATTAATCGGTGTTTTTGATCCTTGATCTGAAACCAGTTCGATGCCGTGCATCAATCCGTGTCCACCGCGAACGTCGCCGATAACATCATACTTTTGGGCAAGATTTAGCAAGCCTTGGTGTAACTGTTCACCGCGCGCAGCAGCATTCGTTTTTGTATCCAATCGTTGCGTTTCATTCAGACAAGCGACCACAGCTGCAGCACCCACGGGATGGGCGGAGTATGTGTAACCGTGGAAAATGCCACCATCGCCACTGGTGTCATTTTCGAACACGTCGGCAACCTTATCAGACATCAGTGCAGCACCTACAGGATAGTATCCTGATGTGATCCCCTTTGCCATCGACATCATGTCTGGCTTCACGCCCCAGTGTCGCGCGCCTGACCAATCTCCTGTGCGACCAAACCCTGTGATCACCTCGTCTGAAATCATCAAAATACCGTGTCTGTCACAGATATCGCGCATCAGACCCATAAAGCTGGCGTCTGGAACGATGACACCCCCGGCGCCCTGAATTGGCTCCATGATAAATGCTGCAATTGTATTCGCCCCTTGGAATGCGATTTCATCCTCGAATGCGTTGGCGATATTTTGGGCCAGCACCGCTGAGTCCAGTTCATTGAATGGATTTCGATATGTGTAGGGGCTCGGTAAATGGAAACACCCCGGCATGAGTGGTTCGTAATTGATACGGAAGCGGTTATTTCCGTTCACAGATGCGCCGCCAAAATGCGTGCCGTGGTATCCCTTTTTTAACGAAATAAATTTGGTACGGGTGGGTTCTCCGCGTAGCCGGTGGTATTGCCGTGCAAGACGAAGGCAGGTTTCGACCGAATCTGATCCGCCTGATGTAAAAAATACTCGTGCCATTCCATCCGCTTCAAACATTTCCCGAACCATGTAGGATGCTTCAATCGCGGCGGGATTTGATGTGCCAGAAAATGCCGAATAATAGGGCAGGTCATAAAGCTGTTTGGAGATCGCTTCTTTTACGACGTCATTCGAATACCCTAAATTTACGCACCATAATCCACCAACCGCATCTACTACAGTATGCCCATCAATGTCAGTAATCGAGCTGTTTTCTGCGCTGACAATTACCTTTGGTGGATTGGCCAATGACTCTGCGGGGTGTCCCATCGGGTGCCACATGTGTTTTGCATTATTCGCTTTGGTGAAATTATCGTCGCGCATGTGCCTGATGCTCCTAATTAAATTTGATCAAATTTTACGTGTGTTTTTCAAACTGTCCAGTGGAATAATGCACCTCAGTGCGGAAGTTTTGTGCAGGCCCCTAGACTTGGATTGCAAGCCTCTATACATCCCAACAATCATGGCAAAGCAAAAAGCAAATACAAATTACAAGGTGATCGCTGAAAACCGCCGTGCGCGGTTTGATTATGCGATTGAATCGGATTTGGAATGTGGAATCGTTTTGATGGGATCAGAGGTGAAATCTCTTCGTAAAGGATCCTCCAATATCGCTGAAAGCTATGCAGAAGTTGAAAATGGTGAACTCTGGCTCGTGAATTCTTATATCGCGCCCTATGAACAGGCTAAAACATGGGGACATGAGGAGCGCCGCCGTCGCAAATTGATCGTGAATAAACGAGAACTTGCAAATTTGTGGTCTGAAACACAACGCAAGGGAATGACAATTGTTCCATTGGTTATGTATTTCAACGACAAAGGCTTTGTTAAAATGAAAGTTGGCATCGCCAAAGGTAAGAAAAATCACGATAAGCGCGCCGACAATGCAAAGCGTGACTGGAACCTTCAAAAACAACGCTTGTTGAAAAACGGATAGGGGAACCCTGCGGTCTTTCCCCTGACCGTCTGTGCATGAAATGCATAGTCATGGACCATTCCAATAAATAGGAGGGTGTCATGGAAGGGTTAATTTTAAATTTGGTTTCTGGTGCAGTTGGCTGCAATGTCGTGGGCCGGGCAATTGGTAGTTTGAACCAGGGAACGATGATCAATTCAATCGCAGGGATTCTGGGTGGCGGTTTAGGTGGTTCGGTTTTGAGTATCCTTGGAGCGCCAGAAATGGCTGGCGTGGCTGGGGATGCGGCTGGGCTAGATATCGGCGCCATCGTTGGTCAAATCGCAAGTGGCGGGGTCGGTGGTGGTATTTTGCTCGCAATTGTGGGGTTTGTACGCTCTAAAATGGGCTAAACTGCGCAAAACCGCACGAAAATGGGGTGGATCATGGTTTGCCCCACTTGCCTAACGGGTTAACGAGATGTAGGCAGCTTACTGATGACGAGGGGCTGACTATGGTAGATGATCCAAAAACACTGGTTTCGACAGAATGGTTGCAAGCGCACTTAAAAGATCCTGATTTACGAATTTTGGATGGTTCGTATTATTTACCGCAGATGGGTCGAGATCCGCGCGCTGAATACGATATCGCGCACATTCCAAACGCCCGTTTTTTCGACATTGACGATGTGGCTGATCACGGATCTGATTTGCCGCATATGGTGCCACCAGTTGAAAAATTCATGTCACGGATGCGTGCAATGGGCGTAGGTGACGGTCATCAAATTGTAGTCTACGACGGCATGGGATTGTTTTCCGCAGCCCGCGTATGGTGGCTTTTTAAATTGATGGGACAAAATAATATAGCCGTTTTGGACGGAGGATTGCCCAAATGGCAGGCCGAGGGCCGCCCGATCGAAGATATGTCGCCCGTTATTCGCGATCGTCACATGACTGTGCGTCGTCAAAATCATATGGTAAAAGATGTGACACAGGTGTCGGCAGCGGCAAAACTGGGCGATTATGAGATCGTTGATGCACGTCCACCAGGTCGGTTTCGTGGCGAAGACCCCGAACCGCGTCCCGGCTTGCGATTAGGGCATATTCCTGGCTCAAAAAACGTATGTTTTAAGGATTTGTTGAACGCAGATCAAACATTGAAAAACAACGATGAAATCCGGCAAAGTTTCGAAAGTGCTGGTGTTGATTTAAACAAACCAATCATTACCACCTGCGGATCAGGTGTCACCGCTGCTGTTCTAAGCTTAGGATTGGAGCGCATTGGAAAAACAGATCACTCTTTATATGACGGAAGCTGGTCAGAATGGGGCATGTTCCCAACTGTTCCAGTTGCAACTGGAGACGCATAAATGTTTCAATCCTTAAAAGAACAACCTGCTGATAAAATTCTTGCTCTTATGCAGCAATATAAAGAGGATCCAAGGGATACTAAAATTGATCTTGGTGTCGGAGTTTACAAAAACGCCGAAGGACTGACCCCGGTTATGCGCGCAGTGAAAACTGCCGAACAACAGCTGTGGGAACGTGAAACGACTAAATCCTATGTTGGTTTGGTTGGTGATCCGCAATTTTCGGATGTGATGGTTGATTTGGTCCTATCTGACAGTGTTACCCGGGACAGCGTTGCTGCGGCTGCTACACCTGGTGGCACGGGCGCCGTGCGTCAGGCGTTTGAATTATTGAAAATGGCCAATCCTGATGTCCGTGTTTTTGTGTCCGATCCCACGTGGCCGAACCATTTATCAATCCTAAAGTACCTCGAATTGCCAGTAGTGCCATATCGTTATTTTGATAATGAAACTCGGGGTGTGGATTTTACAGGCATGATGGAAGATTTATCGCAAGCGCGCGCAGGCGATGTTATTTTGTTACATGGCTGCTGTCACAATCCAACAGGGGCCAACTTAAATATGAGCCAGTGGCAACAGGTCGTTGATTTGCTAAACACATCGGGTGCAACGCCGATGATTGATATCGCATATCAGGGCTTTGGTGATGGGCTTCAAGAAGATGCAGCAGGAACACGATTGGTTGCATCTTCGGTTCCAGAAACGGTGATTGCGGCAAGCTGCTCAAAGAATTTCGGTATCTATCGGGAACGAACGGGTTTGTTGATGGTGGTGTCGCAGGACACCAATGCCAAAGGCTTAAACCAAAATACTTTGGCATTCTTGAACCGTCAAAATTTTTCATTCCCGCCAGATCATGGTGCGCGATTGGTCACTATGGTCCTAAGCGATCCTACATTACGCGCAGATTGGGCTTCTGAACTAGAGGAAGTGCGGTTGGGAATGTTGGAATTGCGTAAACAGCTTGCTTGCGAATTGCAGAAACTGTCAGGGTCTGATCGTTTCGTCTTTTTGGCAGAACATCGTGGAATGTTCTCTCGTCTGGGTGCGTCTGCCGAACATGTTGAAAAGTTGCGGACAGATCATGCCGTATACATGGTTGGCGACAGTCGTATGAATATCGCGGGTCTCAACAGTGTGACGGTGCCAATCCTTGCTGATGCTATTATTAACGCTGGTATCTAAGTGCAAATCCCCTGCTTTGTCATGTACTTAGCAGGGTGCATCTTAGCGCTCAGGAATATAAAATCGGTTAGCATTTCACTGAAATTGCGCCTGGCTATGCAAAGCATCGCTCAAAGCTATAATATATAATCATCGTGCCGTTTAATTGCATAACAACGCAACGAGGCCACGGTATTATGTTTGCATTCAAGTCAACTGAGAGAACTGGCAAATTTGGATTTTCAGAAAGCCAGACTAAAGATGCGCTCGATAAAAGTCAGGCGATAATTTCTTTTACTCCTGAAGGCATCATTCTACATGCGAACGAAAATTTTTTGAGTGCGACTGGGTATCGACTTGAGGACATTGTCGGAAAGCACCACAGCATTTTCTGCGAAGAGTCGTATACACGCACAGAGGAGTATCAACATTTTTGGGCAGATCTGCGAGAAGGCAAATTTCAGTCAAATTCGTTTAAGCGGATAAACGGTCTGGCAAAGCAATTTACATTCAAGCAACGTACAACCCAATCCGAGATGATCAGGGAAATGTGCATGGTGTCATAAAATATTGTACGGACATAACAATCCCGACCTTGAGAAAAGCTGAAGCCGTGTCCCGTACACAGGCATCCATTACCTTTACTCCTGATGGCATTATCAAAGATGCAAACGATACATTTTTGATAGCGACGGGGTATCGATTGGACGAAATCCAAGGGCAACATCATCGCATGTTCTGTCCACCCGAAATTGCAAATTCGGTCGAATATCAAACATTTTGGTCGGAGCTAGTAGCCGGGATGCCCAATACGGGCGAATTTAAACGTGTGAACCGTAATGGTGAGGTTTTGTGGCTCCGAGCCAGCTATTCGCCGGATTATGATAACTTCGGGAATGTGATCTCGGTTACGAAATTGGCCAGCGACATCACCCAAGAACGCAAAATTAAAGAGCGTACAATTGATATCTCTACTACAACGGCTTCAGCAATTGCAGAGATGAATCAATCTATCACAGAAATTGCAAAAGCAATGAATACGGCGCGTTTAACCGCGAACCAAACCTCTACATCCGTCAATGTAGCAGAGAGGTTGTAGGTCGGTTATCTTCAACCTCGGAAAGCATGTCTAAAACTGTGGAATTCATTTATTCAATTGCTGATCAAATTAACCTACTTGCCTTGAATGCCGCTGTCGAAGCTGCGCGCGCGGGTGAAGCGGGACGTGGGTTTGCGGTCGTTGCAGGCGAAGTTAAGAACCTTGCCAACAGTGCAACAAATTTCACCCAATCGATTGCCAAAGAGATCGAAGCGGTTCAATCGATTTCTGGTGAAATTACAGAGAACATGGAGCAGATGATCCACTCGATTTCGGATTTAAGTGCATCAACGGACTCAGTTGCGACAGCGATAGAGCAACAAAATATCGTTGTAAGCGACATTGCTAATCAAATGGAAGATTTGACAACGCTTGTTGCACGCTAGTCGTTACCAACCCTTGGGTCGGGCCTACCCTAAACGGGTGGGTCTTTTTTATGGGTAAATATGGCTGGGGTGGTAGGATTCGAACCTACGGTACACTGTACCAAAAACAGTTGCCTTACCGCTTGGCTACACCCCAGCAGTGGCGCGATGTTTACGATGTACGCGCACTGTGATCAAGAGTGAATCGTCATTTTTTAAACGCATTCATTTGGATAAATCGTGGTAATTCGGGATAAATTTTAAATCTAACTTCTAAACATGAAACGGCCCACCTGCATCAAGTGGGCCGATGTTAGGCTCGAATCAGGATTCCATTGCGCGACTGGCTATGTGGCATGACGCGCATTGTTCAAATTGGTCAACCAATCTGGATCCATTTCTGGTACCGAAGAAAGAAGCAGTTCTGTGTACTCTGGATGCGGCGGGGCGAACACTTCATCTTTTGCACCCTGTTCAACAACCTGACCTAAATTCATGACCACAACTTGATCCGATATCGCCTTTACTGTGGAAATATCATGCGTGATAAAAAGGTAGGTCAGGTTCAATTCCTTTTGCAGGCGCATCAAGAGCTTTAGAATGCCTTCTTGTACGATTTGGTCCAAAGCTGACGTGACTTCATCGCAAATAATAAAATCAGGCTCTGCAGCCAATGCACGTGCAATACATATCCGTTGTTTTTGTCCACCAGAAAGTTCGCTGGGCAAGCGATCTATGAAACGCTCATCTAGTTCGATCATTTTTAACAACTCGACCACACGTTTTTCACGTGCGGAACCAGAGAGACCCAAATAAAACTCTAATGGTCGTCCGATGATTTCACGCACTGTTTGACGCGGGTTCATGGCTGTATCAGCCATTTGGTAAATCATCTGGATACGGCGTTTTTGCTCTTTGGTGCGATCTTCCAATTTGTTTGGTATCGCTGCCCCGTCAAATTCAATGGACCCTGCGATTGGTGGCAGTAAACCGGTAATTACCCTAGCTGTTGTTGATTTGCCTGACCCAGACTCGCCTACCACAGCAACTGTTGAGCCGCGCGGGACCGAAATATTTACATTATTCAGTACTTTGACTTTGCTGTAAGCTGCATCAATGTTTTTAATTTCCAAGATTGGAGCTTGCTCAACACTGGGTTCTTTTTCTAAGGCGCGCACTGACCAAAGCGATTTGGTGTAATCTTCCTTGGGCGCTCTTAACATTTCACGAGTGTCAGCCTCTTCCACTTCATAACCGTGTCGCAAAACCTTGATGAAATCAGCCATTTGCGCCACAACTGCCAAATCGTGCGTTATGTAAATGGCTGCCGTATTGAATTCCTCAACAACCTTACGCATCGCAGTCAGGACTTCAACTTGCGTGGTTACATCCAATGCAGTCGTGGGTTCGTCAAACACGATCAGATCTGGACGTGGAGACATTGCCATCGCGGTCATGACACGCTGTAACTGGCCACCTGAAACTTGGTGGGGATAGCGATTTCCGATTGTGCTTGGTGTAGGTAGGTTAAGTGCATCGTATAGTGTTATGGCATCCGCTTTGGCTTCTGCTTCTGGTTTGATCCCAAAGCGAATGGTAGATGCTGTTGTTTGATCAATCAGCCGATGTGCCGGATTAAATGAGGCGGCGGCCGACTGTGCAACATAGGTAATGCGATTGCCCCAATATTCGCGTTTTTTACCTTCGCTCAATTGCGCCAGATTAACACCGTCGAACATAATTTCACCGTCCGTAATGCGACAACCAGGTTGGGTATACCCCATAGCCGCCAGCCCCAGCGTGGATTTGCCCGCGCCTGACTCTCCGATTAGGCCCATGATTTGACCACGCTTCAGACGCAGGTCCACCCCTTTTACGATGGGGTGCCACTTTTCATCAGAAAACCCTTCAATTTTAAGGTTCTTGATGTCGAGTAATATATCGCTTTTGCTCATCCCTTTAATCCTTGATACCGCTGGTATGGTGTAGGAACCAATCCACGACAAAATTAACTGCAACCGTCAAAAGCGCGATGGCAGATGCAGGCAACAGTGGCGTCAAACCTGCCTTTAGGTCGTACTGCGCAAACTGAATAAGAGATGCATTTTCACGTACCATGGATCCCCAGTCTGCGGTTGGCGGTTGAATGCCCACACCTAGAAACGACAGCGCTGCAATTGTAAGAAACACAAAGCAAAACCGAAGCCCAAATTCAGCGACAAGTGGCGGAAGGATATTTGGTAAAATCTCGCGCCGCATAATCCAACTCAGCCCTTCACCGCGAAGACGGGCGGCTTCGACGTAATCCATCACAACGACGTTGACGGCCACGGAGCGCGTTAATCGGAACACGCGCGTAGAATCCAAAATCGCGATGATAAGGATTAGGTTGATCGCGGATGAGCCAAAAATCGAAAGCAAGACAAGTGCAAATATCAAACTTGGGATTGCCATGAGCACGTCCACGCCGCGACTGAGTAGTTGATCTAACCACGAACGATTGATCGCAGCTGCCAAACCCAGTCCCCCTCCGATGACAAAGGCCAAAATAGTGGTCACAAGCGCAATGCCAACAGTGTTTCGGGCACCATATATCATCCGAGAATAGATATCTCGCCCAATTTGGTCTGTGCCCAGCAAATGTTCACCACCCCATGGCGCGTATGGAATGGCAAAGACTTCTGCTTCGCCGTAGGGCGCAATCCAAGGGGCAAAGACCGCGATAAGGATATAGATGGCAATTACGATCATGCCAAAGCGTGCTGTCGCCGGCGATTTGCGCAGGAGTATTTTAGCGCGACTCCATGTGGTCCGCTTTTCCAAGAATGATGTAACTTCATCCGTGGCGGAATAGGTTGTTTGTTCTTGTGTCATTTTGGATGCAACAATCTTGGGTTAGTGATGATGCCGATGATATCGGCCAATAGGTTCAAAAAGATATAAGTGATCGCAAAGATCAGGGCGCAGGCCTGCACAACAGGTATGTCGCGGCTGGTGACCGAATCCACCATCAATTGTCCGATACCAGGATAGACAAAGACCACTTCAACGACGACAACACCAACGACCAAGTAGGCTAGGTTGAATGCAATGACGGTTGCGATCGGCGCCCACGCATTGGGGAGTGCGTGTTTCAAAATGACTTCCCGTTGGGTCGCGCCCGACAAGCGTGCCATTTGAATATAAGGGTGTGCCAACAAATTGATGATCGCGGCGCGTGTCATTCGCATCATGTGCGCAACAATAACCAATGTAAGTGTCATTGCAGGCAACGCGCTTCTGTATATGCGTTCTCCCAATGGTGTGCTGACGTCGATGTTCGCGAGGGACGGAAACACAGGCCAAAGGGCGGTTAGCAAAAGAATTAGGATATATGCCACAAAAAATTCAGGGAATGAAATCGTAGTGAGGGTCGAGGCGCTTACAATTTTATCGTAATATGTGTTGCGATAAAGTGCGGCGGTGATCCCCAAAAACAACGCCAGAGGAACCGCAATTATCGCCGTCATTCCGGCAAGGAACAATGTGTTCCACAGGCGTGGTGCGATGAGATCGGCAACAGGGCGCGAGCGGTCAACGCCAGATGCAGCACGTCCTGAAAATGATGTTCCTAAATCGCCTTGGACAACACCTACAACCCAGTCAAAATATCGGATGTATGCGGGTTTATCTAAACCTAATTCTTTGCGAAAAGCGGCAACTGTTTCTTCGGTGGCGGCTTGTCCAAGTACGGCTTGTCCAAAATCACCGGGAAGCATTTCGATAGAGGAAAAAATAATGATAGAGACAACAAAGAGCGTTGCAATACCTAAGAGTAACCGTTGAAACACGGTGGCGACGATCGGGTGCACGAAGTAGATCCTTTGTCAAAAAATTGCACCGCACAGATACTGCGCGGTGCAATCGAATTTCTTAAATTACGCGAACCACCAACGTTCCGCAATTTTACATCCGTCAAGATCCCAGTTGGATGCAACGTTCGCGCCATGGGCGACTTTTTTGCTGTGTGCAATGATGTAGTTTGCAAACATTGGGCAGATTGTTCCACCGTCATCGCTTACCAAACGCTGACATTCTGCATACATTTCGCGACGCTTGGCATCGTCCAATTCCGCGCGTGCCGCAACAACGATGTCGTTGAATTTGGCTGATGCTTCGGTACCTTTCCAAGCAGTGTCGTTCCACTCTGTGTCGTTTGTATACGCGGCTGAGAACATCCAGTCTTCTGTTGGGCGTCCACCCCAGTAACATGCACTCCAGCCTTTTTTGTTCCAAACGTTTGACCAGTAGCCATCTTTTGGTTCACGAACCACTTCGATGTTGATGCCCGCTTCTGCTGCAGAGGCTGCGATCAATTGTGCTGCATCAACTGCGCCCGCAAAGGCTGCATCAGATGAACTTAGTTGGATCGCTCCTGAGTGACCTGATTTTTTGTAGTGGAATGCTGCTTTATCAGCATCAAATTCACGCTGTTCTAGGCCAGATGCATGGAAACGGTTTGCAGTTGAAATTGGGTGGTCATTACCCAATGCACCATGCCCCAATAGGATCTTGTCGATCAATTCTTGGCGTTTGATCGAATGCTTCAGCGCCATACGCAGATCATAGTTGTCAAATGGCGCGACATCCAAACGCATTGGGAACGTATAGTGTAACGTGCCAGTGAGTTCTAGGATATCGAGGTTTGGCGCACGGCCTAGCAATGCAACAGTTTTTGGATCAACGCGGTCAATCACATCGACATCACCATTCATCATAGCGTTTTGGCGTGCGGCAACGTCGATTATTGAAATGATTTCGACTTCATCAAAGTGTGCTGCATCCGCTTTCCAGTAGTTCGGGTTGCGCTTAAATTTTGCGCGAACACCTGGGTCGAAAGTGTCTAGGATGTACCCGCCGGTGCCCAGACCTGTGTTTACAGAGAGTGCTCCATCAACAACGGGCATGATCGCAAGGTGATAATCAGATACAATAAACGGGAAGTCAGCATTTGCAGATGCCAATTCGATGATCACACGATATGGGCCATCAGCCGTCATGCTTGTTACCGCAGTTAGCAAGCCCTTCGCCGCTGATTTTGATTCATCGCCCATGTGGTATTGCAATGACGCAATCACATCCTCTGATGTCATTGTTTTGCCATTGTGGAATTCCACACCCTGGCGCAGATCGAATACCCATGTTTTCGCATCAGCAGATGAATAGCTTTCCGCAAGTTCTGGGCGCAACTGACCGTCGGGTCCAACCTCAGTCAGATGGTTTGACCATCCATAGTTGATTGCCAGTGTGAAACCGTTTTCTGAAGTTGAAGGATCAAGTGTATCGGTCGTTGAACCGTGTCCCATTCCCAAGCGGAAAAGGCCACCACGCTTAGGTGTTGCCGCTTCCACACTTCCTGCGATCGAAAGTGCGGTTGGAAGAGCGATGCTTGTCGCAAGCAAAGATCGTACAAATGTACGACGATCAATTTGACCCGTCTTGAATTTTAGCTCTTGCAGAGCTCTATATTCATTTTTGTTCATTTTATTCCCCTGTTGATCTGTAGTCTGTTACACAACATTGCAAAATCGCACCCTATAAAATCAAGAGTAAAATTTAATTTTATAAGAAAGCCAGTGAGTTGGGCAGGTGGCTGTATTTTTTGGGTGTCAATTTGCAGGGAAATTGCCCCGGAGATGCAACTGGGATCACCCTTTCAACAATGTGTTCGAAGTCGGCTCGATAGTGCAGGGTGCTTTTGACGCCGATAATTTGCATCGAATTTAGGTCCAGTCCAAAGTACGTGAAATGCGCCTGATCCAAGCATTGTATTGGATTGCTTGTGACAATCGCTGTGATGCAACCAGCCGCGTCTAGGCATCTAACCTGTACACAGTTCCCTAATTTCGAAATGCATCCTCTGTACATCTCTCCTGTGTTATAACACACGCCATCCTTAATTTTTTCAACGCGGTACTGTCCGATCAGCGGTGTGTCATCCGTGATGCCGGATTTCCCGCCTAACTCTGCTGACATGACGTTTCCAACCCCTGTTTCGGCCGCTTTGGAGACAAATTGTGGATCGCATAGTAATCCCACGACGGCACGTTCAACGTCGCTGTTTACAAGCGCGCGCAGTAATCCTGTGGTGTCGGATGATGCACCGGCCCCTGGGTTATCTTGGACATCCGCAAAAACAAATGAGGTTTTTTTTGAATTTGACCACAGATTAACGGCGTCTTCGGGTGAATACAGTTTTGTGTTGAAATTGTATCTGTCTTCATCAAATCGGCGTACAACATGCTGTGCAACATCGTGAGCCGTTTGATGGTCCTTCGCGGATACGATAACACTGGGACCTGTTTGAGGAGTATCGGATGCAGTAAATCCCAGCGCAATTTCAATTACCGTTCGGTCGCGTTCAAGCCGATCACATGCCGCACGCAGTCCGTTTAAGGGGGCAGAATCCGTTAATTGTGCGTGTAATGGAATTAAAAAATTAATTGGTAAGTGTACAAGTTTGGCCGTTTCACCGTTTAGGCGCCTCAGGAGCAAGTCAAAATTCCGCACCCCAGTATCGGCCATATCCAAGTGCGGATAGGTTTTATAGATTGTCAAAACATCAATCAGATTGACAGTATCCGCACTGATGTTGGCATGAAGATCAAAGCTAACTCCAAGCGGAACATGGGGGCCAATTAATTTGCGCACCCGTTTTATGATTTCAAGATCACCATCGATGTAATCATCACAGACCATTGCCCCGTGTAGATCCAGATAGACAGCATCCAATTCTTCAATTGCTGCAATTCCTTCAATGATCATGTTCGCAATTGTTTCAAATGCTTCTGTGGTAACCTTACCCGATGGCTCAGCTGCACACCACAATACGGGTTCTGCCTTTACCGTTTCAGACATGTTGCAGCGATTGATAAATCCGGCCACGGGCAAATTCATTCCAGAGGTTTCGGTTAGAACTTCCGCCCCGCGTAATAATTGTGGCCAACTATCGGAGATCAGAAATTTATCCAACGTCGTCGGTCGATCAACAAACGTATTCGTTTCATGTTGAAATCCTGCTACCGCAATCCTAAACATTTAATGGTGCTTACGTTTTATGGTTTCGTTTATGTCTTTTTCAAAGATCAACTTTTCGTTTTCGTATGCCTCCATCCGGGCCGTTAAATAGAAATTAGCCTGATCAGCCGTCATTTCAGCGTAAGCTTCTGTGCGCGTTACCCACGCGCCGCGGCTGCGTTCCTCAGTCCAATGTGTTTTACCATGCGCACTTAGTGGATCATCTGGATGAATGCTCCACCATTCGCGTGCGACGCTTCCTGACACCATCCCATGTTCTAGATCTTCAATGGCGCCAAAATCGTCGATGATTTCAACTGTCACAGTGCCTGATTTCAAATCTGTAGTGATTTGCCGCTTGTTATCAGAAGGGCGAATTTGCTTTGTCTCCCAGGGGGCTTCGGATTCGGGAGGGGGGAAATGGCGTTCATCCCGTTGATCATGTTTTGATATAGGGATATCGAGTGCGCCGCCCTTTATTTCAAGGGTTGATGCCTGTGGCATGGGCCATAACAGTGGCCAATAGGCGTTCGAAATAGCCAGCCGCAATTTATGGCCCTTGGGTACTCTATAGGCGATATGATCCAATTTGATGCTAAATTCGGATACTTCGTCCACTCTGAGTGGTGTCGGATGTTCATGATCCACACTTTGCGCAAGATTTAGGACACCATAGGAGATGCGTGTTGATGCGCCGTCTGGGTGAACGTGGTTCAGACGAACAGCCACTTGTGCGTCTGTTGTATTTGATTTTAACCGTAACTTGAGTTGCGCGGCACCAATGATATCATAATCCTGTTCCAAAGGCGCTGAGTCATAACACACTGAGAGTGCGTCGTCCCCGCGTTGATCGTCTGGCATTTCAGGACCTAACCAGATTGCACAATATTCGCCAGAGGCCATGCCGCATGTTTGCGGTGATGCGACCACATCGGTAATCTCGCCAGCGACTTCGCATAGCCTGTTGCCGGTGCCCAAAAACATCTTCTGTTTGGTTGGTCCTTCAGGCCAGTTTTCTTCATTTACCCAACGGCCAGCGCGCTCTGCGTACCATGTTTTTGGCCGAACGCCATCCATTAGATACACGGAATATGCCGGATCATTGTCAACGCCTGTTTCGATCCCCTTAAGCCATTTATCCCACCAGCGCTGAGCCTCTTGCAAGAAACCGATCCGAGGTTCTGGAACAGCAAAATGTGGATATTTGTGCACCCACGGTCCGACGATACCCTTGACGGGCGTAGACAGGTTTTCAACCAATTGCGGAACGGCGTTTTTATAGGCGTCTCCCCACCCACCAACGGCCAAGGTCGCAGCAGTGATTGCGCCATAATCTTCGCAAACAGATCCATGTCGCCAATATGCATCACGTTGTTGGTGGGACAACCATTTCGCAGGTAAAAATGGCTGCGCCTTGAGACGCTCTAGCCAAATGTTACGCCAGGCATCCCCAACGATGACTGGATCAGGTGGACGGGATGAATATGCCCACATTGTAGAGCCCCAACCCAAATTTTCATTTAGTAAACAGCCCCCCTTGTAATGGATATCATCGGCATAGCGATCAACCGTTGAGCATAAAGTAATGATCGCTTTCAGCGGGCTTGGATTGCGCGCGGCAATCTGCAGTGAATTGAAGCCCCCCCAACTGATTCCCATCATTCCAACGGTTCCACTGCACCAGTTTTGAGAGGCCAACCAGTTTATGATTTCTTCCCCGTCACTAAGTTCTTGATCCGAATATTCATCATCCATTAGACCATGGCTGTCACCATTTCCGCGCATATCAACGCGAACGCAGGCATATCCGCGCTTGGCGAAATACGGATGGGTCAACGCATCGCGCGCGCAGGTTCCATCACGCTTGCGGTATGGCAGGTACTCTAAAATCGCAGGTACAGGGGACTCATCTGCGTCGATTGGCATCCAAACCCGTGCAGACAGTCGGCAGCCATCTGACAAAATGATTTCCATGTCCTCAAATTCTTGAATGTCACGGATATTGCTCATTGGCTGGACCTCCCATATCGTCGGTACATCGAATTCCAAGTGTGCCCGAATCGTCAAGCAAAGAATGATTGTCATGTTCAGATTTTTAGCAGCGTTTTTTTGTATATCTGTTGGCGTTTTTTACTACCTCAGTGCGCCAACCCATACTGGTGGGGAAATCACACTTATAGGCGATCCAAAAAACGGTGAATATGTGTATCATGCCGCTGGATGCGGCGGCTGTCATCGTGCATCTGATGCAACTGACGGCGACATGCTTGTGCTTTCTGGGGGGCAAAAATTTCCGTCCCCTTTCGGAACGTTTATTTCCCCCAATGTTTCGATGGACGTCAAGTTTGGGATCGGTTCATGGACCCAAGCTGATTTTGTACGCGCGATCCGAAATGGTGTTTCACCTGATGGCAAACACTATTATCCTGCATTTCCGTACACCTCATATCAAGGAATGAGCGATCAAGATGTGGTTGATTTGTGGTCTTTTTGGCAGCGCCTCCCATCGTCTAATGCACAATCTGTGGAGCATGAATTACCAGTTTATGCACAATGGCGCAGGCTTGTAGGATTTTGGAAGCTGATTGCATATAAACCAAATGATCAGGCCATATCCGATCCTATTTTGACGCGGGGTGCGTATTTGGTTGGCGTTCTGGGTCATTGCGGCGAGTGTCATACATCGCGCAACATCTTGGGGGCGACAGTGACGGAGAACACTTTATTGGGTGCAAAACATCCATCAGGTGAAGGTCGCATTCCTGCAATCGTGGGCAGCGGGTTCACATGGAGCGTTGAAGATATAGCAGAATACCTAAATTCTGGGTTTACGCCAGATTACGATGTGGCGGGTGGTCTAATGGCAGAGGTGATTGAAAACACATCAAAGCTTTCCAATCAAGATCGCATTGCCATCGCGACCTACCTTAGAGCGCATCAAAACTAATTTATAATATACAGGAATTTCATTTTGAAATCCCCTTCTTTTCCAGTTAGGAAGAAACCAAGCGGTCCCATAGCTCAACTGGATAGAGCAACTGACTTCTAATCAGTAGGTTCGGGGTTCGAGTCCTCGTGGGATCGCCAATATTATTTCAGATGCAAAAGAAATGAGCGATCATTGTAATCGCTCATTTGTTCGTTTGAAAATGACGCACCCTATGGTTATGGCCGGATCACAAAGTATCCACTGTCATCTAGTTTCAGCAAGCGCCCAACGCCACCAGGAACAACAACTGCTGACTCTACCAGATCGGGTGCTTTACCTTCTTTTTTGGTCATCCCATTAATCGTATTTTGACAAGCGCTAAAACGTAGGTCAGGAATGCTAGCTGAAAAATTATTTACCCGATCAAGAACAGGTGATGTATCAGTACGCAACATGTGCAGCCCGGCATTGAATGCCACGATTTCGATTTCATACATGTTGCCTTTTTCACTTTGCATGCGTGCAAAATTGGCGGCTACATTTAATACTTTGTTCAAGGTGGCGGGGTCATTGTCGCTGACCTGAAGTGCAAGTCGGTTCACACCATCCCCTGCTTGTCCCGCGAACGCGGATGTTGCTATGAAAAGTCCAACGACGAGAACCAGGATTGATGAGATCACTTTTTTCATATTTTCCTCCCAAAGTTATCTGTCGTCAGGGTAGCGAAAGAATATTGAAATACAAAAGAAATTTCGCCGCGAATCGAAATAAGAATGTATGTGTACTCGGCGTTGCTAAAAGGAAAACAAAATGATTAGATTTGCAGTTTTCATTATAATCATATTCTTAGCGGTATTGATATTGGCAGAAAATTTTGGTCGCCCAATCCCTTATGGTTATCGTATTTTGGCGGGACTGGTCGTGGCGTTTGGAATCGCGGCTGCATTGGCCAGCGATTGATTCATGGCGCTTTTGGACACCATCAAATCAGGATTTGATTCACAAAGTGCGAAGGGGCAGAGTTTTGATGAACTGATGTTGGGTCACAATGGTGCAAGCATTGCATTTCAACAGATTGTGCTATCGTTTGTTGATCGTAGCTTCAGGTTTAATGTTGCTTCTGCCTTCAGCAAGTTGGATCCAGACAATCGCACGCGTGCCAGTTGGCTTTTGTCTGCGCATGAATGTCACGCGGAGTTTGGCACGTTAAGTGTGATTGACCTGTGCCGAATTTATCCAAGATTGATCGATTTATATGATCAGGACGATGAGATGCGTCACCTGATATGCAAACATTTGGATTAATCGCCTTTGTCAATGCGAAGAACGCCTGCCGCCTCTAGCATTCCATAGGGTGTTTGCGTGGGTTCAGCTGCATAGTTGAACCAGAATTCTTCTGTTTTGGTATCTCTTTTCCGCAGTCCTTCCTGAAGCGTGTGCGTTACCAGCCCTTCTGCGTTAAGTAGTCTTTCATAAAGCGCGAACAGAGTGTCGTCATCCAAGTAGGCGCCCAAATAAACAAGATGACCAGCTTTCACCGCGATTGGACCGCCTGCGAGATCGGTTAGAATTGCGGTTGCGGATCCCTCCAAAATTTCTCGGTAACGCAGGGCCTGACCACCATGTTCCAACAGGATCGACATGTCTGCGCGGGGTGTATCGACCCTCGACACTGTGATGTCCAAGCCCGATAAATTGGGGGGCAGTGGCGTTGTTATATTTAATACATCAGAACGTGAATTCGTTGCGGGACCATATATGGTAAGTGCATTAGCACTCTCTAGCGCAGAATATAGGTCCGAATCCATATGCAGAAGGCCCGGTACAATGATACATTTGTACCCAGAAAAATCACGATGTGATGCCGGTAGGATGTCTATATTCAATCCTAATTGGCGCAGCGCACGATAATGATCAAAGATTAATTCGAAATAATCGCCATCTTTTAAATGGTTGAGTGCGGCCCACGCAAAATCTGCATCATAGTCGAAAATCAAGGCGACGTCAGCGGGAGAATCCTCAACAGTAGGTGCCGTGTTGAGTTCCTCTGCGACTGTTTTAGCCTCAAAATATGCCGTTGCTTTTTCGCTATCTGGTCTCAGAATGCCTGCATGCATTTGCTCTTGTGCAAAAGGTGCTTGACGCCATCGAAAATACGCAACGGTTTCTGCGCCATGCGCGAACGCTTCCCACGTCCAAAGACGTACCATTCCAGGCAGTGGATCTGGATTCACAGGCGCCCAATTCACCGGACCTGGTTGCTGTTCCATAATCCACCAACGGCCCTTGCCAACGCTTCGATATAGATCATGGTGGAACGCTTGAAAATCTGGATCGCCTTGTCGCATGAATTGGCGTTGTTTTTCATCGCTTGCGCCTGCTCGATCTGCCAAAAAACCAATCGGATAGCTGTCCCAAGTTGCAATATCCAAATCTTGGCCAACTTTGAAATGATCAAAATCTGTGATCCGTCCCATGTAGTTGTGCGAAATTGGCGCATTTGAGTGTTGGCGAATGATGTCACATTGCGCTTTGTTAAATTCAACCACCTGATCAGAGGTGTATCTGCGAAACTCAAGCCAGTGGGCTGGATTTGCTTCGGTAACAGTTAGATTAGGCAGATCAATTTCATCATAGGCTGTGTATTCCATTGACCAAAATACATTGCCCCAAGCCCTGTTCAGCGCTGCGACATCATTTCCATACTTCTGAGCGAGCCAACGTTGAAACCCAACGCGGGCGGCGTTTGAATAAGACAATGTGGTATCATGACAACCGTATTCATTATCGGTTTGCCACGCCCCTAATCCAGCGTGTTGCCCATAGCGTTCGGCCAACCGTGTGACGATATCGCGGCATTGATGGCGGTATCCTGAGTGCGAAAAACAATAATGCCGACGTGATCCAAATTTGCGCGGTTGACCATTAACATCAATAGCAAACAAATCTGGGTATTTTTCGCAAACCCATTTGGGCGGTGTCGCAGTGGGCGTACCCAGAACAATTTTTAATCCATGCTGATGAAGCGTTTCAAACGCGCGATCCAACCAATCGAAATCAAATTGACCTTCGCTTGGTTCCAGTCGTGACCATGCAAATTCACCTATGCGTACCCACGTTAGCCCTAATTCGGCCATGCGGATTGCGTCATGTTCCCAAATATTTTCGGGCCAATGTTCTGGATAATAGCATGTGCCAAGGGCACGTTTCATCTGGTCACTGCGCGCTGTCATAGGCTTCTACCAATGCCGCGGCGTTTGAGGCAACTTCGCCAACGGTCATACCAGGTTTATATAGGTTCGATCCAACGCCAAATCCTGTTGCGCCAGTAGATATCCAAGCGGTAAAATCGGGCGCGCCCACTCCCCCAACAGCATAGGTTTTGATTTCGCTTGGCAGCACTGCTTTCAGTGCCTTAAATCCGTCCAACCCTAATTTGAATGCCGGAAAAAACTTTAGCCCGTCAGCGCCAGATTTTAATGCACTAAAACATTCTGTCGGCGTAAATACCCCAGGATAAGACAGCATATCGTGTTTTTTGGTCGCGGTGATTACATCCGGATCTGCGTTTGGGCTGATCACCATTTGACACCCAATTTGGGCAAGCTGTGCAACTTCGTCACGTGTTGTCACCGTTCCCGCACCAATTGTGGCATGCGTCCCAAACGCTTGGGTCATTTTTTCAATGGAACGAAACGGGTTTGGCGAATTGAGTGGAACCTCAATTTTGGTGATCCCTGCATCGATCAACGCCTGCGTGATGTCGATAACGTCGCTCGGTTCTATTCCGCGCAAAATGGCAATCAATTCTCGTTGCATTTCGTTACCCTTTGCTTTTTCGCACCATGACCAGCCCGCGCAACGTCGGTGCGTCTGACACGTCTATCACCACCGATTGTGAGAACAGGTCAAGTGCTGTTTTATACAATGAACACAACCATGCATCACCGATGAGGGTCACAGAGAGCCTGTCTAAGTTATTTTTCATTGCCGCGATTTCTTGGCCGATCAATAACCCAGATAAGCGCGCACGCAAGCTGCCTGCATCAGCGTCATTCACTAAGTGTTGCGCGCGTAGTCGAAACAGTTCTGATGAGACAGTCGCAGGATTATGGACGGCGTCTGTCACGGCTTTGACAAAACTCATTTGTGAAAACTCAGCTTCGTTCAGAGAATGTTTCAAGACAGATTGGCATGACAGCAGTTCAAAAATTTCCCCAGTCATAAAAGTTTGGAATTCTGTAATCTGCCCGTCTTGCACGTACACCCACTTGGAATGAGTTCCAGGCAAACATATGATACCGCAATAGTTTCTGTCCTGCCCCAAAAGTCCCGCAATTTGTGTTTCTTCGCCGCGCATAACATCCGCAGGTTCAAGCTGCTTAATGCCGGGTAAAATGCGCACGGCTATCCGAGGGTCAGACGTTTTAACAGACGCGGACTGGTTCAATGCAGGCAGAGCACAAGGCGCTATTAAATATCCTGCGTCTTGCCATCCTTGGCGTGCGCCAGCCATTCCGCAAACTAGGACATCTGTGATGCATTCGTCTAACAAATGTTGTTCGATATGAGATAGCAGGACGCTTTCATAGTCTCCTTGGGAGAGCTTTCCCATGCCCATTGAAACCTTTTTTTCGTGCAGTATCCCACCGTTTTCATCACAGTGCCAAATGCGCAAATTTGTTGTGCCCCAATCTACGGCAATCCAGTTTGGGTTGTTTGCTGTGGGTTTCATAAGATCTTCCCCTGCAAAACCCACATTCTGTCCGGAAATTGGCTTGGTAGCATTACACCATGCGACATTAAAAATTGTCCACTCAGCCGCTGTGGGCCATCGTCAAAACCATTAGACCCGCGCGAAGCGTTGGTTTTTTCATCATGGTTCACAAGAAAAATTTCGTATATTGTGTCCGATATTAATCCAGTGAGGCGGATCGGAATGGGGCAAGACCAAGACGACGTTTTGGCCATCCCCACGAAGGCGACAAATTTGTCTTTCTGGGGTGATACCTGAATCTCTGCCGTTATCGCAGTGTCGGCGCTGGTCAGTCGCATAATGTCAGCGCCGAATCGCCAATCACGGTTATCCTTCCACCACTGTGTGACCTGTTTCAATTTGGCCTGTTCCGCGTTCGTCAATTCACGTGGGTCCATTTCAAATCCCATGTGACGTTGCGCAGCGACCCATGCGCGAAAACCTATGTCGTGAATGCGTCCCGATGTGTGGCATTCGCGCGGACCGACGTGGCTACCGGTAACCGAGAGTGGTAGAAAATGACTGGCCTCATACTGCATACGCAACCGTTCAGCGGCGTCGTTGCTATCAGACAACCAAACACGTTGGGTGTATTTCATAATTCCAAAATCGATGCGTCCACCCCCCGAAGAACACGTTTCAATTTCGACATCTGGGTGGGTGGTTCGCAATTGGGACAAGAGGTCATAAGTACCATGTGTTTGTTCTGCATCAACGAATGGCAGAACGCGGTTATGATCCCATTTGATGTAACTGATGTTATAATTGCCTAGAATAGTGGAAATTTTTCCAAACAAATATTCACGCACGTCGGCATTTGCCATGTCCAAAACCAGCTGATTGCGTCCCTGCGTTTGCTCCAATGGTCCAAGAACCCATTCAGGGCGTTCGCGATAGAGGCGCGAATTTGGATTAATCATCTCAGGTTCGAACCAAATCCCAAAACTCATTCCATGATCATTCACATGTGCGATCAGAGGTCCAAGTCCGCTTGGATATTTCCGCGGATCAATATCCCAATCACCCAGTGATTGCGTATCATCATCGCGGGTCCCAAACCATCCATCGTCCAAAACAAAACGTTCTGCTCCTATTTTGGCTGCAGCTGCTACAATGTCGGACAAAGTGTTTGGATCGTGATCAAAATAGATTGCCTCCCAGCAATTGTAATGCACCGGACGCGGCAGTGACTCATTTGTCCACGTCACGACATTATCACGCAAGTGGCGCTGATATTGAACAGAGACACCATTTAAACCCTGATCCGAGAAAGTAATAAATAGTGGCGCAGTTTCCACGTGGCGCGTTGGCTGTGGATACGCATCAAAGGCATGGCCAAATTGTACCTGCCGTCGACCATCGGGCAACTCCTCGGCGATCATTGTATGTCCGCCCGACCATCCATAATGCCATGCATAGGCCGTGCCATGGGTTTCGTTGCAGCCAAACTCGGGAACGAGCAACGCAGGGAAATGTTCGTGCCCTGTGCGTCCTGTTTGATTATTGCGCAGGCGCGCACCAATGGACCAGCTTGTTTCCTGTTTGTGAAATTCGCGACACCAATGACCAGAAAAATCAATCATCTTATCAGCCAATGTTGGAGCCGGCAGAACTGGTGCCGAAAACCAATCCACCAAAATTTCGGTGTCAGAGGTTAAAGAGGCCGACATCTCGATTATATTCGTTTTGTAATGCGCGCTAAACTGCGCTTTGTAAATTAACCCATGGGCACGATCGCAATATTCCAATGTTAATGAAGATTCACTGGAATTGGCATCTACAAGCTCAAACTTCGGATGAATGCGATGGCCGTCCAATGATCGGATGCGTAGCCCAGGATGTCCGGCAAAGGTCTTGGACACTTCGGGACAAATCGATAGTGGGGTGACGGCATCTAGCACACCTCCAGAGAAATCCATCCATGTCGCGTCCCAAATTGTTTGGGCATCTTCTGATTGGGGCAGCGTTTTGCCCCAATAAACCACTTGGGCCAGATCTCTTTGTCCACCCAAGAGAAGTGTTTGGGTTCCGCAGTCTAATCGCCAAAACTGCATCACTTTACTGCCCCAAGTGTTAGGCCTGCAATAAAGTGTTTCTGCATCAGGAAGAACATGAAAACAGGTGGAATCGCAGCGACAATGCTGCCGGCACTCATCATGTGATAGGCGGCACGATATTGGCTGTTAAATGCTGTGATGCCAGCAGTAACGGGTTGTGCATCTGGCCCCTGAGTCAGGACGATTGCCCAAAAATAATCGTTCCAGATGAATGTGAAAATTAAAACAGACAGTGCCGCAATCGCGGGTTTCATTAAGGGCAGCACAACATAGACAAATATTTTCCACTCTGCCACGCCCTCAACCCGTGCAGCTTCAATCAGGGAATAGGGGAGCGCACGAATAAAATTGCGCATGAACAGTGTGCAAAACCCAGTTTGGAATGCGATGTGAAATAGGATCAACCCAAGTTTCGTGTCATACAGGTTTAGGCTGACCGTAAGATCGCGCACGGGCACCATTAGAATTTGAAACGGTACGAAATTTCCAGCAATGAACATGAAAAAGATCAGCAGATTTCCACGAAATTTGTAAACACCTAGAGCGAATCCTGTCATTGACGACAGTGCAACTGCTCCAATGACGGTGGGGACAGTGATAAAGACCGAATTCGCCAAATACTGTGGCATGTCTGAGGCGAAGAAAACACGCCCATAGTTGTTGAAAAACTCAAATGACGAAGGAAGCCCCCAAAAGTTTCCTTTGACAAAATCACCATCTGGTTTGATGGAAAAGATCATCACGGCAATGAGTGGCAATAACCAAAGAATAAGTGCGATGGGCAAGAACACTTGATAACTGATCTGACTGGCGCGCGATCGCTGTTGTATGGGGGTTGGAAACATTACCGGCCCTCCTTTTCGTCACGCCACATCTGGTAGAGGAAGTAGGCGATAAAGCCCAACATGATAAAAAACAAGACCACAGCGATCGCCGCCCCATATCCCATGCGGAACCCGAATTCAGATAGGCTTTCTTCGAACATAAAAAATGACAAAACACGTGTTGACCCAAACGGCCCCCCATTTGTCATGACGGCGATGAAATCGAATGAACGCAATGCGCCAATTATGGTTACGACAAACGCAATAAACGTTGCTGGCCGCAGTTGCGGTAAAATAACATACCACAGCATTCTAAAGCCCTTTGCACCATCTAGTCTTCCTGCCTCTACTTGTTCGGGATCAACAGAATTTAAACCCGTTAAATAAAGGATCATGCAATAGGCAGTTTGCGGCCAAAGTCCGGCTGCGATAATGCCATATGTTGCAGTATTGGGATTACCCAATACACCACCGCGAATATCAATTCCAAACCAACTCATCATCACGTCAAAGAGGCCATCATTTGGCAGATAAAACCAGCTGAAAACAAGTCCAACGACCACTTGCGAAATGACAAATGGGAAAAAGAACAAGGACTTGTATAAGCGAATGCCGGCAACAGTTTGGTTCAAAAACAGCGCGATGAACAACCCCATTGGAATGGCCAAGAGGTATAGCAATAGCCATTTGATATTGTTCCAAAAAGATGTTTCAAACTTTCGGTCCATCTTTTGATCGCCAAGTCCCAAAAGACGTTCATAGTTGTCCATCCCAACAAACGTTTTTTCGCCTAGCCCGTCCCACATGTGGAAGGATATCCAAAATGACTGACCGATTGGTACGATCACGTAGGTGGCAAAAAACACGACCGCCGGTAGTAAAAACAGCCATGGCGTAATAGCGATATCGTTTTTGCGATACCAGCTTTTGAATTTTGATGGTTCAGTATGGGCGGAGGACATAGAGGGATTACCTTTGTGAATTACCGCATACGAAAAACGTAATTGCTTTACGAATAAGGTAAAAAAGGGGCCGCAATACCCTGCGGCCCCAAAAATATTATTACTTGTAGATGCGCTGACGCGCGTCTTCCAAACGCTCTAGGATGTCGTCTAGGTTATCAGGGAATACCATGAATTCCTGTAGACCTTCCATTCCCACAGATGCCATCTCTGCTGGGAAATCGCGATCGAAGAACTGCATGATGCCGCCGCCTGCGTTGTTGGACAACATATCAAAGCCTTGCTGGATGAATTTGTCATCAGACACAGATGCGTTGGCGTTGACAGGTAGCTGACCCAATGCATCGCCAGAGTTGATTTCAGTTTGAACCTCTGGTGACGTGACATAGAGCAAGAATGCTTTTGCTGCTTCGACGTTCTGTGCGCCGGATGCGATGTGGAACGTGTCTGTTGGCGCATCTTCTGCATAATCAACATCTGGGTTGATCATTGGGAATTGATAGAAGTCCAACTGGTCATCTGTTAGGCCACCATCGCGGAATGCCGCAACCGAGAAGTTACCCATTAGATAGGCTGTCGCTTTGCCGTCAATCATGAATGGCATTGCTTCTTGCCAGCTGTAAGACTGGTGGTCGTCAACGAACGCACCCATGTCGATCAACTGACGCCAGTTTGCAAATGTTTCGCGTACACGATCATCTGTCCATGCAACTTCACCATTGGCAAGTTGAATATGGAAGTCATAGCCGTTTGTACGAGAGTTGATGTAGTCAAACCAACCGCCTGCAGTCCAAAGGTACTTTGAACCAATTGTATAACACTTACGACCTGAATCGATGATCGTTTGACAGTTTGAAAGCTCCTCGGCCCATGTTTTTGGTTCACTTAGGCCTAGCTTTTCAAAGATGTCTTTACGATAGTAAACACCCCATTGGTAATATGTGTATGGGACGCCCCACTGCTTGCCATCCAGCGTCATTGCGCCTTTTGTTGATGCAAGCGCTGCCATCTCAGGCTCATTCCATAGATCTGAAATGTCCATGAATAGACCTGCGTCAACGTATGGAGTCATGCGTGTTGCCGCATACCAATTTACAACGTCTGGTGCGTTTGCAGATAATGCGTTACGGATTTGTGTTTTCCACGCCTCGCGATCAACAACAGTCAGCTCAACACTTAAGTTTGGGTGCATCGCGTCGAAGTCTGACGCCATTTTCTCCATCACTGCACGTGGTGCAGGGTTGGACATGTCAGATGTGATACGAAGTGTACCTGATAGGTCGGCAAATGCTGGAACCGCAGCAGCCATAGATAGAGCCAACGCTGTCGTCAGCTTAGTAAATTTCTGGAACATAATTCTCTCCCTGTTGTTCCGATCTTGTTTCATATAATGAAACTTGATCTCAACTATTGAAAATACTGACAAGCATCGCTAGGCTTGTCAACAGTTTCATCAGACACAGCAGGAGACCACGTTGAACATCGCACGGGATAATGATGGCACAGTCGGAAAGGCGCTTTCTGCGCTGGAACTGGTTGCTGCATTTGAACGTCCTGTTCGTTTCAGCGAAGTGTTAGAGCATTCACCCTATCCAAAGGCAACACTGTATCGGTTCCTGCAAACCCTTACAAATCAAGGACTTTTGCAGTACGAACCAAACCAAGGTGTGTATTCCATGGGAATGCGCCTTGTACGGCTTGCTCACTCTGCTTGGCGTCAAAGTTCGCTGGGTCCTTTGTCTCGTCGCATTCTGGATGATTTATACGCAGAGGTGGGGCAAACTCTGCATTTGGCGCAAATGGATGCGGGTCAAGTTTTGTACATTGAAAAACGAACCGCGATTCGTCCTGTTGAAATGTTTTCACAAGCTGGCAAAGTTGGTCCCGCCTATTGCACCGGAGTGGGTAAGGCGATGCTCGCGTATCTTGATACGGATGCATTGGACGCAGCATTGCAAAAGCAAGCGTTCTATCAACACACGCAATTTACGCATGGGGATGCCCACTCGTTGAAGGTGGAACTGGATCAAATTCGCACCGAAGGGTATTCGTTTGATCGTGAGGAGCATGAAGCAGGGATTATTTGCATAGCCAAGCCGATTCTGCTGAACGAACGGCCGGTTGGAGCCCTGTCGATCACAACGACAACGACGCGCCACAGTTTTGAAGATTTAATTGAATGGAAAGAGCCATTGTCACGTGCAGTTGATCAAATTGCCCAAGCGGCTAGAGATTGGCAATTCCCAACGCTTTGAGAGGTAGAAATGAGCAGTGTTACACTTAACAAAGTGATAAAAAAATTTGGGGAAACTCAGGTCATTCATGGTGTTGATTTAGATATCAAAGACGGAGAGCTTTGCGTGTTTGTTGGCCCATCTGGGTGTGGGAAATCCACACTTCTTCGAATGATTGCGGGTCTAGAACAAACCAGTGGTGGGCAAATTGCAATTGGTGAGCGTGACGTTACAACTGCAGATCCAGCAGATCGCGGAGTCGCCATGGTTTTCCAAAGTTATGCACTTTATCCGCATATGACCGTTGCTGAAAACATGGGATTTGGATTGAAAATGAATGGTGTGCCCAAGGCAGTCATTCGTGAAAAAGTATCTGAGGCGGCCAGAATTCTAAAGCTGGAAGAATATCTTGATCGCCGACCCAAGGCATTATCCGGTGGGCAACGTCAACGTGTTGCAATTGGACGCGCAATCGTTCGCGGGCCAGAGGTGTTTTTGTTTGACGAACCGCTTTCTAATTTGGACGCCGCGTTGCGTGTACAAACACGTATTGAAATCGCCCGTCTGCACGAGCGACTTGGAACAACAATGATCTATGTGACCCACGATCAAGTCGAGGCGATGACATTGGCAGATAAAATTGTTGTCCTGCGCAGCGGAAAAATCGAACAAATTGGTGCCCCGATTGATTTGTATGAAAACCCCTGTAACATGTTTGTTGCTGGTTTTATTGGTAGTCCCAGTATGAATTTTTTCTCAGCCAAGGAATTGACAGAGCTTGGCGTAAATAAGCTGTCTCCGGGCGCGGATATTCTTGGAATTCGCCCTGAACATCTGAGTGTGGTTGATGTCTCGAATGCTTTCCTATCTGCACGTCCAGATTTTGTGGAAAATCTTGGTGAATATGCACTGATTTATTGCAAAACAGAGGCTGGCCAAGATTTCATTGTTAAATCAAACGAATTGCAAAAATTCGCGAAAGGTGAAACAGTTTATTTGGGCGCAGGTACAGGCCAAACATATTGTTTTGACGGGGCGACGCAGCTGCGAGTGTAAATTTTTTTTCGCCTTAGTCAGGATAAGATGATTGCCCGCATGCTGGCCGAAGAAATACCCGAGGACTGGCATATGATTATGCACGATATTCCCACTTATGAGAAAAAGGAAAAACTGACCCTTTATTTGGATAAATCGGTGGCCAAGTTTTTTAAATCCATGGGCAATGGGTATCAGGCACGTATTAATCGCATATTAGCCACATGGGCGCGCATGGTTATCTTAGAGGATATGGAATTAGAAAATGCCTTGCGACGCCGATTATCATAGGCGCCGCCCGAGACTGAGAAATTTTGATTAAATCAAAAGGTCTTCTAATGACTTTCCACCTGTCAAAGCATCGGTCACCCAACGCGGTTGACGCCCGCGTCCTGTCCATGTTTCTGAACCGTTCGCTGGGTTTTTATATTTTGGGGCAACTTTGCCTCTGGGCTTTTTGGCTTTGGCCTTGTTCGGTTTATCCGCGGCTAACAAATCGCTAATTTCCAACCCATTATCTTTTGCCAATTTGCGCACCTTTTCGGCAACCTCTTGCTTTTTAGCCAATGCGGTTTGCGCGTCGGAAATGAGTTTGTTTAACTCCGCAATCGACATTTTATTCAAATTAAGCGCCATTATAACCTCCGATTTTTAGCGAAAATATTAAAGAGATATTAAAGTTAAAAAAGAAATAAGAAACAAATATTAAAATAGGATATTATAAAGAATGAGAATTGGATTTAATAAAATGAATACAGGTGTTCAATTATTTATATAAAAACGCGCCCATACTCAAAATACGCATACGGGCGCGTTGTTAAATTTAGCGCGTAAACTTTTTATGTTTAATCCGCTTGGGTTCCAACGCATCTGGACCTAGGCGGCGTTTCTTATCCTCTTCATAGGCAGAAAAGTCGCCTTCGAACCATTCAACGTGCGCTTCGCCTTCAAAGGCCAAAATATGCGTACAAATCCGGTCCAGGAAGAAGCGATCGTGCGAAATCACAACGGCGCAGCCTGCAAAATCCATCAAGGCGTCCTCTAGCGCACGCAATGTTTCCACATCCAAATCGTTGGTCGGTTCGTCCAACAAAAGAACGTTACCGCCCGACTTCAACAGGCGCGCCATGTGCACACGGTTGCGTTCACCGCCTGACAAAAGGTTGACGGTTTTCTGTTGATCCCCACCCTTAAAGTTAAAGGCAGAGCAATAGGCGCGGCTGTTCATTTGTGCATCACCCAGTTGGATGATTTCTGCACCACCAGAAATAGCTTCCCAAACAGTGTCTTTGTCCAACAAATCATCACGTGATTGATCCACATAGGACAAAGAAACGGTATCGCCATATGACACGGCACCTGCGTCTGGTTGTTCTTGGCCCGTCAGCATTTTAAAGAGGGTGGATTTACCCGCGCCGTTTGGACCGATCACGCCCACAATGCCACCTGGTGGTAGGCTGAAGGATAGGTTTTCGATCAGCAACTTGTCTCCCATCGCTTTTTGCAGGCTTTCAACCTCGATCACCTTGCTGCCAAGGCGGGGACCATTTGGAATAACGATCTGGGCGCGCGCGATTTTTTCACGCTCTGACTGACCAGCCAATTCTTCGTAGGCATTAATACGCGCTTTTTGTTTGGCCTGACGGGCCTTGGCCCCCTGACGGATCCAGTCCAATTCGCGTTCCAACGTTTTCTGACGGCTTTTGTCTTCGCGCGCTTCTTGTTCCAAACGCTTGGCTTTTTGTTCCAGCCAACTTGAATAATTGCCTTCGTAAGGAATACCGCGGCCGCGATCCAATTCCAAAATCCATCCAGTGATGTCATCCAGGAAATAACGATCGTGGGTCACAATTAGGATTGTGCCCTTATAATCAATCAAGTGCTGCTGTAGCCATGCGATTGTTTCCGCGTCCAAGTGGTTGGTTGGTTCGTCCAACAACAACATATCAGGTGCCTCAAGCAACAATTTGCAAAGGGCCACGCGGCGGCGTTCACCGCCAGACAGGTTAGCGGGCATCGCATCATCGGGTGGACAGCGTAGCGCCTCCATTGAAACGTCGATTTGGCTATCCAAATCCCACAGGTTTTCGGCGTCAATCTGATCTTGCAATTGTGCCATTTCATCCGCGGTTTCATCGGAATAATTCATGGCCAGTTCGTTGTAACGATCAAGTACAGCCTTCTTCTCGGCAACGCCGAGCATGACATTCTCGCGCACTGTCATGTTTTCCTCGAGGTGGGGTTCCTGCGGCAGATAGCCAACTTTGGCGCCTTCTGCTGACCACGCCTCGCCTGTGTAATCACTATCCAGGCCCGCCATAATTTTCATCAAGGTCGATTTACCCGCGCCGTTCACACCGACGACACCGATTTTCACACCGGGTAGGAAAGACAAGTGAATGTTTTCAAAACATTTTTTGCCACCCGGATAGGTTTTAGACACACCTTGCATGTGATAGACGTATTGATAGGCTGCCATCGGATACTCCTGATTTGACTGCGTTTTGGTCTAAATAGCGCTATCTGCGGGGGCAAGCAATCATCTATGGGGTTGTTTGGGACGAATGGGATGGGATATGTCGGCAAAACCGATAGAATGGACAGGAATGGACTTGGGCGGATTGACACGTCATCAGGTGATTGGTTTATTCGGAGGATCGTTTGATCCTGCGCACAAAGGACATGTGGCCTTTTCCCAACACGCATTGCGCCGATTTGGTTTGGATCAGGTGTGGTGGATGGTGACACCTGGCAATCCACTAAAGGCACATGGCCCTGCACCTTTAGCTGATCGGATTGCGCAGGCACAGGCGTTGATTGATCATCCCCGTGTTCGCGTCACAGGGATCGAGGCGCAATTGGGCACCACCTATACGGCTGAAACCGTCATAGCGTTGCGCCAACGGTTTCAGGATGCGCGTTTTGTTTGGTTGATGGGGGCAGACAATCTGGCGCAGTTCCATAAATGGAAAGATTGGCGGGAGATTATGGAAACCGTTCCGATCGGTATTATTGCACGCCCACAGGCGCGTTTGTCTCCTCTCTCTGCACCAGCGTCGCGCATTTATCGTGATGCGCGGGTGTGTGAAAAACAATCACGACGGTTGGGACGCATGACGGGGCCAGCGTGGTGTTATGTCAACATGCCTTTAATGCCAATTTCATCCAGTGTGCTTCGATCAGGGGCTTGATCTTTTCGGGGGATTTTCGCACGTTTGCGCTGCGTAATTGTGAGTGGGTTGAAACAGTGCGGTTCAGATTTTGGGCAGTTGTCTTTTTAGTGTTTGCTGGCGGCATTGTTCACGCTGCTGATACATCCCCCAGACCCGTACTGCGCCCCGGTTCAGTGCCGCCACCTGGTTACGAAGAGCTGATCAAAAACCTGAACCTAACCGGCGAGGTCGGCTTTGCCGCGATTGACATGGCTACGGGCGAGATGCTTGAGGCGCACAATGGGCAAATGGGATTTGCGCCTGCAAGCGTAACCAAAGCGATCACAGCGCTTTATGCGTTGGATAAACTTGGCCCAGATTTTCGGTTTGAAACCACGCTGCGTGCAACAGGCACAATCCAGAATGGTGTGCTGAATGGTGATCTTATCTTGGTTGGTGGGGGGGATCCTCATCTGGACACCGATGATTTAGCAGACTTGGTCCAAAGCTTGTCAGACAATGGAATCAGCCAGATTACAGGAGACTTCATCTTTGATGGCTCTGCGCTGCCCACGTTCAATTACATCGTCGCGGCGCAGCCTGTTCATGTAGGATATAATCCTTCGATTTCGGGGCTAAACCTGAATTTCAATCGGTTCTACTTCGAATGGAAAAAACAAGGTCAGGATTACGCAATACAATTAGATGCCCGCGGACGTTCCGTTAATTCCAAATCGATCCGTGCATCCATGGCAATCATTGATCAGCAGGATCAGGTTTTTTCCTATACGCAAACAGGCGAGGCCGAGGCCTGGACTGTGCTGCGCGGCGCATTGGGCAAAGAGAGAGGGGGCAGGTGGCTGCCCACCCGCAAACCTGCGCTATATACGGCCGAGGTTTTTGGCGAATTGGCACGACAAAATGGGATCATCCTGCCCGCACCAAAACGTTCAACAGCCAACGGATCGGGACGTGTCATTGGCCTACACCAAAGTGATCCATTATCCGTTCTCGTCAAATCGATGCTACGATTTTCCACCAACCTATCGGCGGAGGTGCTGGGTCTTATGGCATCGGGTCAGCGCGCGTCATTGGCCGCCTCTGCTGCGCAGATGAATACATGGGCGCAATCGCGTTTGGGCCTATCAAATGCAACCTTTCGGGATCATTCAGGCCTAAGCGATGAAACACGCATTTCCCCAGTGGCGTTCGCCAAGGCGATGGCACGAGCGCATCAAACATTTCCAGAATTCATCGCATTATTAAAGCCAGTCAAGCCCCGTCAATTCAATGGAAATTTGGATCAAACTGGACGGGCGAACATTTTGGCAAAAACAGGTACCCTAAATTTTGTAAGCGCATTGGGCGGGTATCAGATGACGAAGGAGCGACAGGTGGCCTTTGCCATTTTCGTACAGGATTTCGAAAAACGAAATCAAGTGGATCATATCAAAAATGACCGACCCCGTGGGGCATCGGATTGGGCAAAACGCGCCCGCCGATTGCATCATGGTTTGTTATATCGATGGGCAAGGTTGCCGTGATCTGTTGATTTTTTCCAAATCGCAAACGCGCGCGCTAAGCAGTTAAATCGTCATATGTCGTGCCCGCGCACCCCGTTCGATTGCAGATGCATGCAGACGGTCAATGTTCAGTTCGTAGCGCATTTCTTCTAGCAATCTCAGCTCGGTTTCGAAAATCATACCATCGGCCGCAGCAACATCACAGCACAGCGCATAGGCCGTTTCATGCAGGCGTTCTGACAGGGTATCACGCACTAATTCGAACAACGCATCCAAACCATCTTCGTTTTCAAACAAATCAAATACAATTTGAGAGACCAAGTTCAACCGCCCAATATCGTAGGTGCCAAATATCGGTAGATGGTTGAGGGCCGATTGGATTTTGACCAACTCAGCTGTGCGCACATTCCCATCCGCGATTGTGATGCTCACCATCAGAGCAACAAGGCAATCTTGCTCGGTTAAAATTTTGGGTTCATCTGAATTTCGCATCGGTTTTATCCTTGATCGTCACGTGCAAGATATGTGTCGAATGACATCCATGCAAGAGGCCCATTCGCCGCGCTTGCGAGTACTGGGAAAACACATTAATACGCGGGGGCTTGGTGGACCCGCTGAGTCCCACGATATTGGAGATATGAGATGTCAAATTTGCGCGACGCCGCACTTAGCTCAAAAGCATGGCCATTTGAAGAAGCACGCCGTGTGTTGAAACGCTATGAAAAAGCGCCGCCTGAAAAGGGATATGTTCTGTTTGAAACAGGTTATGGCCCGTCAGGTTTGCCGCATATCGGTACCTTTGGCGAAGTTGCGCGGACATCAATGATTATGCGCGCATTCCGAGAGATCTGCGACATTCCTGCAAAATTGATCTGCTTTTCAGATGATTTGGATGGCATGCGCAAAGTGCCGGGAAATGTTCCTAACCAAGAAGAGCTGGCAAAACATTTACAAAAACCGTTGACATCTGTGCCCGATCCATTTGGGGAATATGAAAGTTTTGGACACCATAACAATGCAATGTTGCGCCGTTTTCTAGATACCTTTGGGTTTGAATACGAATTTTATTCAGCGACCGAGTTTTATAACTCTGGCGCCTTTGACGAAGTTCTGTTGCGTGCGGCCGAACGGTACGACGATATCATGAAAGTGATGCTTAAATCACTGCGCGAAGAACGGCGTCAGACCTATTCCATTTTCTTGCCAATCCACCCTGAAACGGGTCGTGTGTTGTATGTCCCGATGAAAGAAGTGAACGCCAAGGACGGAACCATCACATTTGATGATGAAACGGGTCGTGAATGGACCCTGCCCGTGACAGGTGGCAATGTGAAATTGCAGTGGAAACCAGATTTCGGTGCGCGTTGGGCGGCGTTGGGCGTTGATTTTGAGATGTATGGAAAAGACCACTCCACCAACACCCCAATTTATGACCGTATTTGCGAAATTTTGGGACATAAAAAACCCGAACATTTTACATATGAATTGTTCTTAGATGATCAGGGTCAGAAGATTTCTAAATCATCTGGCAATGGGATTTCAATTGATGAATGGCTGACCTATGCCAGCACTGAATCGCTGTCATATTTTATGTACCAGAAGCCCAAAACGGCCAAGCGCATGTATTTTGATGTCATTCCAAAGGCGATGGACGAATATCACCAACAACTGCGCGCCTACGTCGATCAAGATGATACACAACGTTGCGCCAATCCTGTTTGGCACATTCATGGCGGTGATGTGCCTGCATCAGATATGGTTGTTCCATTTTCTATGTTGTTGAATTTGGCGGCGGTGGCGAATGCGGATGAAAAAGAGCAGTTGTGGGGCTTTATTCAGCGGTATGCGCCAGACGCGAGCCCAGAGGCCAACCCACAATTAGACCAAGCTGCGGGATACGCGGTGCGATACTACAATGATTTTGTCAAACCCACCAAGACATACCGCATGCCCAGCGAATTAGAGCGTGAGGCGCTGGTTGATCTACGTGATCAGTTGAAAGCGTGGGATGGTGGTTTGGATGCAGAAGAGTTGCAATCGGTGGTTTATGCATGCGGACGTGAACGTTTTGATCCGCTGCGCGCATGGTTTGGTGCATTGTATGAAGTTTTGCTAGGCGCCTCGCAAGGCCCACGTTTTGGCGGATTTATAGCACTTTACGGGATTGAGGAAACAATCGCGCTAATCGATGATGCCTTGGCTGGGAAATTCGCATCATAAACGGTTTGTTAGGACGAAAATTCGGTTCCTGGTAAAATTTGAACGCCTCTGATCCGCCAGCCTGCTGGCGTTTCAATCATGTCGTAGCGCAGTGTATGCACGCGCCCGTTTTCATCAGTGATCTGCACCAGCTGATATAGTCCACGCTGATCTTGGGCGAAATCCAAGTAGCGTGTTTGCGCAGGACGCCACACCATCGGGTATCCGCGTTGCACCATCATGCCAAAGTTGTCTGAATTTCGAAACATGCGTTGTATCGAGGGGCTGGCGTATTCGAATGCGCGCGCAAAATCATCCTGCGAAAACGCATCTAACTGCGATGCGATTGTTGTTTGCACTTCGTCTTTCGCATCCGCGAATGTGACTGTTGCCAGCATTAAAAATCCAATGAACCAACGCATCTTAACCTCTGAACTGTTCCATTACTTGAGTTAGAACGAAAACCGCTATTTTCCAATTTTCCAGACAACGCAGCCGTAAGTAGAATGACAAAGTATATGTAATTATTCGGCGATTTGCCTTGATATTTGGACAAACGATCCTGGTTTAATCGGCTTCTGTCAGCCGGCCACTGGCTTAAACAGAATGCCCAATCGGAGATGCAACACCCGACCGCGCGTTCCTTTTATTGGGGGTTAAATCCATTTGCCTATTTTAATATGCCATTTTCAACGGGACAGGTTGGAACGGATAAGGATCAGGTACAGTTAACCTTTGGCACATCGGTCAAGGGTAAAATGGCGGTAACAATGCGTTGTGATTAGTGTTTGGGTTGGCTTTTGCCACGATAGGTTCGTGTTCCTCCGCGTCCTGCGGTGGAACGGCCCCGTGTGCTTTGATCGCTTGCGGCCTCGACCGCGGATTGTCGCGCCAATGGATCATCGGCGATTACCAAATCAACGGCTTCTAGCCGTTTGACTTCGTCCCGAAGGCGCGCGGCCTCTTCGAATTCTAGATTCTCGGCGGCTTTGCGCATGTTATTGCGCAATCCATCAAGCACCGCTTGAAGGTTAGAGCCCCCTGCCAATTTATCATCAATTTTGGCAGTGACACGGGATTGGTCGGTATCTCCTTTGTATAGGCCGGCAAGGATATCGTCGACATTTTTGCGTACGGTTGCAGGTGTGATGCCATGTTCTGTGTTATAGGCGATTTGTTTTGTACGCCGCCTATCGGTTTCATTTAGGGCGCGTTCCATTGATCCGGTGATCCGATCTGCATACATGATCACGCGTCCCTCGGCATTACGTGCCGCGCGACCAATTGTTTGGATTAGGGAGGTTTCAGATCTTAGGAAACCTTCTTTATCAGCATCCAGGATCGCAACCAAGCCGCATTCGGGAATATCTAGACCCTCGCGCAACAGGTTGATCCCGATCAATACATCAAATGTCCCAAGACGCAGGTCGCGCAGAATTTCGATGCGTTCCAACGTGTCAATGTCACTGTGCATATAACGCACGCGAATACCTTGTTCATGCAGGTACTCTGTCAAATCCTCTGCCATACGTTTTGTAAGCGTGGTCACAAGGGTTCTGAAACCCTGTTGACTGACCTTGCGGATTTCATCCAGCAGATCATCAACCTGCATTTCAACAGGTCGAATTTCAACCTCGGGATCCAATAGGCCTGTGGGGCGGATGACCTGCTCTGTGAAAACACCGCCAGTTTGTTCCAATTCCCAATTACTCGGGGTCGCAGACACATACACTGATTGTGGGCGCATGGCGTCCCATTCTTCGAATTTTAACGGGCGGTTGTCCATGCAAGAGGGCAGGCGGAATCCATGTTCCGCCAATGTGAATTTTCGACGATAATCGCCCCGATACATGCCTCCAATTTGGGGAATGCTGACGTGACTTTCATCTGCAAAGACAATGGCATGGTCGGGGATGAATTCGAAAAGGGTGGGGGGCGGTTCACCCGGCGCACGCCCCGTTAAATATCGACTGTAATTTTCAATCCCGTTGCACACACCTGTCGCCTCGAGCATTTCAAGATCAAAATTTGTACGTTGCTCTAATCGCTGCGCTTCCAAAAGCTTGCCTTCGTTTACAAGTTGATCCAGGCGCTGTCGCAACTCTTGTTTGATGCTGATCAATGCCTGCTGCATTGTCGGTTTCGGTGTCACGTAGTGTGAATTGGCATAGATGCGAATTTGTTCAAAGCTGTTGGTACGTTCACCTGTAAGGGGGTCAAATTCTACAATATTTTCAATTTCATCCCCAAAAAAAGACAACCGCCATGCGCGATCTTCTAGGTGCGCTGGAAAAACTTCTAAAACATCGCCGCGCACGCGAAATGATCCTCGTTGAAACGCCTGATCGTTACGGCGGTATTGTTGTGCTACCAAATCTGCCATCACTTGGCGTTGATTGTACTCTTGTCCCGCCTTCAAATCTTGGGTCATCGCCCCATAGGTTTCAACGGATCCGATCCCGTAAATACAGCTGACGGATGCAACGATGATCACATCGTCGCGTTCCAATAAGGCGCGCGTGGCAGCGTGCCGCATCCGATCGATTTGTTCGTTAATCTGGCTTTCTTTTTCGATATAAGTATCGGATCGCGCCACATATGCTTCGGGCTGATAATAGTCATAGAAACTGACAAAATACTCAACTGCATTATCGGGGAAGAAACCCTTGAATTCTCCATAGAGTTGGGCTGCCAAGGTTTTGTTGGGCGCAAGGATGATGGCAGGGCGCTGGGTTTCTTCGATGATTTTTGCCATCGTAAATGTTTTGCCTGTGCCTGTTGCCCCCAACAAAACTTGATCGCGTTCGCCTGAATTAACACCAGCAGACAATTCTTTAATTGCCTTGGGTTGATCGCCAGCAGGTTCGAATTCGGAGTTCATAACGAACGCCCTACCACCTTCAAGCTTGGGACGTTCGCGCACATTGCCTGTCGCAAATCCGATCTGAGAATCATCCATCACACATCTCCTATTGCTTTGGAAATTAGGACGAACTGCGCAGTTTTCCAAGGGTGTATTCACCTTTTGTTCTGTGACGACTCTTATCTTGTCGTTTCACAAAAAATCGATCATAACATGCCCGAGTATTCAGGAGGAGTTCATGCGCGCACGAATCTACAAACCCGCAAAAACCGCAATGTCATCAGGTACGGCAAAAACGAACCAGTGGGTCTTGGAATACTATCAAGGGTCAGCTCGCGAAATCGATCCGTTGATGGGGTGGACATCAAGTGACGACACGCAATCGCAGGTTAAGTTGCGTTTTGACAGCAAAGAAACAGCACTTTCCTATGCAAAAGAAATGGGAATCGAAGCGGACGTAACCGAACCACAATTGCGCAAGCAGAACATTCGTATGCGCGGCTATGGCGAAAATTTTGCGACGGATCGCCGTACAGTGTGGACGCATTAACGTTTCCTGCCTAATGATTATCGACAGCCACGCGTTTGCGTGGCTTTTTTGTTTGTATTTCAGACCAACAACCGCTTGACTGGCACAAACTTAGAACGGGGTACGTTATGCGTCATGGTGGTCAGATTCTTGTGGATCAACTTAAGATCCAAGGTGTGAAGCGGGTTTTTTGTGTACCAGGAGAAAGCTATCTAGCTGCGCTTGATGGTTTGTTTGAAAGTGGCGTGGATACCATCGTGGGTCGCAATGAAGGTGGCGTTTCAATGATGGCAGAGGCGCATGCGAAACTAACGGGTGAGGTGGGCGTTGCCTTTGTGACACGTGGACCCGGTGCCACAAACGCATCGTCTGGCATTCATGTTGCATTACAAGATAGTACGCCAATGGTTCTGTTCGTAGGGCAAGTGGCCAGTGATCAACGGGATCGTGAAGCATTTCAAGAAGTGGATTACCGCGGGATGTTCGCGCCTTTGGCCAAATGGGTTGCCGAAATTGACCGTACAGATCGGATCCCAGAGTATATTTCTCACGCTTTTCATATTGCGCAGTCTGGTCGTCCCGGGCCCGTTGTTCTGGCATTGCCTGAAGATATGCTATCGGGCCTAGCGGATGTCGCGGATATTATGCAACCGGCAAAGCCAGCAGAACAATCTGTTTCGACGTTGGTTGTTCAGGACGTTTTAGATGATCTAGCCGCTGCAAAGTCCCCAATGATGATCGTTGGTGGACCTAAGTGGTCTGAAGAATGCGCAGCGCTATTGTCGCAATTTGCAGAAGCCACTGGTTTACCCATCGGAACATCGTTTCGCAGTCAGGATTATATGGATAATCGGCATCCAAATTATATTGGGGATGTTGGTATTGGTCCCAATCCCAACCTTGCTAAACGGATTGACGATGCAGATGTATTATTGGTTCTAGGCGCACGATTGGGGGAAATGACGACTGGTGGTTATGCACTCTTGACCCCACCAAAGACAAAACAAAATTTGATCCATGTTCACTCAAACCCAGACGAAGTGGGTCGCGTTTATGCCCCAGATCGGGGGATATGCTGTGATCCGATTGCTTTTCTTCGAACTGCGGTGGATTTGGTCAGTAAACCGATCATGGCGTCCCCTGCGCAGGAACGTGCCGCTTATGAGGCGTGGCAAGAGCCCTTTGCAACACCGGGTGATGTGAAAATGGAAAGCGTGATTTCTCATCTTACCACTGTGATGCCTTCGGACACCATTATCACAAACGGCGCTGGAAATTATGCAGCCTGGCTTCATCGCTATTATCGCTATAAATCCTATCGAACACAACTTGCTCCGACCTCTGGATCTATGGGGTACGGTCTTCCTGCGGCTGTTGCCGCCAAATTGGAACGACCCAACCAAGAGGTGATTTGCCTTGCCGGGGATGGATGTTTCCAAATGTGCATGCAGGAATTTGGCACTGCTGTACAATATGGCGCCAATATTATCGTAATCATTTCAAACAATGGTGTTTATGGAACAATTCGTATGCATCAGCAGCGACATTATCCCAACCGACCATCTGGTACAGATATGATTAATCCTGATTTTACCGCACTGGCAATGGCATACGGTGCGCATGGAGAACGGGTCGTTGAAACAGCACAATTTCCAGAGGCATTAATGCGCGCTCGGGCATCGGAAAAACCTGCGATAATTGAACTGAAAACGGACCCAGCGGCAGTCTCACACCGGACAGCTGCGCACGGGTGATTTATGCTTGATCAGGCTGCATACTGTCGGGATGGGCTTCAACAAACGAAGGGTGTGCCGAACAGGTTTCTACGATCCGTTTGATATTCAACAGCGTGTCAAAATCCACGCCCCAACGCTGCGCATTATAAACTTGGGGCATAATGCAAATATCGATTAATCCAGGATGAGAGCCATGTGCAAAGGGGGTTTTTTCGCGTTCATTTAATATTGCATCGACCGCGCTCAATCCGGGCGCGATAAACCGCCGCATCCAATTTGTACGGGTTTCCTCGCGCCCGGATTGTTGCACCGCATAGGCTGCAACAGATACATTACACACAGGATGGATATCCACGGCAATTGCATGGGCAATTGCACGTTCTTTTGCAGCGTTAGCAGGATCGGAAGAGAGCAATTCCATATCCCGTGTTTCGTTTAGATATTCCAAGATTGCCAATGATTGGGTCATCGAATGACCATCGATTTCTAGAACTGGGACCAACCCTTGTGGATTACGCGACAGATATTCAGCGGACTTGTGTTCGCCCTTCAGTAAATCAACTGCAACCGATCGGTATGGAAGACCCGCTAGGTTCATCGCAATTCGCAAACGATATGCTGCGGATGATCGCCAGTAATCATAAAGTACAGTTTCGTTCATTCTGCGCCCCCTGCTTGTTTTGCGGCGCTGAGGGCCTCTCGTAAAATATCGATATCCCCGATATGGTTGGCAAGGATCAGAATAAGTCGCGCATTCAAAGCGTCACTTTGCGACTTACTTAACCCATCATGGGCATTCAAAAGGGTTTCATAAAAATCATCGCCATTTGGGATGTTCGGGGTTAGGGAAAGTGCGCTCATTCTGGTTTTCCCAATGCTTTGTTAAGTGCGTTGCGGATTTTCGCGGCATCATAATTTGGCCAGCGTGCAATGATGTGCTGATCTGGTCGAACAAGATAAACGGCCGTTTTACCATTGCCTAAAAACCGATCTCCTAAGATCTGATTTTCATTGTCTGTAACCGTTATGGTGCGTGTTGATAGGTCAATACCCTCAATATGCACAGCATCTGGTACATTAATATTAATTGCCAACACCGTAAACGTACCCCCCAAATTGGACAGCAAATATCCATCATTCAAGGGCGCATCTGGGCAGGGCATTCCAGGTGTCGTTCGCGCGGGCGCGTTGGATAGAGCATCCTCACCAATCAGGGGTTTACCGATGTAATTACACGGCATGGACAATCGTCCGGAATTTACAAGTGGACGGGCGAATTCATAGTGTTCAGATAGATCCAAGACAGCGTCCCGAAAGATGCGGCTAATGTCCGATTTCGGTGTGATGAAATCCGTAGACCGAGTAGAATTCATAATGTTTTCGTCTGCACCATGAACGCGTTCATCATCATAGCTGTCCAGTAATGTATCAGGTGCAATTCCCTTAATAACATGTGCTAGTTTCCAACTCAGATTATCGACATCTTGCAAACCACTGTTCGCGCCGCGCGCGCCAAAGGGCGACACCTGATGCGCGCTGTCGCCCGCAAAGATCACATTTCCATGCCGAAATTTTTCCATCCGACGGCATTGGAATGTGTAAATGCTGACCCATTCCAATTCAAATTTCACGTCTTCGCCGAGCATCTCTTTTAGGCGTGGTATGACGCGGTCGGGTTGTTTTTCAACTTCTTTATCAACGTCCCATCCCAGCTGTAGATCAATGCGCCACACACCATCGGGTTGTTTATGCAATAATGCGGATTGTCCGCGATTGAATGGCGGGTCAAACCAGAACCAACGCTCGGTTGGAAAATCTGCTTCCATCGTGACATCAGCGATTAAGAAGTTATCTTCGAACACGCGTCCAACAAAATCTAGACCCATCATGGATCGTGTTGGACTGCCCGCGCCATCACAGGCAATGACCCAATCCGCATGCAGTGTATAATCCCCATCGGGTGTCGAAACAGTCAGAGCAGTATATGTGCCATGATCCGTAATTGCGGTGACGCGGTTTTTGCCGCGAATATCAATTTTCTGCCTGTCTGAATTGATCTCTTGCACGCGTTCAACTAAGTATTGTTCGAAATAATACTGTTGCAGATTGATGAATGCTGGGCGTGCGTGACCGTCTTCGGCCAAAAGGTTAAATTCATAAACCTTGCGCTGATCAAAGAACACTTTTCCAAGGTTCCATTGAACCCCTTTGGCAACCAGTTTGTCGCCAAACCCAAGGCGATCGGCGATTTCAAGGGTACGTTTTGCGAAACAAATCGCCCGACTGCCAAAGCTGACCTTGTCATTGTCATCTAATACGATGACGTCAATGCCGTGTTGGGCAAGATCGATTGCCATGCCCAAACCAACCGGACCTGCCCCGATCACGACAACACTATGACGCACGGGCGCAGTTGCGCTTTGATCAGCAGTTTTGTGATACGGATATAGTGGCGTTTCAAAGATTTTGTTCATCTTTTTGCCTCCCTTAACTTTGAAGGGCCTCCCACATGTCCAAATCGCGTTGTGCGGTCCAAATACGCGGCGTATCAATCCCGCGCGCTTCGTCATACGCGCGCGCCACGTTGAACGGCAAACAATGTTCATAGATCGCGTAGTCCGAGAATTTGGGATCACATTCGGCGCGGCAGGCATCCCATGCCTCTTTCAATGAACCGTTGCGTGCGGCCACTTTGGCGACCGGGCGGTATGTGCTTTCGACAAAGTCACGGGTGCTTTCGATTGCGCGGTTTACCATATCCTGTCCAACCAATGCATCACCACGCCCTGGTGCAATGGCATCAACTTCGAATGCCTTGATATTGTCTAGGGTATCGCCCCAATCGGAAAAATGCCCGTCTCCGCAATAGCAAGCAGAGTGATATTCAACGATATCACCTGTAAACATGACGTTTTGGTCAGGTACATTAATAACAATGTCCCCTGCGGTGTGTGCTCGACCCAAATGCATTAGGTCAACACGACGATTTCCTAGGTAGACGGACATTGAGCCATCAAATGTCGTTGTTGGCCATGTCAGGCCCGGAATGCTTTCGTGTCCTTCGAACAGGCGGGGGAAACGTTGGAATTCGCTGTCCCAGTCTTCTTGTCCCCGCTCTACAACCATCGCGCGGGCCATGTCTGACATGATAATTTGATCCGCGTTGAATGCAGATGCGCCCAAAACGCGAACCGCGTGATAGTGTGTTAAAACAACGTGTGAAATCGGTTTGTCCGTTACGCTACGCACGCATTCAATGACTTTGTTGGCAAGGCGGGGTGTCGCCTGTGCCTCAATGATCATGACGCTGTCATCTCCGATGATGACCCCTGAGTTGGGGTCGCCTTCTGCGGTAAAGGCATACAATCCTTCGCCAATTTCGGTGAAGCTGATTTTCTTTTCACTCATATCACTTTGTGATGCGAAGGCTTTTGCCATGGGGCTCTCCTTTAGGTGTGATCTGGGCGCAGCAAGACCGCGCCCAACGTTCAATTATCTTTCGTATGGGTTTTCAAGTGCGGGAATGACACGGCCAACGCATGTGCCAAATCCAATTGTTACGGTTTCGCTGCGCGCGGCCCCAGAAATAACGATCTGATCCTCATCTTCGAGGAAGCTGCGTTTTTCTCCGTTATCCAGTTCAATTGGTTCTTTTCCACCCCAGCTCAGTTCAAGCATGCTGCCACGTTGATGGGGTTCTGCGCCTGAAATTGTACCTGATCCCAACAAATCGCCGGGGTTCATTGGGCAGCCCGACGTTGTGTGATGAGCCAACTGTTGGGCGGATGAATAATACATCTCATTGTAGTTGGTTTGCGTGATTACTTTTTTTCCACCAGATTTCGACAATAACCCAACCTCAAGAGAAATATCATAAAGCATTGGGCCACAGTCCGTAAGATGATCCAACAATTCCACTTCGCGTTCAGGGGTATCTGTACGGAATGGCTCTAGTGCTGCCTTGGTGACAATCCATGGGCTTATGGATGTGGCTGTTGCTTTTGCCTGAAATGGGCCCAATGGCTGATATTCCCAGGCCTGAATGTCGCGTGCAGACCAATCATTTAACAACACATAGCCAAAGATCAGATCATCTGCCTCTTGGACTGTGATTGGTCCGTCTGATGGCAATCCAACCACGGCGCCAAGTTCCAATTCGAAATCAAATCGACGAGACGGGGCAAATTCAGGTTTTGTGGCATCTGGTGCCTTTAGCTGACCCCATGGACGACGAATGTCTGTGCCGCTGACGACAACGGAGGATGCACGTCCATTGTAACCGATCGGGATGTGCAGCCAATTTGGTGGCAGTGCGTTTTCGGCACCGCGGAACATTGTGCCCACATTGGTCGCATGATGACGTCCTGCATAGAAATCAGTATATTCACTTACCAAAAAGGGCAGATGCATGGTGGCTTCTGACTGGGGCGTCAGCATATCAATCGCGCGTCCTTGGTGTTCGCTGGCGTTCTTCAGGATCGCCGTGATTTGTGTGCGCAATTTTTGCCACGCCTCTGGCCCCAATTCCATCACCTCGTTCCAGAATGGAACGTCAAAAACGGGGCCCTCGTCCATTTTGATCATTTCTGCATCTTCGGCGGCATGTAGATCCAGGATCATATCTCCAATTGCCACGCCACAGCGCGGGTCGGTGCCCGCCGTTGAAAATACGCCGTAGGGTAAATTATTCAGCGGAAACGAAGAAGTTGAGTCGTTCGCGGATGCAACCCAGCTGGTAAGAAGTCTCATGGTGTGTTTGTCCTTGCATAATCTGCTTGAATTACTTGGTTCCTGGGGTTCCATCGAATTTCTTTTCGATATCGACCCAACAATCAATGTAATCGTCTTGTAGGGGCGCCTCTTTAGCTGCGTAAGCCGTCAAGTGTTGTGGAAAGCGCGTTTCGAACATGAACGACATTGTGTTATCTAGTTTCTGCGCCTGTAAATCGGCATTTGACGCGCCTTCAAACGCATTTTTGTCGGGGCCATGTGGTAACATCATATTGTGCAAACTCATTCCCCCTGGGACAAATCCTTTGGGTTTGGCATCATATTGACCGTAAATGTTGCCCATTAATTCAGACATGATATTTTTGTGATACCAAGGTGGTCTGAATGTATTTTCGGCAACCATCCAGCGTTCACGGAATAAAACAAAATCAATGTTTGCTGTACCTTCGACGCCTGAGGGCGCGGTCAGCACCGTGAAAATTGACGGATCTGGATGATCAAACAATACTGCACCGACTGGGCAATATGTGCGCAGGTCATATTTGCACGGCGCATAATTTCCATGCCATGCCACGACATCTAACGGGCTATGAAAGATATGTGTTTCATGAAACTGTCCGCACCATTTTATGACAACGCGACTTGGGATGTCGCGATCTTCAAATGCAGCGACAGGTGATTTAAAGTCCCGACGGTTCGCCAAGCAATTTGCGCCAATCGGTCCGCGACCGGGTAGTGCAAATTTTTGTCCATAATTTTCGCAAACAAATCCGCGCGCTGGTCCTTCAAGAACTTCGACACGGTACAACATGCCACGCGGGATAATTGCGATTTCTTTGGGTTCGAGATCAATGATCCCGAGTTCTGTACAAAACCTCAGACGCCCTTCCTGTGGTACAATCAAAAGTTCGCTATCAGCAGAATAGAAATACTCATCCACCATCGAAGCAGTGACTAGGTAGACGTGGCTTGCCATTCCGACCTGTGTATTGACATCCCCGGCTGTTGTCATCGTGCGCATTCCTGTCAGCCAGGTTAGGTTCTCGGATGCGTGGGGAATCGGATCCCAACGATATTGGCCCAATGAAACAACATCGGGATCTATGTGTGGTGCCGATTTCCAATAGGGCAAATCTATCTTGGCATATCGATGAGAATGTTTGACCGAGGGGCGAATACGGTAACACCATGTGCGTTCGTTTTGATGGCTTGGTGCTGTGAATGCAGTTCCAGAAAGCTGTTCTCCATAAAGCCCATAATTACATTTTTGCGGACTGTTTTGTCCTTGCGGCAACGCACCGGGCAATGCTTCTGTTTCAAAGTCATTTCCGAAACCTGGCATGTATCCTTCGGTGATCGCATCTTTCGAGGGCGCTTGAACAAAGCTATGCGGAAATGTGGGACGATTCATTGGATTGCTCCTGAGAAATAAGAGGTTGAATTTTGGTAATAGTTGAAAATGTAACTAACAACCCCTTATATTGAAAAAATGACACATAATAATGATTTCGATTTACGGGAATTTTTGCCTTATCTACTGAACCAAGCGGCAGAGATAAGCAGTCAGTCGTTCCAGCGGATTTATAAGGAACGCTATGGAATGCTGCGCACGGAATGGCGCGTGTTGTTTCATTTGGCAATTTATCAAAAATTGACCGCCAAAGAAATTTGCCAAAAGGCCATGATGCATAAAACTAAGGTATCACGTGCGGTCCATCGCTTAGAGGCCCGCCGTTATTTGATACGTAAAACCGATGAACAGGATCGGCGACATGAATGGCTATCCCTGACTGTACAGGGATTGGCCGTATATGAAGATTTGAAATCACAAGCTGAACAACACGACCGAGCATTGCTAGAAAAGTTAAGCGAGCAGCAGATCAGCGTTCTTAGGTCCGCATTAGATGTGCTGAGTCAGCCCTAGAATTTGGCCGTGACGTTCGGCAATTCCAGTGTTTTGACCAGCTCTCGTAATTCTTGTCTTGCTGCGATGTTGGAAATGTTGAGTTGTTTTACGCCAACATCCTTTAAGTCCAATAACGTCAAGCCACGCGGAAACAACTCGCGGAAAATGACACGTTCATTGAATCCCGGGCCGACACGGAATCCAATCCGTTTTGCCAATTTATCCAATGCACGTTCCATTTTAAGTTTATTGACCATTTGTTGCGCACCAACACGGTTGCGAACGACGATCCAATCAATGGGCTTTAAACCGGCTTGTGCGCGTAATTGACGTGCATGCCAAACCATTTCTGAATAAACAGAGGGCCCTTCGATGGTTTCGCCATCCGAACTGACATGCGCCAACAAGTCAAAATCAACAAAACTGTCATTAAGTGGCGTAATCAATGTGTCGGCCAGAGAATGCGCAACTTGACTAAGGCGTGTGTGGGAACCTGGGCAATCAATAAGGATAAAGTCACTATTGGGATCGGCTTTGGCAACGGCGGCTGATAGTCGGTGATCATAAATATTTTCACCATCAGGGATCTGTGATTTTTCGATCTCTGGTAATGGGAAATAGGTAGGTGAGGGTAAATCCATACCTGTTTCCCCCAAATGCTTTTGACGGTTCAACAAGTACCTTGCAAAACTTTGCTGACGTAAATCTAGGTCAATGGCACCGACACGATGCCCCATCCGCGCAAGTGCTGTGGCAATATGCATCGTGACAGTGGATTTACCAGCACCACCTTTTTCGTTTCCCACCACAATTATATGGGCCATATCCGCATTCCCTTAACGTTTACCCGTTTCTATTTCCGACGGAATACCAAAGCAAAAAATCAATATCACATCTTGCGCTATTTCGAATCTAAGACTTTAGGCGCCTCGGATTTGATTTCCTCAAAATCAAAATTATCCAACCTGCGTGCGCGCTTGCCCGCTTTGTCAGCGCTTATTTTGATTTCTGTCAGGTCTTTTGCCGCTTGGTTAAAGTGGCGATCAAGATTTTCAACTCTTGTGCCCAAGCGATCAACATCTTGATACAACAAACCCAGCTCGCGGCGAATGGTGCCGGCCTGTTCTCGCATCCGTGCATCTTTTAAAATCGCGCGCATTGTATTCAGCGTTGCCATGCACGTCGTCGGTGAAACAATCCAAACGCGCGCCGAAAACCCTTCGCGGACCAGTTCGGGAAAATTTGCATGCAACTCGGCATAAACTGCCTCGGAGGGAAGAAACATCAACGCACCATCTGCGGTTTCTCCATCTAAGATATATTTTTCAGAGATGTCTTTGATGTGTTTTTTAACTGCAGTTCGCAATTGACGAGCGGCATCGTTTAGCTCCCAATCCGTTTTAGCATTGCGCAGCGCCTCATAAGGTTCCAATGGAAATTTACTATCGATCACAATGGGCCCGGGTGGATTGGGTAAATGTATCAAACAATCGGCGCGTCGTCCGTTTGATAGCGTGGCCTGTAAAGTGTAGCTATCTGACGGAAGCGCCTTTGAAACGATATCGTTCAACTGAATTTCGCCAAAGGCCCCTCGTGTTTGCTTGTTCGACAAAATATCCTGAAGTGAGAGTACATCACCAGAAAGCTTGGTTATGTTTTCTTGTGCTTTATCTATCGCAGTCAATCTCTGTTGCAATTCGCCCAATGAATGGGCCGTGCGTCGCGCAGATCCTTGGAGATTTTCATTCATCTGCAATTGCACGTCGGCCAGGCGTTTTTCCATCAGCTGTAACATGCTGGTTTGTTGTTGGGCCTGCGCCTCTGAGACATGATGCAGACCTCCCGCAAGGCGCTCTTGACCCTCGCCCAATGCTTGGACGCGCTGGCCTAGGGCATTCATCTGATAACCGATGGGTTCAGCAATTTTTGTCAGTCTTGCGACCGACCGCAATGATAGCATGAGCAAGATCAAAACCAAAAGGCCCGCGCCAATTATCAATTGAGTTAAGGGGTCGTTAAAATCAATTTGCATCAGGTTCGTCCAAATAGGCGCTCAATATCAGTCAGCTTTAACTCGACATAGGTTGGTCGCCCATGATTACATTGACCCGAATGCGGTGTCTGTTCCATTTCCCGCAACAGCGCGTTCATTTCTTCGGCGCGCATACGACGACCTGAACGTATTGAACCATGGCAGGCCATGCGAGACAAAATCGCCTCAATCTTATCTTGAATCAACTGGCTGCTGCCCCAATCCGATATTTCATCAAGCAGATCTAGTATCATATCCTTGGCGTTGATTTCACCCAAAATCGCCGGGGTTTCACGGACGGCAATTGCACCATTGCCGAATGCCTCTATTCCAAGACCAAAACGATGAAAGTCATCGGCCAATTCAAGTAATAGCTCACAATCACCGACAGATAATTCAATGATTTCTGGGATCAGAAGTGCTTGGGCAGAGACGCCTTGTTTGGCCATTTGCGCCTTAAGGCGCTCATACACCAATCGTTCATGTGCCGCGTGTTGATCCACGATCACGATCCCATCGTTCGTCTGCGCGATGATATAGTTTTCGTGGACCTGTCCTCGGGCTGCACCCAACGGGTGATCAACTGCGGTTTGTTCGCTGCTCTGCTCAATAATCGGGGCCTCAATCCGCGCGGATGGGTCGGGTGCTGCTGAAAAGCCAAAATTTTCGGGGGCCTGCGCATGGTAATTTATGTTGCGTACAGATGCACTGGGTCTGTCCATTTGATAAATCGGTTGACTTGGGGATTGTGGGCGCATTGCCCCCAATGTGGCATCTGCAACGGTTGTTGACGCACGGTGTCCAGCCTCGCCTAGGGCGTGGCGCAAGGCGGTTACTATCAATCCGCGTACCAAACCAGGGTCACGAAACCGCACCTCTGATTTCGCAGGATGCACGTTTACGTCTACCAAATGCGGATCGCAATCCACAAACAACGCAACAGCAGGGTGACGATCCCGCGATAGGAAATCGGCATAAGCCCCCCTTAATGCACCAATCAACAACTTATCGCGTACAGGTCGACCGTTCACAAAGAAATATTGCATTACCGCTGCGCCGCGTGAAAATGTCGGAAGCGCCGCATAGCCGGTTAAATGAATGCCATCCCGATTTGCATCAATTTTCAGGGCATTTTCGGCGAACTCCGAGCCAAGAATTTTTGACAATCGACGATGCAGTGCATCAAACAAATCACCTGTTTCGGGGTCTACGCGGAACACCGAACGCGATGCACCATTTGAAACATCGCGCAGATGAAATCCTATGGATGGTTCAGCCATTGCAAGACGCTTGATAATATCCGTAATCGCTTGGGACTCTGCGCGGTCTGTACGCAAAAACTTCAGTCGCGCAGGGGTTGCATAAAATAAATCGCGTAGCTCTATCACGCTACCTTGGGTCAGCGCCGCGGGTTTGACAGCAGTCACGTCACCACCAGAAACGGTGATTTCTGCCCCTTCATGCCCTTCAGCACGCGAGGATATTGTTAAGCGTCCAACAGCACCTAATGAGGGCAGTGCCTCACCACGAAACCCGAAACTATGAATGTTCAAAAGATCAGATCCGTCAATTTTAGAAGTGGCATGTCGCGACAGTGCAAGGGGCAAATCCTCAGCACTCATCCCGCAACCATTGTCACCAACACGGATTAGCGTTTTTCCTCCGTACGCGATGTCAATTGTGATGCGTTGTGCCCCAGCGTCTATTGCATTTTCCACCAATTCTTTCACAGCGGATGCAGGACGTTCTATCACCTCACCGGCAGCAATCCGATTGATTGCCGAATCGTCAAGTTGGCGAATAACAGGCCGATCATAGCCTATGTTGGGGTTGTGTGAATTCATACCACTAATGCTAGCATAGTTAGTTGCGATTCTGCCATGGGGGAAATGTTTTGTATTCTGGGGTCACGTTGCGTTCTAAATTGTAAAATCTGCTGGACAGTTGATCCCAGCGGGATTTTAGTTGTCTCTAACAAAAGGAGAGTGCCATGTATACCGTTGTTGGTTCACGAACAAACCGTACATTCCGAGTTCTTTGGGCTTTGGAAGAGTTGGGCCTAGACTACGATCACAAGCCCTATGCCGTGCGTTCACCCGAAGCATTAGAGCACAGCCCGACGGGCAAATTGCCTGCACTGATCGTTGAAGGAGAGGTTGTTACAGATAGTTCAGCGATAATCACATTCTTGGCTGATCGGCATGGTGGATTGACCTTTCCTTCAGGGTCAGTTGAGCGCGCCAAACAAGACGCCTTGTTACATCGCGTGAATGATGAAATCGATGCTGTGTTGTGGACCGCCGCGCGTCACAGTTTCATCTTACCCGAGGCAGAGCGGGTTCCAGCAGTGAAAGACAGCCTTAAGTTAGAATTTGCACGTTCTTTGGATCGGTTGATGGAACACGTTGATGGTCCTTTCCTTATGGGCGAAACCCTGACAATTCCCGATATCGTATTGGTGCATTGCGGGGGATGGGCCTATAACGCAAAGTTCCCAATTGAAAATGATGCGTTCAAGGCATACACCAAACGGATCCGCGAACGTGATGCGTTCAAACGCGCGGCAGCTTTGCCCTAGTGATCCTGTGTTCACAGTTTTTCTGCGTAACGCGCTGCGCCTTGTCCTGCCCAACGTCCTGTTGCCAAACATGCCGTGATCAGATAGCCGCCGGTCGGGGCTTCCCAATCAATCATTTCGCCCGCACAAAAAACGCCAGGGCGATCTTGTAGCATTAAATCTGTCTCTAATCGATCCCATGGTATGCCACCAGCCGTTGAAATGGCCTCATCCATAGGTCTTGGTCTTAGGTTTTTGATTGGTAACGATTTTATCAATTGGGTCAGTTGAGTTGCATCTTGTGGTAGCGTCTTTGCAACCTCTCGCAGCAGTGCGATTTTAATGGGTTCCAGTCTCAACACCTTGCGCAGATAATTGGTTTGACTGTCCTTGCCGCGTGGTTTGGCAAGGGTGTTTTCCAGACGTTCAATCGACCAATCCGGCTTTAAATCAATGCTTAGTCCGCAGTCCTTACGCAATGCGCGCGAAATCGCATAAATTCCGCCGCCCTCAATGCCGCGTGCAGATAAAATTATTTCACCGCGCGAAGACGTTGTGCCAGCAGATAATTCTATGTTCTTGACCGGATGGCCAAAAAATTTAGCCATGTGTTCGGACCAGTTTACTGAAAAAGCGCAATTGGCCGGTTGAAATGGTGTAATGGGGCCAAGATGACTGGCCCATGCGCCATCTGAACCCAGTCTTGTCCAGCTCGCGCCTCCCAAGGCTAAAATGACAACATCTGAATTTTTCTTGATTGATCCGACAGGCGTTTCAAATTGGGCTGTTTTCTCCTCAAGCTCTGTCAGTCGCCAGTTGGTTTGTAGATCAACGCCTGCATTAGACAGGCGTCTGATCCAATTGCGCAAAAGTGGGGATGCCTTCATTTTTTTTGGAAAAACACGGCCAGAACTGCCGGTGAATAAATCCTGATCTAAACCTTTGGCCCATGCTTGGACCTCAGCTGGGCCAAAGGCATTAATCATTGGCGATAAGGGGATCTGCGCCTCATAATACCGCCGTATGAATTTTGCCAAAGGCTCTTGCATGGTCAGGTTTAAACCTGACTTTCCCGCCATCAAAAATTTGCGTCCAAATGTTGGTTTTGCTTCAGCGATTGTAACGGAAAGACCCTGCTGCACCAATTGCTCGGCAGCCATCAGGCCAGCGGGTCCTCCCCCAATCACCAAAGCGGTTTTTGTCATGTTTCAGGTATATCCGGCATATTCTTGATTTCGACAACCCGATGTGGGTATGGAATTTGAATATCGTTTTCTTTCAAAGTGTTCCAGATGATAAATAAAACGTCAGAGGTGTATTTGTTTTTCCCATCATCAATTCCGTTGACCCAAAATTCCACAGCAAAGTTAATCCCGCTTTCCCCAAAACTGCGTAATTCGCAGTCAGGTGGAAACGGATCATTCAGGACCTCGGGGTGTTTTGAGACCGCCGCTTCGACCAGTTCAGGTACTAAATTTATGTCTGTGTCATAACTAACGGAAAAGTCGGCTTCGTAGCGATTTGCGCTGCCTTGGTCGGAATAATTCACAACCCGTGTTGTAATGAAATCTTCGTTCGGGACGACAATCCAGCGACCATCGTTGGTTTCCAAGATCATCGAGCGCGCAGTGGTTTTTACAATGGTGCCCGCTTCTCCGCCATCTAGTTCCACATAGTCACCAACGGTGGCCTGTCCTTCTAGAAGCAGGATAACACCAGAGATAAAGTTGGATGCGATCTTTTGCAGACCAAAGCCAAGCCCAACACCGACCGCACCCCCTAAAACTGCAAGTGATGTCAATGAAATCCCCATGATATTCATTAGGATTAAAAATGCGGCACCAAAAATAGCAATTTCGGTTGCCTTGCTGGCTAATTGTCGAGTGGCTGGACGCATTTCTTCTTGTTGATGGATAAACCCCACTGACTGATCATTTGAACAGCGCCCTAGCCAAAAAATGACACCACCCACGACAATGAACTGGATTAGCCACAATAAGTCGAATGAAAGGTTCCCGAGTGGGACGACTGTCGCCTGAAGCCATCCTGCGGCCAAATCCAACAATCCCAAAGCATACAGCGCACCAACCGGGATAAGCTCGAATTTACCTGATAACTTCAATAGTGGATCGCTTAACATATCCTGCGCAAAACTGCGGATTGCCAGAAACAAAAATACCCGTTTACCAAAGGCGATGACCGCACCAGAACCAAAAATGGATCGTGTCAGGGCCTCACCGATCCCTGTGAACGTATAGGCCAACAGCGGCATCAACAAAGGGAGGAACATTAATACAAACAAGCGTATTTGTGTTATAGTAGTTGTTGACCCTTCTTGCGGGGTCAAGATATGAGAGATGATCGGCTGTATTTTTTTGCAACATAAACAGCGCCTTAGTAGGCGATTAATAAAGTATAAATTGTGACCATGCTGCCGGACTTAGTAACCAAGCAGAGGCGATATCCCACCCATGCACAGCAAATGAAAACGCCCGCTGAACGATCGGGGGCATTTGATCGAATTCCATATTTTACATCCCTTGATTGTGCACCTAATTCGTATTTTGATAGCACATTCAGAGTTTGACAATGAGGTTATTTGAATGAACGATCCAATTTGTCCACTATGCGAACGTCCGATACCGCCTGATGCACCACAAAGTTTGCACCACCTCATTCCAAAACTAAAGGGTGGAAAGGGTGGTCCAACGATCCTTATCCACCACATTTGTCACAAAGAAATCCACGCAACCTTGAGCGAGGCTGAATTGGCGCGATCTTATACATCGGCCGAGGATTTGCGCGCTCATCCGCGGTTGGCAAAATTTTTCAAGTGGGTGTCAAAACGTCCACCGCAGTTTTTATCAAAAACCACAGGAGGGCGTCGTAAACGCTAAACTCGACGTCAGTTTGAGATCGGTAAAACATCGGTTTCACGTCGGTGCGAAAGTTAATGAAGTATGAAGCAAAGTTAGGTACTACTCTGTCCCAATCATCCTCTTAATACTCGCACAATGTTCTGGGATCGCGGCGGCACTATCTGTCGAAAGCGAGTGCGCATGCGTTAGTAAGTCGGCAGGATCAACCACCCGGTCAATCAAGCCAAAGCTCAACGCCTCATCTGCCAAAATCTTCTGACCACCCATCAGGATCATTTTGGCACGCGCTGGGCCGATCAAGGTGCGCATGCGCACGGGATCACTGGGCTGAGGTAAAAAGCCAAGTTTCATTACGGGATAAAAGAATTTTGCGCTGGGCACTGCAATCCGTATATCGCAGGCCAGTGCCATGCCCATCGCACCACCTGCCAATGTGCCGTTTAGGGCGGCAATGGTGATACAGGGTAATTTAGCAATCGCGCCTGACAATTCCTCCCACAGTGGCGATGTGGCCAGCCCTGCGCGTGCTGCGTCCAAATCGGCACCCGCGGAAAAAACCTTACCCTCGCCTGTTAGGATCAAGCCACGTGCGGCTTGTGCCGCGCGAGCTGTATCGCGTAAATCGATCAACATTCGTTCGGTCAGGGCGTTTGCCTTATCTGGCCTGTTCAGTGTCACTACCCAAGCAGGATGTGTTTTATCAACATTGATCATGCAACGCCTATCGCACTGCGTAGGTCGGGATCACGCAGCGCCAATTCCTGCCCCGCGAATTGTTTTGCGTTTTCGCACATATATACCATCGCCTTGGCGGGCCAAGCAGGTGGGACATGATCGCTCCATTGCAGTTCACTTACAGGGTTGATGCCGCTGGCTTTGATGTCGCGCTGCATTTGGGTGGCTACGGTACCGGGCGATAAACCCATGGATGAAATTCCATGCCAGCCATACTCCAAATGCAAACTGCGTGTCATCATGGCAGCGGCTGCTTTGGATGCGCAATAGGCGCTCCACCCTTCCAATGGATTATGCGCAGCGCCTGAACTGACGGTCAAAATGATGCCTTCACCTGATTTCAGCATATGGGGAAGGGCTGCCTTGGCTGCGTAAAAGACCCCTTTGACGTTGATATCAATTAATTTGGACCATTCATCGCTATCGGCGTCCTCGATCCGTGCAATCGGATGCAGGGCGGCAGCATTGTTGATGACCACGTCAAGTTGCCCAAAATGTGCGACGGTTTGGTCGATCAAAGTGTTTACAAAATTTGGGTCTGAAATATCACCCGCAATGGCCAGTGCCTGATCGCCAAGTGGTGCTGCAATCTGTTCAATTTCAACTTTTGAACGCGCGGTTAGAAGCACCTTGGCCCCCGCGTTTGCGAATTCTGTCACGCTTGCTTCACCAATCCCGCGGCTTGCGCCTGTGATCAGAACCGTCTTGCCAGATAAATCCATTGAAAATCCCTTTGTGCATGTGTGTAGTTTCACCGTGCCACAGGACAGGAAAACCATGCAACCCCTTGAATGATGTGATAGACTGACACTAGTTGAGTGTATCCAGGGGAGAAGGGTTTCATGTTTCAAAAATCAATTTCATATAGCGCATTAATTGTTGGTTTATTTGGTGCACAAGCTGCGTTTGCAGATTTGACTGCGGATCGTGTGTGGGCACAAACAATCGACATCATTGAAGAGGCAGGTGGATCCGTTACTGCCATGGCGACACGCGATGGTAATCGCCTAGATATTTCAAATGTGCGAATTAATTTTACCATTCCAGATGCTGATGAGACAATGATAGTGTCTATGGACGGTTGGTCGCTGTTGGAAAAGAACGGCAAAGTCCACGTGGAACATCCAGATTACCAAGAGATCAACGTCAATTTAGCAGGTCAGGATGACGCGAGCGCACGTCTATCCTATACCGTGCAGGACGCATTGGGCGTATATTCCGAGGTTGACGACACCCTAATTCAATCGTGGGACATCGCCAATGCGCAAATAAAATTGATTGAGTTGGTTGCCCCAGATTTCGATCCCGCTGAGGCAAGTGTGGAATTTGAAATTTCGATGAGCGAAGCGACATCCAACATGATGTATATGGGAAATGGGCATCAGCAATCGGTTTATTCACTAGGAGAAGTGGAAGTTAATGCGGTAGCCTTAGCACCGGATGAAGATGTGGATATGACTCTGGCGTTCAACATGCGCGGACTATCGGGGGAAGGGCGTCAAACCATCAACTTTAACGGTACGCCCGATGAAATTCTGGCTGAGTTAAAATCAGGTGGTGGATTGCGTGCGTCTTCCTCGATGAATGGGATCGAGCTAAAGGTTGATGGTAAGGTGGAAGGTGATGTATTTGACATCAGTTTTGTTTCCGCTGCCAGCGCATCAGAGGTGAATGTTGATAATGGGAATGCGTCGATGAACGCAGCAGTTAACGATATCGCATTTAGTGTATTTATTCCTGCTGAAATTCCGTTGCCTCTTTCGGGAGGGTTCGAGAAGATTTCATATGATATCGGTATTCCCCTAGCGGCAGCGCCTGAGGTGCAACAGATGCATTTTGGCATGGAATATTTAGGGATTAGAATTTCGGATACAATTTGGGCCATGTTTGATCCCACGGGTCAATTGATCCGCGAGCCGGTTGATATGATTTTGGATCTAAGCGCGGGTGTTCGTTTGGATCGTGATTTGATTGATCCCAACCTTGAACAGATAATTGAAGAAGATCCTATGCAATTGGGATCTATCGAAAGCTTTAGTTTGAACGAACTATTGATTTCTGCGCTTGGCGCTGTGGCTAAAGGATCGGGTGATTTCACATTTGATATGAATGATCTGGCAACATTCGATGGCTTGCCGCGCCCCGAGGGCGAAGCAAGCCTTGTCGTTTCTGGTCTAAATACCGTGTTTGATCAACTGATCGAGGCAGGATTGCTACAACCCGATCAGTTAATGCCAATCCGTATGGGATTGGGGATGGGGTTCATTGCCACGGGCGAAGATGAACTAACATCCGAGTTGGAAGTGCGCTCCAACGGCGGTGTTTACGTCAACGGTCAACGCATGCGTTAAGGCGTTAATCACGTAGGGCGGGCAGGCCAACGCCTGTCGCCTCAAACCCGCCGTCAACGGCGATCACCTGTCCTGTAACATAGGACGCTTTGGGAGAGCAGAGGAAATAAATCACCTCTGCTAACTCCCGTTCACTGCCATAGCGGTTTAACGGCACGGCGTCGTGATAGGCCTGAATGATTTCGGGTGTATGCACCGCAATGGACAGTTTGGTTTTCACAGGTCCAGGTGCCACGCAATTGGCACGAATGCCATATTCTCCTAGTTCGCAGGCTTGCTGTTTTGTTAGATGTGCAACTGCGGCTTTGGACGTTCCATAGGCCACACGAAGCGTTGAGGCGCGCACGCCTGAGATTGAGGCAATATTCAATATGGCCCCTTGCGTTTCCTTTAGCAGTGGGGTCAAAGCCTGCGACATATAAAAAACACCGTCCAAGTTTGTTTCCATCACACGACGCCATTTTGTTTGATCATGTGTTTCGATCGGGCCGAAATCTGCGACACCTGCATTATTAACCAGCGCGTTCAGCCGACCATGTTCTGAAGCAATGCGTGCCGCGATTTCACCGCCTGCTTGTGGGTTTGACACGTCGTATAAATATGCGCTGGTGTTTGCTAAGGCCTGATGAGTTTCCTTCAATGCCTCTTCATCACGATCCAAAAGGATCGCGTGATATCCATTTTCCAAAAAAAGCTCGGCGGTCGCCTTTCCGATGCCGCGTGCCGCGCCTGTGATAAGTGCAACTTTTTCCATATGTTTCCTCATTCTCGTTGGTTGATACTTTGCGAATTTTTCAGGAAAGGAAAGTTCTAATCGATGAACTGATGTGGATCGATGTGATTTAAGCAGTGGTCTATTGGTTGAAAAACACGGGCCTGACTGCTTGCTTTCAGGGTGTCGAAACATTACCTCTTGTCCGATGAAAACGAGGATGACATGACCCAAACCCCCAATTCCCTATCTGACTTAACCCAGCATATGTTAGACGCAGCAAAGGCTGCTGGAGCAGATCAGGCGGATGCCGTGGCCTCGCAGGGTGCATCTATATCAATTGATGTGCGCAACGGATCTCTGGAACATGCTGAACGGTCAGAGGGTGTCGATATTGGTTTGCGTGTCTTTGTAGGCCAGCGCAGCGCAATTTTATCCGGTTCTGACGTGCGTCCTGCCACGATTGCAACGATGGCCGAACGGGCCGTTGCCATGGCCAAAGAAGCACCTGAAGACCCATACTCACGTTTGGCACACGGTGCTGAATTATCGTTGGAGCATGCCCAGTTGGATTTGGAGATGGCTGATGCCTCTCCTGAACCAACCGCCGCCGCATTAGAAGAGGACGCACGCCGTGCCGAGGCTGCGGCGATGGCGGTTCAAGGTGTCACGCAAATGGATGCGGCGGGGGCGGGATATTCCGCATCAAATGTATTTTTGGCAACCAGCAATGGATTTTCAGGTGGCGTTGCCTACACGGGACGATCGATTTCTGCTGTGGCGATTGCAGGCACAGGCACTGGAATGGAACGCGATTACGACGCGGACACGCGCATTTTTCAATCTGACTTGCGCAGCCCCGAGGAAATTGGGACACAGGCTGGTCAACGTGCTGTTGAACGACTGCATCCGCAAAAACCAAGAACGGGCAGTTACTCGATCATTTTTGATGAACGGATTTCTTCGTCACTCATCGGACATCTTTTGGCGGCAACGAACGGAGCGATGATTGCGCGTGGTTCAAGTTGGGCCAAAGATCTATTGGGTGAGCAGATCCTGCCAGCCGGACTATCATTGATTGAGGATCCACATCGAGCGCGCGTGAATGGATCACGAGCCTTTGATGGCGAAGGGCTAGCCACCAGCAAACGCACGATCGTTGACAACGGTGTATTGACGGGTTGGACGCTTGATCTGGCAAGCGCGCAAAAGCTTGGGCTTCAAAGCACAGGAAATGCAACGCGCGGTGTCTCTTCTGCGCCCTCGCCCTCATCTTGGAATGTCGCACTGACCCAAGGTCAGAAAACAAAACAGGACCTGATACGGGATATGGGCCGTGGCTTATTAATTACATCTATGATCGGATCCACCATTAATCCAAATACAGGGGATTATTCACGCGGTGCATCCGGGTTTTGGATTGAAAACGGTGAAATTGCCTATCCTGTCAGCGAGTTGACGGTCGCAGGGAACCTTCGCGATATGTTGTCGCGGATCATTCCAGCAAATGATGCGCGCACCCATTTGTCCCGCGTCGTTCCATCCCTGTTGATTGAAGGAATGACACTTGCCGGTAGCTGACTTACCCTTGTTAGAGGAGGCCGCACGCAAGGCGGGTGAAGTGGCACTCAACTATTGGGGTGGAACTTTTCAACATTGGGACAAGCCAGAGGATGCAGGCCCTGTCACCGAGGCAGACATGGCTGTGAATGATCTTCTGCATGATATTTTGATGTCTGCGCGTCCTGACTATGGATGGTTATCCGAAGAAACTCAGGATGATCCCAAACGTCTGAACAAAGAGCGATGTTTCATCATTGATCCTATTGATGGCACGCGCAGTTTTATGGCAGGCGAAAAAACGTGGTCGCATTCTATTGCCGTTGTCGAACAGGGGCGAGTGATCGCTGGTGTGGTGTACTTACCTGCCAAGGATGTCATGTACCGCGCCTCGCGTGGGCAGGGCGCGTTTGTTGGCAAGGATCGCATGCACATTAAAACTGGTGATCACATCAAGCAGGCGCGCATCTTAGCCAATCGAGCTGTTATGACCTCTGGTCATTGGATCACAGGTGCTGCACCTACATTTGAACGCCATCATCGACCATCGCTTGCCTATCGGATGGCTTTGGTTGCAGAAGGTAGGTTTGATGGGATGCTGACACTTCGCCCAACTTGGGAATGGGATGTCGCCGCAGGGGTGTTGATGGTGCAAGAAGCAGGTGGGGTCGTGTGTGACCGAACGGGCACGTCCGTTCTTTTCAACAACGCAACTCCCCAGGCCAAGGGGTTGATCGCAACTGATTCTGTGTTGTGCGATCAAATCTTGGCAAGGCTAGATGGCGCTTAAATCTTAAAGAGCGGCTGTAATATGCGATAAAACACGCTTGTAAAGCGTATCGGCGCTTCTGTTACAGCTAGACAAATACAATCTTCGCCCTCATCAGCGACAGGAGTATGCTCGATCGTGTCATCCGTAATTTCGATGTCACCTGCGCGATAATATCCTGATTCATCTTTAAAAGCGCCACGCAGGACTAGGGTCAATTCCATCCCTGAATGGCCGTGATCTGGGGCAGCCTGTCCTGCAGGAATATATAGCAGACGCGCTGTGGCATCGCGGCCTTTCAAGATGATCTTTTGTTTAATACCGCCGCCCAGTGCGCGCCATTCAACGTCATCTAATGAGCCACCAATATATCCTGCAAGGACCGAGGGGACATCGTTTGCAGGTTTTGGGCGTTGAATAGATTTTTTGCCAACCATAGAAAGCGTTTTTGCAAACGCATCTTTGTCCATTGTTACGGGTTCTTGTTCTTCCATAACTTGACCGCCTACGGCGTCAAAACTTTCTAGTGTCGCGCGGCATTCATCACACATGCTGATGTGTGTCGCTATAGCGAGCGAAAAGGCCTCGGGCAGGGTGCCCGCCGAGTAGGCCATCAATAGTGCGTCGTCAATATGATGTGTAATCGGTTGCGGTGTCATTATCAGCTCATTGCATGTCTTAGCTTCTCAAGGGCTAATCTAATACGCGATTTGATTGTGCCAAGGGGAAGCCCTGTTTCATCTGCAAGTTCTCGGTGACTTAGATCGCCAAAATAGGCGCGTTCAACCAACTTGCGCTGCTTTTCTGGGAGCTCGGAAAGTGCCTGTCCCAACTTGTCTGTTTCCTGTTGAAGTGCGATCACGTCGGCCTGATCTGGTTCGTGATCTGGTCCCCATGGAAGTTCGTCAGGCTCTGGCCGTGACGCCTTCCGTAGGGCATCGATTTTTTTATTTCGTGCAATCGTAAAGATCCAAGTGGCTGCGCTGGCACGCGTTGGATCAAAAAGATGTGCTTTGTTCCAAACCGTTACCATAGCCTCTTGTGCGCATTCTTCGGCCAAAGCTGCGTCTGCTCCGGATTTGAGAAGAAAAGATTTTATGCGCGGGGCAAAATGTCCAAACAGCGCTTCGAACGCTGCAACGTCGTGGGATGATTTTATCGCCTCGAGGTAGGCACCCCATTGATCGGCGGTTTTGGTATTCACTTGATCAACTTTGTCTATTAGGTCTTTTGGAAATATTCTATCATCCCTTGCTGGATTTAGCGAGGAATCGTTTTCCAAAGTTTTGAATTCAATCATACCCATACAGCTAGTTACGAGGTTGCAATTAGGTTGGATCACTAAAATAGTTTATTTTTTGATTGTAAGTTGCATATGTTCCATGAGCTTTTTCAAATCATCAACCTGACGATCAAGGCCGGCGTTCACAATCCGCATCCGATCGCTCATATCGCGCGATGCGCTGTTTTGTTGATGAACGGCTGTCACGATGTGGTCTGATGCCGTTAGGACTTGGTGAAAACTTTTTTGAACCGATTCGATTGTGCGTTGAAAACCACCGACTGCGCGTTGAATTTCTTCAACTTTAAGGGCGACGTCCCGAGCGCCATTTTCGGTACCCTCGGCCAGCTGTCGCACCTCGTCTGCAACCACGATAAAGCCTTTGCCAGCGTCACCTGCACGCGCTGCTTCGATCGCGGCATTGACAGCCAAGAGTTTGGTTTTATCCGCAATTTCGGTGATGATTGACAGGAATGATCCGATTTCTTCGGAAGCGGTAGAAACAGATTGCATTGATTCTGCGGCACTATTTGCGCGTTCAGAAGCGGCGCGGGCGTAAGAAGAGCTTTCATCTACATTTTTAGAAATGTTGCTGATCGAACCGTCCATCTGATCAACCGCTGTTGCAACGGATTGAACATCATCTGAAACCAATGACATACGCTGAGAAAATTCGCGAGATTGGTCCAAAACATATTGTGATGCTTGGACACGACGTTCCTCTAATACCTGATAATAGATGTCCAACACGCGCGAGAGATCGCGAAAAATAACATGCGTAATCTCCTGCATTTTTTCAGCGCAAACGGAATGCTTGGTCAATTTTCCTGATGCCAAAATACGATGAACCAAACGTTCCATCATGAAACCATAGCTGTCTGTGAAAATGCTGGGCGCTAGGCCAATTTTGGCATGCGAATGTCCGATGCGATAGGCGCGCTCTTCATAGGCTGTGTCAAACCCGTTTTTGAAGGTTAGCTCCCAATGCGTTTTTTGAACGGCTTTTAGTCCATCAATATTATGTCCAGCAAACAGTTTCGCAGTAGTATCATGAGCCAAAGCGTGATCATAGAGTTCATCTAAAACATTATCGATGAACGGCGATATCAGGCTCCAAGTCTCTGGAACTATCTTAGGAAAAAACATGTCTTACCCTTACACGTTTCGCTGCTGCGTCATTATTAACGTTCAATTTTCGTGTAAGTTGTATGCGCTTAATCCAAAAGATCCGCCGACCTATCCCATGGATTAGGATGTGTGGTCGACGATTTCTAGATGTTGTGCCAGCGCGCCGATTTCGGATAGCCATGCATCCACTAATTTTGGATTATCGGGGGCGGCCGACACACCCGCAGGGATTTGATTGTTCAACACGGCTTTAATCCCAAAGCTCACGGGTTTTGAGACGAGCCGTGCCATTGCTGTGGATCCATCTGTTCCCCACGCATCCATCGCATAGGTTTGGTGCCATACCACTTTTTTGTCCCGTTCGGCTCTCAGCGATACGCATAACACAACGCGATCAGGATCATCTTTGCCATAGGCGTTTTCCGCCCAAAACTGGTCAGACATTTCCTTTAACCGTGTCTCACCTGCGGCGCCTGATAGTGTTTCAATTTCTGAAAACACGTCTGTCCATGCGTTCGCCCAACCGTTTAGGCGGAGGGTGCCACGGACAAAGTCCCGGACGTTCCATTTTGGGTCAAAGTGATATTGCGCCATAAAGGGTAGGCTGTCGCGGTTTGGATAAACCTCAAATTTTTCGGGAATAGGCAGAGGTGCCTGATATGATGATATTGCATCCCAAGGGCGATCAACGCTGAATTCGGCCCCGTCCTTGATGGATTTTGAGGGTGTGCGCAGAGCCTTTAAAACGCCCAAAGGCGACCAGCTGAACTTGTAACGGAACGGATTTGGAACTTTGGGAATACCTCCGCAATAGGAGATAAAGCTAAGTTCATTTTCGGGATCACATGCATCCGATGATCGATAGAGTTCGACCAATTTATGCGCCATCAGGTGATCAATGCCCGGGTCCAATCCGATTTCATTGACCAAACACACGCCAGCATCCTTGGCGGCCTGATCCAGATCACGCATTTCAGGTGCAATATAAGATGAACTTACGAAATGCGCGTGATTGGAGATGGCGCATTTTGCCAGCGGAACATGATGATCCCCAGGTAGCATGGACACAACAACATCCCCTGCCGACAGATCTGCATCCAATTCATTGATATCATAGGCCGCAATGTTCGATGTCAAATCGCCAACAGCTTCTTGTGCTTTGGATGTTGTTCTGTTCCAAACTTTTACATCCAGACCCTCTTGGATCAGCGCACGTAAACCAGGAATCGCCGAAAGCCCTGTACCACACCAATGAATTGTCATCCTAAACCTCGTTTACATGTGTTTGATATACATCGTTTGCCCGTGACCAGATGGCCGTGTCCAAATCATCAACCATTCGCAAAGTAGGCAAGAGTTGATTGGCAAAGTCAATTGAACTTTCCAAGGGCAGCAGTGACGGCAAATTGTCTATCGCCATGACATCAAGAATAGGATCATTCGCAACCCGTATTACGGGTTGGTGCCATGAAGTTGCCTGATCATAGATGGGAATGGGGTTATAATCACTATCAGGATCGCAGGCGATGTCGCCAATCACAGATAAATTTCTGGCTGTCGTTAGGCTTGATTTAGGAACAAAGATAGGTGTTCCTGGGCGGGCCAGAATGCAGTTAAAGAAAAACGTATGATCCAAAATTTCTGGAAACGGCCCGCCACTGGCGGTTTCTGCCATGTCCCATTTTGTCACGTCAATGTTCACGTGATCGCATAAATCGGCGGCACCTGTTCCCACACGCCCCATTGCACCGATCACAATTGCGTTTGGACGGATTTGGATGGTTTGCATCGCATTGTGCAATTCGCGCAGTAATGCATCCTTATTGGGATATGCGGTGACAGGGCAACAGATGCGACCTTGTTGTTGCGCCAACCATGCAATCATGGACACAGCCGCACCAGCGTATCCGGCCCAATAACCAAAGGCCGCTACGCGACGGCCCGCGTCATCAACGAGATATTCCAAATCATAAAGGGTTCCGCCGCCTGCTTTAAATCGTTGCAATAGGGCGCGACCAGCATGTTGCCCTTTGAATGCGTGTCCAAACATGATGTGCCGATGGATCAGTGGTGTGCCATCATCTGGCAGTTCCTTTAGTCCGAAAATCACGGCTTCTTTTGGGGCGGTTGGCCAACTGTTTTCTGGTACAACATCGCACCCTGCATCGGAATATAGCTGAATGGGGATAATGCGAGTTTGGCTTTCTTCGACAGACACTTTTATGCCCATGGCAATCAGAGTCTTGGCGCCTTCTGGTGTGATGCCTACTCGATCTTCGTTTTGACGTTGCTCCGCACGCACCCAAAGATGTGTCATGATGTTGTCCAATCGTGTTTCGTTTTTAATAGTATGTACGCGACGTAATCCGGTCGGCTTCATCCAGATGTGGTAAATTATTGAATTGCATTAAGTGATATTCGCCATGCAGGTATTGCAGCCGCGTGACGCCCGTGTTCATTCCTTCAAGCAAGACTTTGACCAATTGGCGCACCTCTAGGTCCAAGGCATGCGCGACAGCCATACCAATCACCCCGCCTGATGTGACGGCCAACGTGCTTTGGCCACTGTGGCGCATGTCCTCCATCATTGTCCAAACGCGATCGCGATAGGTGTCCCATGTTTCTGGTATGTCCAACAATTCGCCCGACTTCCATTTCGTAAAGGTTTCCAAAAAGTGGTTGATGAACCCAGTGCCTTCCAGCGGTGGTTTCAAATCGAACTGTTGTTCCATCGCCGCAATCAGGTCGTAATATCGAAATTCGTTTAGTCGCGGATCTTTGATAGGATCTGGACTATCGTATAGATCCAACAGGGCCTCAGTGTCGATCTGACGGTTTAATGTCCCAGTGTAAACAGCATCATATGTTACCTTGCAATGACGTAGATGTTCGCCCAGCCAGCGCGCCTGTGTTTTGCCCAACTCGCTTAGATTGTCATAGCCTTCTTCGGTTGTTGCAGATGAATTCGCCTGACCGTGACGAATTAATGTGATGAATGACATGTATACTCCTAAATTTGGCTAACACCTAGCAAGCGGTTTGAACCTTGCCAAGGGAATGTCATCTATCGAGGTCGAATTTTCCTGATCGGAAACGGATTGGCGAAAATGCGCCTTTGAGTGTCGGGATTGGCCCTCTGATTCCTTTAAAAGAATGGTGTAACTTGCGGTGAAGCAGGAGGACACAATGTCAGACAAGATCCGTTTTCAGTTGGATGGCCAAGAGGTCGAGGCCGATCGTGGTATGACCATTTGGGAAGTGGCGAATGGCCGTGGTTTGGTTATCCCGCACCTGTGTCACAAACCTGCGCCGGGGTATCGACCCGATGGCAACTGTCGCGCTTGTATGGTCGAGATTGAGGGCGAGCGCACCTTGGCGGCCTCTTGCATTCGTGAACCCTCTGAAGGCATGGTGGTACACACCCAAAATGAACGGTCAAAACAGGCACGCCGCATGGTTGTGGAGCTGTTGATGGCAGACCAGCCTGAACGCGATGTTGCCCATGACGGCGGATCGCATTTTTGGAACATGGCGGATGCCAATGATGTCGCAGAAAGCCGTTTTCCAACCCTTGAAGCCGATCGCATTCCATTGCTTGACGACAGCCATGTGGCGATGCGCGTGAATTTGGATGCGTGTATTCAATGTGGACTGTGCGTGCGTGCCTGTCGCGAGGTTCAGGTCAACGATGTGATTGGCATGGCAGGACGTGGGCATGATGCCTATCCCACATTTGATTTTGCGGATCCTATGGGCGAAAGCACATGCGTTGCTTGTGGCGAATGTGTTCAGGCCTGTCCGACAGGGGCATTGATGCCCGCCAGTGTTTTAGATGACCAACAGGTTGGTGACAGTAAGGATTTTGACGAAGAGGTTAAGTCAATATGTCCTTTCTGCGGCGTTGGTTGCCAGGTTAGCCTCAAGGTTAAAGATGGTAAAATCAAACACGTCGAAGGTATCAACGGCCCTGCGAACGAAGGACGGTTGTGCGTAAAAGGGCGTTTTGGATATGACTATATTCACCACCCTCACCGCCTAACCAAACCATTGATCCGTCGCGATGATGCACCAGCCAAAGGATTAAATGTTGATCCCGCCAACTGGCACGAGGTGTTCCGCGAAGCGTCTTGGGATGAAGCATTGGATTTTGCGGCAAATGGCTTGGTCAAATTGCGTGATGAACAAGGGGGACGCGCCGTTGCTGGATTTGGATCGGCAAAATGTTCCAACGAAGAGGCCTATTTATTCCAAAAAATGATCCGTCAGGGCTTTGGACATAACAACGTGGATCACTGCACGCGCCTGTGTCATGCATCCTCTGTTGCGGCGCTGATGGAAAATGTCGGGTCTGGCGCTGTAACGGCGACCTTCAACGAAATTGAAAACGCAGATGTGGCGATTGTGATTGGCGCCAACCCAACTGAAAACCACCCAGTGGCTGCCACCTATTTTAAACAATTCACCAAGCGCGGCGGCAAGCTGATAATCATGGATCCGCGAGGCACGGCGATGAAGCGGTTTGCAACGCATATGTTGCAATTCCGCCCCGGCGCGGATGTATCAATGTTAAACGCGATCATGCATGTGATTGTAGAAGAGGGGCTGTACGATCAGGCCTATATCGAACGTTTTACTGAAAACTGGGAAGCTGAGAAAGCGCATTTGACACAGTTCTCACCAGAAGCGATGCAGGATATTTGCGGCATCCCCGCCGAGGAATTACGGGCGGCTGCGCGTACATTTGCCGCTGGAAAAGCGGGAATGATTTTCTGGGGAATGGGTGTCAGCCAGCACATCCATGGTACTGACAACAGTCGCTGTCTGATCTCGCTGGCGCTGATGACGGGGAACGTTGGCAAACCAGGTGCGGGCTTGCACCCATTGCGTGGACAAAACAATGTGCAAGGCGCCTCAGACGCGGGTTTGATCCCTATGTTCCTGCCGGATTATCAGTCTGTGATGGACGACGGCGTGCGCAACGCGTTCACCGAGGTTTGGAATTCAGGCGACTTTTCAAATGAAAAGGGTTTGACTGTCACTGAAATTATGGATGCCGTCCATGATGGAAATATCCACGGCATGTACATTTTGGGTGAAAATCCAGCAATGTCAGATCCTGATGTCGAACATGCGCGGGATGCTTTGGCCAAGCTGTCACATTTGGTCGTGCAGGATATCTTTTTGACTGAAACTGCAAACTATGCGGATGTGATCCTACCGTCATCTGCGTTTTATGAAAAATCGGGCACTGTCACAAATACCAATCGTCAGGTGCAAATGGGCCGCCCCGCAGTTTCACCCCCAGGTGAGGCACGTGAAGATTGGTGGATTGAGGTTGCTTTGGCACAACGCATTGGTCTGAATTGGACCTACGATAGCCCAGCAGATATATTCGCAGAAATGAAGTTGAACATGAAGTCGTTGAACAACATTACGTGGGATCGCCTCGTGTCGGAAAATGCGGTGACCTATCCCTCATTGTCGCCCACAGATCCGGGTCAGCCAATTGTGTTCGGAGATGGGTTCCCACGCGCGGACGGACGCGCAAAGTTTACCCCAGCGGCAATTATTGCACCGGATGATAAACCAGATGCGGATTACCCCATGATCCTAACGACAGGACGCCAGCTAGAGCATTGGCACACTGGTTCGATGACGCGCCGCGCAAGCGTTTTGGACGCGGTCGAGCCAGAAGCGAATTGTTCGCTGCATCCCAAAACACTTGCCAAATTAGGAGTGGAACCGGGTGCGCACGTGCGTCTTAGTACAAAACGTGGCTCGGTTGTCGTGATGGCGCGCGCAGATCGCGCTGTGGCCGAGGACATGGTGTTCCTCCCATTTGCATATGTTGAAGCGGCCGCAAACATTCTCACGAACCCCGCTTTGGATCCCTACGGAAAAATACCCGAGTTTAAGTATAGCGCAGTCCGCGTTGAGGCGGCAGGTGTTGCCGCAGAATAACTGTCGTGATCATGCTGTCACCTAGTATCCAGCAGCGCGGTCAACCACATGCAACAAATCTTCGCCCGCTTGGCTGCGGCGAATATTTTCAGCGATCACTTCGGCGGCAGTTGCGGCACGTGTTTCGGATGCGCGGTGCGGCACAACAGTGACCTTTGGGTGGGCCCAAAAGGGATCAGACGGGGGCAGCGGCTCTTGGCGAAAGACATCCAAAGTTGCGTGGGCTACTTGATTGCTGTCCAACGCTGCGATCAGCGCCTGATCATCTATTAATGGGCCGCGACCAGGATTGATGATGTAAGCCCCTTTTTTCAAATACGATAGCGTTTCGCCGTTTAATATATTGTGTGTGGTGGGGGTATCTGGAAGCAAAAGAATAACAATATCCGATCCGTTGAGTGCCTGTTTCAAACCCCCTTCACCGTGATAGCACTCAACCCCGTCAATAGATTTTGCGCTTCGCGCCCATCCGCGCATTTGAAACCCAAGATCGCGCAGCGCCTGCGCACAGACACGTCCCAATTCGCCTAAACCCAACATGCAAACAACGCGATCTTGGGCAAGTGGTGCTGTATGATGATCTAACCATTCCCCATTTTGACCATGGATAAATAAATCTAGGTTCAAATGATGACGCAGTGTTTGTGCGCAGACCCATTCGACCATGCCACGGGTCAAACCATGATCGACCATGCGCGTCAGAGGGATCTTGAGGGTTGGATTTTTCACCACAGCCTCAACGCCCGCCCAGAGGTTTAAGACTGCTTTGCATCGGGTGAAAGGTGTAAAATCCTGAACATTACTGTTTGGCGCATAAACGATATAATCCACGATGTCGGTTGGGTGATTGTCCGATAGATTTACATCTAAACCGGCATTTTCAAAGGCTACGGTCAAGGGCGTATAATATTGGTCATAACGCTCTGAAACTGCGGCAAATAAAACGTTTAGGCTCATCTGATCACTCCTCGTGGTCGATGGATATGTGCAGATTGCAGCAATCCAAATGCCCCCATTAACACCAACATGGCTGAACCACCATAACTCACTAATGGTAGTGGCACGCCCACAACAGGCGCCAGCCCCATGACCATTGACATGTTAACCGCAAAAAACAAAAAGAAGGTAACACTGATCCCCATGATGAGCAGCGTTGAAAAACGATCCTTGTTTTGAAGCGCGGACAACCAACAAAACGCCAAGATTAACAAATAGATGATCAACAGGGATACCGCACCGATAAAGCCAAATTCCTCAGCCAGGGTTGTGAATATAAAATCTGTATGTTTTTCAGGCAAAAAATTCAGACGCGTTTGCGTGCCTTGCATAAACCCACGACCTGTCCAGCCGCCTGAGCCTAACGCAATTTTTGATTGGGTGATGTGATACCCAGCCCCGAGAGGATCAGAGGCAGGATCCAAAAATGTATCGATGCGGCGATATTGATAATCATTCAATAACTGCCACTGTAATCCCCGACTTTGAAAAATTGCAGCGATGCTCCCAACAGCTAGGACGATCACAGATGCAAAATAGGCCCAGTGCACACCAGCCAAAAACATCATTGCGCCGCCTCCCATCAGAAGCAATAGCGCGGTTCCTAAGTCAGGTTGCGAGATGACAAGCCCAACAGGTATCAATGTCAGAAGGATTGGGACGATCACCCAAATGGGATTAGACACGCGATCACTGGGCAACCAATCATAGTAGGCAGCCAAGACCATTACCAATGTTATCTTACACAGTTCCGAAGGTTGTAGCCGCATGAAACCCAGATCGATCCAGCGTTGCGCGCCCATCCCAATCGATCCAAAATAGGCCACCACCAACAGCAATATCAGAGACACTAAGTAAGCAACGGCCGAAACATTCCTCCAAAACCAAATCGGGATCATTGCCACCACAAACATAAGAGCCATGCCCAACGCGAAACGTTTTAACTGGGCGGCTGCCCATGGGTCCCAGTTTCCCCCCGCGACAGAATAAAGCATTAAAAATCCAATAGACGCGGCAGCCACCAAGAGCATGACCAACCCCCAATGGATGAAGATAATCTTGCGAAATCCCGTTGGGACAGCGGTAGCGCGATATTCTAAATAACTCATACACGCGCCTTTCTAACGGATGCCAGATCGGGCATTTTTGCGCGCAAGGTGCTTTGTAGTTCTAAGATGTGTTCGCGATCCTTTGGTGGATATGCTTCAAGCGGTGGATCACCCTTATAAAGCGCTTGAAGGGTAATGTCGCGCGCAATTGGTGCGGCCGCTGCAGATCCACTACCTCCATGTTCGACGACGACGCAAACTGCAATCTCTGGGTCATGTGCGGGGGCATAATTCACAAACAGCGCATGATCGCGGCGTTCCCAAGGCAAATCCTCGTTTTTGATGACGACAGTTTTGCGTTCCAATTCGGAAATATTGCGTACTTGGCTCGTTCCTGTTTTGCCAGCTATACGCGCGTCATCTGCAATGACTCTTGAAGAATAGGCTGTGCCTTTTCGATCGTTTGTGACGCTGAACATGGCATCACGCACAAGTTGCAAATGTTTTGGATTAACATCCAATTTTGGAAAATCGGTTTTTAGGATATTCTGTCCATTTTCGGCACGCACGAGCTGTGGATCAAGTGCAAGTCCGCTTGCAAGGCGCGCAGTCATAACCGCAAGCTGAAGAGGCGACGCAGACACGTAACCTTGTCCAATTGCCGCAACGACGGTATCACCAATGAGCCAATTTGATCCGCGGTTTAAAAATTTCCACTGTTTGTCAGGGGCTAAACCAGAACTGATGGCTGACATTGGAAGATCATGTTTATGTCCAAATCCGAGGCGACGGGCCATATCTGCGATGAGTTCAATCCCGACTTGCAACGCTAGTTCGTAATAATAAACATCGCAGCTTTCTTTTAATGATGTTTCCAGATCCACCTTTCCATGACCACCCCGTTTCCAGCAATGAAAACGCCGATTTGAAACATCCAGATGGCCTGGACAGAAAAATGTGTCGTCGGGTGTAATGATGCCCTGTTCCAGCGCGGCCAAAACAGTTACCATTTTGAAGGTTGAACCGGGGGGATAAGCATCTTGGACTGTTTTGGATGCCAGTGGTCGATGATCGTTATCTCGAAGTGCATCGTAATCGCTATAGCTGATCCCGCGTACAAATTTGTTCGGATCATAACCCGGTGTGGATGCAATTGCGCGCAACGCACCGGTCTTGCAATCCATAACCACCACGGATGCACTTTCTTCGCCCAAACGTGCTTTGGCGTAGGATTGTAAATGTGCATCGACGGTAAGTTGCAGTTTTTTGCCCGAAGATCCCTCACTTCGTTCCAATTCACGCATGACGCGTCCAAGTGCATTCACTTCGACTTGGCGCGCGCCTGCGCGTCCGCGCAGTTTGGTTTCCAATTTTGATTCAATACCAACTTTCCCGATTTGAAATCTGGGAATGCGTAGCAGTGGATCATCATCTGAATGACGTTTTAAATCGCGGCTACTGACGGGGCCGACATACCCGACCACATGCGAAAAAATATCGTTTAATGGATAAATACGGGATAATCCGACCTCGGGTGTGATCCCTTGAAGGCTAGGCGCGTTCACGGCGACACGTTCAATTTCGGAGCGCGTGACACGATCCCTAAGAGTAACAGATAGAAATGGTGCGGAACGTTTCATTTCGGATTTAACGCGCGCGATGTCATCTTCGGTTAGCTCGATCAGCAGCCTTAGTTTTTCTAATACATCATCGACATCGCCTGCATTCTCTTCGACGATTGTGATACGATATGTTGGTTCATTTTCAGCAAGCACATAACCGTTAACATCGTAAATTTCACCGCGTTCAGGTGCGATCAAGCGAACATTGATACGATTTTCTTCGGCAAGTAATCTGAATTGGTCGGCTTCTTTAATTTGTAATTGTCGCATCCGCAGACCAAGTAAACCAGCAAAGCCCAACTGCACCCCACCAATCAAAATAGAGCGGCGGGAAAAGCGCTGCCAAATTTTTTGTTGTGATTTGCTTGTTGGTTTCATCTGGGTTTAAGGCTCACGTTGCTTTATCGGAGTAATGTTCAGCACCACTGCAGAGGTCAATGCCATTATTGGGTAGAATAATAGTGTGCTTAACGCCTGGACAAAGTGTAATGAAAGCGCAGGAAGTGGCAATAAAGCGATGCTATAGATCAAACGTGTCGCCAAAAATATTCCAAGCGTTGCGATAGTGATATAGGTAATCTCGACATTCCAAGAATGATCCTCTGCACCATGGGCTTTGGCCTTAAGCCAAAAACTAAATCCTACAACCAGGGCCGCATGAAGTCCCGGGGGCCTTTGCAACAAAAAATCCTCGAGCAAAATCACGCAAGCGATCAGAAATGTTGGAACATAATCGGGTCGGCGCATACTCCACGCAAAAACAAGGCAAAGCATAACGTCGGGTCCCGCCCATGTTCTAGGAACCGTCTGAAGAGGTAGCAATCGCAACATAATAAGCGCCATTCCGATTAACAAAAAGGCCGCGCGAAACTTCCAAACGGTGTAACGGCTATCCTCCATCGCTGGGCTCTTGGGTTGTGTCGGTGTCTAAGCCTTGGTTAGAAAGCAGGACATTTCGCGGATCAGAAATTTCAACTGTTCCATAATCGCGCAAAATGCGTAGATATTCTAACCGTTCGTAATCTGCGGACAAACGTACTCTCAGGCGGCCATTCGGATCAACAACCAACTGTCCAATCAATAAACCGGGTGGCAGCACACCACCATTTCCAGATGTAACAATGCGATCACCAGCGCGGACCAAATCGGCATTTTCGATAAAATCAACCAGTGGATCTGAGCTATTGTCGCCAACAATCAAGGCGTTTTCGCGGGACGGTTGAATGACGGCTGGAATTTGACTGTAAGGGTCGCTTAGCAAAATGACTCGCGATGTTTTTGAGCCTACTCCAGAAATGCGTCCAACCAACCCCAAACCATCCATTGCAGCCCAGCCATTTTGAATGCCGTCTTGTTCGCCGACGTTTAATAGAACCGATTGTCGAAATGGTGATCCGCTATCTGCACGAACAATTCCACTGATCCATGTAAGTTGGGCATCCAACTGTAATTTATTCAGGTCCAAGAGACGTGCATTTTCTTGTTCCAGCTGTAGCGCTGCTTCTTTCCAACTTTTCATTTGTTGAAGTTCGCGACGCAATTGTTGATTTTGTTCATATAGGGATTGATAACTTTGGAAATCCCGGATCACGTTCACGGCATGCGTCATCGGCGCCATGACCCATTCGCTGCTCGGTAGAAACTGATCAACCATCATGATCCGAAAGCGTTCCACGCGGGGACTGTCAATACGCCAAACGATAAAGATAGCCATCAATGACAGAACCACCAGTCCCGCCAATAATTGCTTAAGCGGGGCTAAGTAGTCTTCTCCTTGGGGTCGGTTTTGCGCCAAATTTTCCCCTCAACCTGAAAAAGTTTCTTTAACTGTCGTAATCAATAGCGTGGCGTAATTGTTTTTCATACTCAAGCGCTTTGCCCGTCCCCATCGCCACACAGTTTAGGCTTTCTTCAGCGATTGAGACAGCAAGGCCAGTTTGTTCACGCAGCGCAAGATCAAGATCACCTAACAATGCTCCACCCCCAGTCAGCATCACACCGCGATCAACGATATCTGCTGCCAGATCAGGCGGTGTTACTTCGAGCGCGGTCATAACTGCTTCGCAAATTTGTTGAACCGGCTCTGCAAGAGCTTCTGCTACTTGGGCCTGAGTGATTTCAGTTTCTTTTGGAACACCATTTAGCAAATCGCGTCCACGTACCATCATAGATGCGCCGCGGCCATCATCAGGCATCCGTGCTGTGCCGATTGATGTTTTGATGCGTTCGGCCGTTGCCTCGCCGACCAATAGGTTTTGTTGGCGACGTAAATAGCTGATGACTGCTTCATCCATTCGATCACCACCAACTCTGACAGAGCGCGCATAAACGATATCACCCAATGACAATACGGCAACTTCGGTGGTTCCACCGCCGATATCAACGACCATGTTGCCGGTCGGATCAGTGATCGGCATGCCCGCGCCGATTGCTGCGGCGATCGGTTCTGCAATCAAACCTGCCTTGCGCGCACCTGCGGATAGAACCGATTGACGGATTGCACGCTTTTCAACTGGCGTTGCCCCATGTGGGACACACACAATAATCTTGGGTTTAGAAAACGTCGAGCGTTTGTGAACCTTGCGAATGAAGTGCTTGATCATCTCTTCAGCGACATCAAAGTCCGCGATCACACCCTCACGCATGGGGCGGATCGCCTCGATTGATCCAGGTGTTCTGCCCAGCATGAGCTTGGCATCCTCACCAACGGCTAGAACTTTTTTTGTCCCATCTTTTACGTGATAGGCGACAACAGAGGGTTCAGACAAAATAACGCCGCGGCCTTTCACATATACCAAGGTATTTGCGGTGCCTAAATCGATGGCCATATCTGCCGAAAATAATCCAGTTAAACTCGCTAGTCCTACCATCTATTCTGCCTTGTTTTGTTTAACCGCCCAAACATATGAGTCGATCAAAATCCCAGTTTTCATTCTGTATACGCATTGCAACGATCAGATAAAAGAGATCGTTTGTCAAAATTCGTGCTTGTTTTGACATCAGCGTAATTTCGCCAGACTTTTCAACAGTGTTTAGAAGCGAACGCTTTGTCGCAAGATCAGTTTGGGCTAGATCCTCAGTATTCAAGTGCAAAGGCCTGAATCAGGATGCGTGTCGTCGCATTTTGCTGATCTTTGGTCGGCTGGGTTTCGCACAATTATATCAACATGCTAAAGAGTTTCTAATTATGCGACAAAGGAGTCGGGTTCATGCAAACTCATGTTAAAGCACTGGTTGTCGGCGGTGGCGCCGTTGGAACATCAATTGCCTATCATCTGGCCAAAGCTGGGTGGAAGGATGTGATGCTTTTGGAACGGGATGAGTTGACCTCTGGTTCAACATGGCACGCGGCGGGCCTTTTGCCGTTATTCAATATGTCCTACGCCACAACACACATCCACAAATATTCCGTCGATTTTTATAAAACACTGGAAAAGGAAACCGGATTGGATGCGGGTTTCTTTGTCGTGGGCAACCTTCGCATGGCGCAAACCCAAGAGCGTATGGACGAATACATGTTATACGCCTCAACTGCAGAAACATGTGATGTGCCCTATGAATGGATGACGCCAGCGCAAATCAAAGAGCGCTGGCCGTTGGTGCGGACAGAGGATTTAAAGGGTGCGATTTATCATCCGACTGATGGCTACATCAACCCTGCTGATGTCACCATGGCGATGGCAAAGGGCGCGCGCCAGCGCGGGGTGATCATCGAACGCAAATGGCAGGTTGATGGATATGAATGGACAGGGTCCGAATGGCGCGTAACCGTTACCAAAATGGTGGAAAAGGGTGGCAATTTGGTTGCATCCGATGAACAGACGGTGATTACGGCTGAACATGTTGTGACAGCAACAGGTAATCACGCGCAGCGCACCGCCAAATTGCTGGGCATCAAAATTCCGGCAATCCCAGTTGAACACCAGTTTATTGTGACTGAACCGGACCCCGCGCTTGTCGCCTATCGCGAGGCGGGCAATATTGAACACCCCGTTTTGCGCGATGCAGATGCCAAATGGTATGTGCGCGAAGAACGTGGCGGTTGGATCCTAGGACCCTACGAACGCAATGCCCCTGCGCGTTTTGAATATGGTGTCCCCGACAGTTTCCGCGCCGATTTGTTCCCATTGGATTTGGACCGGATCGAAGAAGAGTACATGTCCATGATCCACCGCATCCCATCAACAGAAGAAGTGGGACTAAAGGATGATTACAATGGACCAATTTGTTACACACCCGATGGCAACCCACTGGTTGGCCCTGCACCTGGTTTGCGCAATATGTGGCTTGCAGAAGGATTCTCATTCGGGATCACAGCTGCGGGTGGAACTGGATGTTACCTTGCGCAGATGATGGTTGAAGGTGAGGCAGAAATCGACATGGCCTCTCTTGATCCCAAGCGCTATGGCTCATGGATGACCACCGAATATGCGGCGCGCAAGAACGAAGAATGCTATGAACACGTGTACATCCTTCATCACCCTGATGAAGAGCGTGAGGCCTGCCGCCCATTGCGCACGGCCCCTGCCTATGATCGTCAAAAAGAACTGGGCGCCCAATTCGGTTGTGTAAACGGATGGGAACGTCCGAATTACTACGGTCCGCTGGATGCCTCAGACAGCTTTGATCATGATGCGCGCAGTTTCCGCCGTGGCGGTTGGTGGCAATACGCCAAGGACGAAGCAAAGGCCGTTCGTGAGGGCGTTGGCCTGATTGATGCAACGGCATTTACAAAACATCTGCTAAAGGGGCCAGGTGCGACACAATTCTTGGATTGTTTCACTTGTAACAAACTTCCCAAAGTTGGTCGTATCAATCTAACCTATGCGCTTACCGGTTCGGGGACAACACGCACCGAATATACCATCGTTCGCATTGCCGAGGATGAATATTACCTTGTGTCAGCAGGTGCATGGCAGGCCTATGACAGTGATTATCTGCAAAAAGCTGTTGCCGATAAAATCCCTGAATTCGGATATATGTCTGTGCAGGATGTCACATCACAATGGGGTGTGTTTGCCATTGCAGGACCAAAATCACGCGATGTATTGAAAGAGGTGATCAAGGATGCTGATCCTGAAACCGCGCTTTCGAACAAGCGTTTTCCATGGTTGTCAGCGCGCCAGATTGAATTGGGCATGTGCCCTGTTAATGCAATTCGCGTGGCCTATACAGGTGAATTGGGTTGGGAATTGCACCACCCGATCGAGATGCAACGTTATCTTTGGGATTTGCTGATGGAGGCCGGTGCAAAGCATGACATGAAACTTGTCGGTGCGCGTGCACAAAACTGGCTACGTCAGGAAAAATCCTACCGTGCATTTGGCAACGAATTGGGCCGTGACGCAACACCGCTTGAGGCGGATTTGCCCCGCTTTATTGATATGAACAAAGAGTTCTACGGCAAAGCCGAGTTGGAGGCGATTGGCGTGCGTAGCAAATGCATTACTGTCCTGATTGATGGCCCAGATGATGCCGATCCTTGGGGGCGTGAGGCACTCTATCTTGAAGATGGCACGCGCGTTGGACGCCTGACATCTGGGGGTTATTCGGTTGCCTTCGATCAGTCAATCGGCATGGGGTACGTGCGTCCAGATGTGGCAGTTGAGGGTCAAAAACTTAAGGTGAAAATGCAGGATAAATTATGGGACGCAGTAATCACATGTGACAGCCCATATGATCCCAAAAACGAAGTGATCCGAAAAGACGGCTGATACTTAAACGTATTGAGGTGCCAAAAAGGCACCTCAATCTTACTTTCTAACATGTGTTTGAAATTGCCTATAATCAGGCAATATCACGCGTCGGGTGTCCACCCTGCGACTGATTTAACTTCCAAAAAGTCCTCGATGCCCCAAAGGCCGCCTTCGCGCCCATTCCCGGATTGTTTCATCCCGCCGAATGGGGCACCTGCACCACGCGAGTTGCCATTCATTTCAACCATGCCCGAGCGTAATGCGCGTGCAAGACGATTGGCGCGCGTGCCGTCCTGTGTTTGAACATAGTTGGTCAGTCCATAAACAGTGTCGTTTGCAATTTCGATAGCCTCTTCTTCGGTGTCAAAGGGCATAATCGACAGTACGGGGCCAAAGATTTCCTCGCGCATGATTGTCATATCATTATTGCAATCTGCAAACACAGTTGGACGAACAAAATAACCACGATTCATTCCATCGGGGCGCCCGGGGCCACCCGCGATTAAACGCGCGCCTTCTTCGATGCCTTTTTCAATCAGTGCTTGGATTTTTTCGAATTGTACTGCGTTGACAACAGGCCCGATGTGGCGCCCTTCTTGATCCGAATTACCGACGGTTACTTTGGCGGCTGTCTCGGCTGCGATATTAACCGCTTGATCATACATTTCGCGTTGGACCAACATGCGTGTTGGCGCGTTGCACGATTGCCCGGTGTTATTCATGCAATGCAAGACACCACGTTTGACGGCTTTTTCATCCGCATCCGCAAAGATAATGTTTGCGCCTTTTCCACCCAATTCGAGGTGTACGCGCTTCAATGTGTCTGCAGCACTTTTTGAAATAAGGCGACCCGCCCGAGAAGAGCCAGTAAAGCTGACCATATCTACATCTGGATGTGCACTCAGCTGGCTACCAACGCCAACGCCATCGCCGTTTACAAGGTTAAAGACACCTGCAGGGAAGCCCGCTTCGTCCATTAACTCAGCAAATATAATTGCGTTGAGTGGGCTCTCCTCGGATGGTTTCAAAACCATCGTACATCCAGCAATTGCCGCCGCACCAACCTTCAAAGTCACTTGGTTCATCGGCCAGTTCCAAGGTGTGATCAGGGCGGCAACCCCAACAGCTTCATAAATGATACGATCGTTTGGCGCACGATCATTTAGTGGGCGATCAAATTCAAATCCCTTGGCTGCGCGAATGAAATTCTTAAGATGCCAAGATCCTGCGGTTGCTTGTTGTTCCGTGGACATATTAATGGGCGCACCCATCTCCAGACTGATCGCTTCGGCCATGTCTGAGACACGAGCGTTGTAGAGTTCTAGCAACTTTTCAACCAGCGCGATCCGCTCTTCTGCGGGTGTCGCCATCCAGTTGCGCAAGGCAGCTTTGGCGGCGGCAACTGCGGCATCGGTATCAGCCTGCCCGCCCAATGAAATTGTTGCACAGGCCTCTTCGGTCGATGGATTGATTACGTGATGATCCCGTCCGTCGATCGGGTCAACCCAAGTTCCGTTGATATAAAATTGACGCTTCTCAATCATGATATGCTCCTTCATCCGAGAGCCGAATCTTCGGCGCAAGAATTTGATCAAATTACACGTCGCAGAGTGTCATCACATATGGGTTTTTGCAATAGGTCTGTGCAATTTCTGTTTGGTGATATGCCTGCTGTAATCTTGCAAATTCAATCAGAGCGAATAACACCGACTTAACTTATCCTGACACTGCTCGAAACCAGAAAAAAATACAAATCAGACTAATTCGCGTAACGCAGAGTAATCCGAGATCATACGCTTTGCATTGAAAGTAATTGATCCAATGTTTGCCAATGTTGCTCTGGCTAAGGACGCGATGGTTCTTGTGACAAGATCTGATCAGCAGTCTAGCTCACCCTTATGTAAGGTTTTTAAGTACTACTGATCCAGCAAAATAGGACACAGAATTTCAGCGACGGCGTTCCACGTTGTTTGGGAGGACGCACTTAGTAAATATCCGTTTGTGATGCGGGCATTATAATCTTGACCATCCAGCATTCTTGAAACGCCCCCCGCCATCTGTGTTGTTACTACGCCTGCAGCGTGATCCCAAGGGTTCAGTATGGACGACAAACAAAAATCCATGTGCCCTTGTGCCAAAATACGATATTCGTGACATGAACAGCGCAGGACAGTTGTCCGTCTGAATTTGGGTAAATGGGGTGCCAATTTAAATTGTGTCTTTTTGGGCATCAGTCCAAAATGGATGTAGCCCGACAACTCATCAGTTGGGCGGTGTGTTGCTGTTTTTAAGGGGCGTCGCACATTATTACGATCGCCGAATTCGCTGATGCCCTTTTCTAAGTGTGCCTCTATGTAGTCGTCCATAACCGGATCATACAACAGGCCGTAAATCGGACGCCCAAAATTCAGTATAGATAGGATGACACCAAACAGCGGAATACCGTTTGCAAAATTCCAAGTACCATCAATTGGATCGATGACAAAGCAGACTTCATGTTCGCTCATCTCATCTCGTAAACTTGGGTTTTTGGCAATGGCTTCCTCACCGACGATTGCCGCATCTGGGAACATGTTTTGCAGGCCTTGGGTGATGCGTAACTCGGATGCCAGATCGGCTTCGGTCACCAAATCATCGTCGCGTGACTTGGTTGCAATGTGCTCTGCGGATAGGTTCTGAAACCTTGGCATAATCTCCGAACGTGCGGCGTTGCGAACCAGTTCTATGATTTGCATTTTGGTGTCACTGGCAAGACTGATCGATGCAGATGTGTTCATGTGTTTGGCCCGTTTAAATGAATTTGACCCTAAGGTAAACGATTTTGGTCGTATTGCTACTCGCGGGCTCGCAAAATTTGTGCGGCTGGTGCGTTCAATGCGCGCCATGCAAATGCAAGATTGGCCAAGACATTCGCCAAAACCCCACCACATACGATAGCAAAAGCATTTGGCCAAATGACTGAAAAATCGGTTTCCATCACAAAATATGTCACGGCCCATCCCCCAAGCGCACCTGCGCCAATCGCTACACAGCCTGCCGCCGCACCAATCATTGCCGCTCGCATTGCAAAACTGACCAAGATTGAACGGCGTGTGGCCCCCAACGTTTTCAAAATTGCGGCTTCGTATTGGCGTGCGTGAAGGGCAGATGCCGCTGATCCAATCAGGACTAGAAAACCGGTCAGTAGCGTGGCCAACGCACCATATGCCGTTGCCGATGCAATCGAATTTAAAACTGATGACACCCGGTCAATTGCATCGCGCACGCGAATGGCTGTGATGTTTGGGAACGCCTCGGCTAGTGTTCTCAGCAGTGCCGGTTCATTCTCGGGTGTGGTGTAAACAGTTGAAATGAAACTATGCGGCGCATCCGAAAGCGCCGAGGGATTCATAGATAATATAAATCCAATCCCCGCCGTTGAAAAATCTACATTGCGGAAACTTGTTATCGTACCAGTAATATCGCGGCCTAACACATTTAGGATCATTTCATCCCCTAATTTTAGGCCCATTTCTGCACCTTCTTCGCTCGAAAAGCTAATTTGTGCGGGGCCTGAATAATCGGAAGGCCACCATTCACCTTGTGTGATCTCGGTTTCTGGGCTGGGTACTGCGGAATAAGTAATGCCGCGATCACCTTGAATAACCCAATGATCGCCTGCCACTTCAGCGGCAGGTTTTCCGTTAATCTTTGATATGATCCCCCGCAGCATTGAGGCCTCTTCGAATTTGCTGATTTTTTCATCAGAGTTCAGAATTTCACGAAATTGAGGCATTTGTGATTTTTGAATATCGACAAAGAAATAAGAGGGCGCAATTCCGGGCAAATCTTGTTTGATGGCTTGTCTAAGGTTGCCGTCAATTTGACCGATGCTCGCCAATACAGACAGACCCAGTCCAATCGACAAAATGACGGCAGTTGCGCCTTCGGATGTACCGCCGATGGCCGATAAGGCCCAACGCAGGGCTGCACGACCCTTTGACCAAATTTGCAACCCATGGGCCAGTCTACGGATCATGACGGCCGCGATGGACAAGATCGCCAATGCCTTTACAACGCCAACGGCTGTCCATAGTGTCAACGGGATAGAACCCGTAAAATAGCATGCCAAGGTAAGTAACAGGGCTAATAAACCCAAACTGATTACTATGTAGATTGGCCTTGGTAAAGTCCTGTGTGTGCTCCCACCGTCGCGAAATAGGATTGCAGCCTTGATTTTTTCGGCGCGGGCAAGCGGCCAAATGGTAAAAATGAGCGCCGCAAGAATACCGTACAATGTCGCTTCGACAATGGGTCGTGCAAATACTTTCAGCGTTATTGGAAATGGAAGCATCGCGGACAAGATAGGTTCAATAGAAATTGGAGCGCCAATTCCCAGGGCCAGACCAATCAGGATACCGATCAAAGACAAAACCGCGATTTGCAAGAAATAAGATTGAAACACGATTGCATTTGAGGCTCCAATGCTGCGCAAAGTGGCAATGACCGTGGTTTTGCGATCAAGGTATGTGCGCACTGCTGAGGATACGCCAATCCCACCAACGGCCAATCCCGCAAGACCCACAAGGATTAAGAACGCGCCCAACCGCTCAATGAATTCTGAAATGCCCGGCGATGCTTCTCTGGCGTCGCGCCATCTTAGACCACTTGCGGCCAGATCAACAGCCACGTCATTTGACAACTGATCCAAGTCTGCGTTTTGCTCCAGTCTGAGCCTATATTTTGTACTAAACAACGTGCCAGGTGCAATGAGCCCAGAACGCTCTAGATCTTTTGTCATAACAAGTGTGCGCGGCCCAAGCCCGAAACCATCACCCGCCCCGTCTGGGATATACGTTATGATATCGGCCAGTTGAAAAATCGTTGTTCCTAACTTGAAAGTATCACCAATTCCAAGCGCCAAGCGATCCGCCAATAGGCGCTCCATAACGGCTGCAGGGTGTGTCCCAGTTCCTTTCAGTGCATCTGCAAGTGATTGACCAGATTGCAGTTTGGGAACACCATAAAGTGGATACAGCGCATCCACCGCCTTGATCTGTGTCAGGCCACGTTCAGTGGTTTCATTTCGTTCAACAACAACCATTGAGCGGAAATCAACCACTTGTGATACGGCGACTGCGCGAGTCTGCATCCAGTCTAGTTCTTGTGCGTTGGCAAATCGGTATGTGAATTCAGCCTCTGCATCCCCACCAAGTAGGGCAGCACCCTCGGACACAAGTCCAGCTTGAATTCCGCTGCGCACGGTACCAACTGCGGCAATCGCTGCAACGCCCAACGCAAGGCATGCGATTAAAATGCGAAAGCCTACTACTCCCCCACGTAATTCACGACGTGCAATTTTGGCAGATATACGCCAGCTCATTTTAATGCCTCTTGCTCAATCATGCCATCGCGCAAACGAATGATACGATCACAGCGATTTGCAAGCACCGGATCATGTGTAACCAAAATAAGGGTGGAACCGAATTGTTCGCCCAAAGAAAAAATTAGATCCATGATTGCCGCACCATTTGGGCCATCCAAGTTTCCAGTTGGCTCGTCCGCAAGCAGGACTTTGGGACGCCCGACTACCGCACGGGCCAGCGCTACTCGTTGTTGTTCACCACCAGAAAGTTGTGCTGGAAAATGATCGTGGCGATGTGCCAAGCCGACGCCATCCAGCGCCTCTTTCGCACGATGAAACGCATCGCTGACACCCGCCAGTTCCAGCGGAGTTGCGACGTTTTCTAATGCCGTCATAGTCGGGATTAAATGAAAGGATTGAAACACAATTCCCATGTGATCCCGCCGCAGCAACGCAAGTTGATCTTCGCTTTGACCCGAGAGCTCGTTTCCTACGACATTCACCACGCCTTGACTTGCGCGCTCTAACCCACCCAACAGCATAAGCAATGATGATTTCCCTGATCCTGATGGGCCAATCAGTCCAACGCTTTCGCCGGGCAGGACATCTAGGGAGATGTTTTTTAAAATCTCGACAGTTCCAGCATTGCTTTCTAAAGAAAGATGCACATTTGAAAGAGAGATAATGGGGGACGTCATGAAACAAATCAGCCTTATTTTTAACTTGCCCTTTTCATATGGGCCTTGTGCATTCTTGGGCAAGATGCTGGCAATATGTTTTCTAAGCTGTGCCACAATTGTCAAAGCAGATGATCGCATCGATATTTTGATGATTGGGGATAGTTTGACCCAAGGTTACGGGTTGATTGAACAAGAGGGATTGGTTCCGCAATTGCGCGGGTTTCTAAGCACGAATGCGCACGACATCAGGTTGATCAATGCAGGTGTTTCTGGCGATACAACTGCAGGCGGATTGGAACGTGTAGCTTGGTCGCTTGAACCCGGATTGGAGGGTGCAGTCGTGGCGCTGGGTGGAAACGATATGTTGCGCGGGATTGCCCCAAATGTCGTGCGCCAAAATTTGGTCGGGATTCTAGACGAATTGAAGGGCGCCAATTTGCAGATCATGGTTATTGGTACTTATGCTCCAACAAATTATGGACCGGAGTATAAAAAAGAGTTTGACCAAATTTTTCCCGAGCTTGCCCAGAATTATGATGCGATTTATGTCCCAAGTTTCTTTGAACCCTTCATTACTGAGGGTCAGCTGGATCAAACCGCATCAAAGTTCTTTCAACCTGATGGTCTTCACCCGAATGCAGAGGGTGTCAAAATTGTGGTGGAATCGATTGGCCCATCATTCTTGGAACTTGTCAGTCGAATAAACGAATAGGCTTCGGAAATGGCTTGAATCAATTTCGGCGATCAAAAAATTATCCTTTTACCCCATTATATAGACTTTATGTTGTATTCATCCTTTTTGATAACGGTGGCAATATCACGTGGCGTCTATTTGGCGCTTAGCGAGTAAAGTTTTTGTGTATGCAGTTAACGATTTTGCGCCGTGCGCGGGTAATGAGTGTTGCAGGAAAAAGAGGGCCTTGGCCCTCTTTTTCTTTTGCGTAACCAGAAACTCAGGTTACGTTCACTATTAAAAATAGATGAGGACATCATGCGTATTGCAACCGCTGCCTATCAAATAACCTGGTTATCCTCTTGGCAGGAATATTATGAAAAGCTAGAGCGCTGGGTCGAGGAGGCTGCGGCGGAAGGGGCACAATTTCTGGTTTTTCCGGAATATGCGTCGATGGAAATTTCATCATTGGCCGGCGAGAAAATGGCAGCTGAAATGGACACTGCGTTATCATCTGTTTCGGACGCATTTGATCGCATTTGTGAAGCGCATGCAAAGTTAGCCAAGAAATATGGCGTGTACATACTATCAGGCAGTGCGCCAGTTTGGGATCAGGGACGATATGTCAATAGATTGGGCATATTCAATCCAAGCGGAGATTACATTTTTCAAGACAAACAAATTATGACTCGCTTTGAGCGCGAAGAATGGAGCGTGGAAAATGGAAATCCTTTGAACGTGATCGAAACTGAATTGGGTCGTTTTGGCGTGCTAATATGTTACGACAGTGAATTCCCCAAACTGGGTCGCGCGTTAAAAGATGTGGATGTTTTGTTAGTGCCTTCGTGTACCGAAGCATGGCATGGATATTGGCGCGTTCGCATTGGTGCGACGGCACGTGCGCTGGAAAACCAGTGTGTGTCTGTCATGGCGTCGCTCATAAGTAATGAACCAAGATTTAACGGTGTTGATCAGGCAACGGGCGCTGGTGGCGTTTTTGGCCCCCCTGATCGGGGATTTCCAGCAGATGGCGTGATGGCAATTGGTGAGATGGGAAAGCCCGGATGGACCTATTGCGATATCGATTTAAATGCGATCAAAGAGGTCAGAAAAGATGGTGTTGTTTTGAATAGAACCCATTGGGCCGAACAAGATGTGCGCGACCTATCTGTCCCAGTTGTCACAGTTCCAACGGAATCCACTTGAAAAATTTCTAAAATAGATACATTTAGCGCGAGGTGCGTTAGGATACGCACTACGTAACTTTATGTAGGAGAGACTATGGCCAAGGAAGAATTGCTCGAATTTCCAGGTGTCGTTAAGGAACTCTTGCCAAATGCGACGTTTCTGGTCGAGCTTGAAAACGGCCATGAGATCAACGCACATATGGCAGGAAAAATGCGCAAAAACCGTATTCGGGTTTTGGCTGGCGACCGTGTTCAAGTTGAAATGACGCCTTATGACCTAACCAAAGGTCGGATCAATTATCGTTTCAAGTAAGTGAAACTTGTTCTTGGATCAGGCAGCCCGCGGCGAAAAGAGCTGTTGGGGCAACTTGGCGTGCACATTGACGATGTGCGCCCCCCTGATATTGACGAATCCCCGTTGAAGGGAGAGCTGCCACGCAATTACTGTAATCGTGTGACAAAAGCAAAAGTTGATGCCATCACGCTCGCATCTGATGAAATTGCTCTATGTGGAGATACCACCGTTGCCTTAGGTCGGCAAATTTTGGGCAAACCAGCCGATGAAGCAGAAGCCCGACAGTTTTTGAAAAAACTATCAGGACGTCGTCATCGTGTGATTACATCTGTTGCTGTTAAAAAAGGTGTGACCATCTGGCAAAAGGATTGCGTGAGTATCGTTAAAATGAAAGTTTTGAGCGATTTTGAGGTCGATGCGTATCTAAGCACCAATGATTGGCAAGGTAAGGCCGGAGGCTATGGAATTCAGGGTCCTGCCGGCGCATTTGTTCCATGGATTAGCGGATCTTATTCGGCGATCATGGGCCTACCTGTTGCGGAAACCTATGCCTTATTGAATGCGGTGGGCGTCAAAACCTTTGGAGGGACATCATGAAGGGACGACAAATCCTGTTGGATCATATCGGTGAACGTGAGGCTGCAGCACTTGTTGAAAATGGCAAGTTACAAGACCTTTTTATTGAAACTGATTTACCCGCGCCAGGCAGGATTTTCCGTGCGGTTGCTGATAGACCGATCAAGGGACAGGGGGGTATGTTCCTAAAAACCCCTGATGGCCCCGCATTTTTGCGTCAGGTCAAAGGTTTGGCACCCGGTCAAACGTTGTTGGTGCAAATCAGCGGGTTTGCCGAACCGGGCAAAGCAATTCCAGTCACCTCAAAACTTTTGTTCAAAAGCCGCTATGTCATCGTTACCCCTGATGCTCCAGGACTGAATGTTTCTCGCAGCATAAAGGACGATGAACGGCGTGATGAATTGTTGCAGTTGATCCGCGAAGGAATGGATCCTTTTGAATACGGAATGATTTTACGTTCCAGTTGTGCGGATGCAGAAAATGAAGACGTCCTAGAGGATGCGCAGAACATGCTGGAACTTGCCAGTAATGTGATGTCCGACCAAGAAGGCGGGCTTGAAGTTTTGGTTGCGGCGGATACGCCACACACGTTGGGTTGGCGTGAATGGGTTGAACCCGCAGATGTTGTTACGGAATCTGGGTGTTTTGAAACACACGGTGTAATGGACATGATTGAGGATATGAAATCCCCAGCGGTCCGCATCGAGGGTGGTCACTATTTTGTGGAACCAACGCACGCATTTGTGACGGTTGATGTGAATACAGGCAAAGACACATCGCCGGCTGCGGGTCTTAAGGCGAATATTGCAATGGCGCGTGATTTACCACGCCAGCTGCGATTGCGGGGATTAGGCGGGCAGGTTGTCATCGACCCGGCCCCGATGCCAAAGAAAGATCGCAAAACATTAGAAGCAGCCCTAAAGGCCGCATTGCGAAAAGATTCGGTTGAGACGAATTTTGTTGGTTGGACCACAATGGGATTGATTGAACTGCAACGCGCACGGGTGCGTGCTCCACTTTAAATCTTCATTTCTTAACGCCACGCGAAAATTTAGCGCGTGGCGTTTTGTTCAAATTTTTATTTCAATCGGCAAAAGTGGAATTAGGAAACGTCTTTCCAGTTCACTTCACGTTTGTCTTCGCCCAAACGACCGCGACGCACATATAGCCGATTTAGCGCGTTGATGTAGGCTTTAGCACTTGCGACAACAGTATCGGTATCTGCAGATTGACCCGTTGCAATATTGCCGTCCTCATCCATGCGGACGCTTACAGTGGCTTGGGCGTCTGTGCCTTCGGTGACTGCGTGAACTTGGTATAGTTGTAGGCGCGCCTGATGTCCGTAAAGCGCTTTTACGGCGTTGAATGTTGCATCAACAGGGCCGTCCCCACTGGCGGTTGTAGATACCTCTTCCCCGCCGATGATCAATGTCATTTCGGCCGTTTGTGGTTCGCCAGTGCCGCAAATAACCCGCAATGATTTCAGGGTGATGTGATCATTTTCTGCATCTTCACCTGCACGCATCAACGCGATCAGGTCTTCATCATAGACCTCTTTTTTGCGATCGGCCAATTCTTTAAAGCGGACAAACACGTCCTTCAGCTGATTGTCGGCAAGAACATATCCCAAGTCTTCTAACTTTGAACGAAGCGCCGCACGACCTGAATGTTTTCCCATAACCAAATTTGTCTCAGACAGACCCACATCTTCTGGACGCATGATTTCGAATGTTTCAGCGTTTTTCAGCATGCCGTCTTGGTGAATACCGCTCTCGTGGGCAAATGCATTTTTGCCAACTATGGCTTTGTTGAACTGTACAGGGAAACCAGAAACCGAGGCCACACGTCGTGAAATATTCATGATCTTAGTTGTGTCTATGCCCGTGAAATAGGGCATGATATCGCCGCGTACTTTTAGGGCCATAACCACTTCTTCAAGAGCCGTATTTCCTGCGCGTTCCCCAAGCCCATTGATCGTACATTCGATCTGGCGCGCGCCACCCTCTACGGCAGCAAGCGAATTGGCAGTGGCCATACCCAAATCGTTATGACAATGAGTGGCAAAAATAACGTCATCAGCGCCTGGAACCTTTTCAATCAACATGCGGATCAAATCAGCACTTTCCACGGGTGCGGTATAACCCACGGTATCTGGAATATTGATTGTTGTTGCGCCAGCCTTGATCGCGATTTCCACCACGCGGCACAAATAGTCGTGTTCGGTGCGCGTCGCATCCATTGGTGACCATTGAATATTGTCGCACAGGTTGCGCGCATGCGTCACCGTTTCATGAATGCGTTCTGCCATTTGATCCTGATCTAAATTCGGGATCGCTCGGTGCAATGGTGAGGTTCCAATAAACGTGTGGATGCGTGGTCGTTTTGAATTACGTACGGCCTCCCAGCAGCGATCAATATCGCCAAAGTTCGCACGTGCCAGACCACAAATTACAGAAGTCTTACTTCGGCGGGCGATTTCAGAAACTGCGCGGAAATCGCCCTCGGATGCAATTGGGAAACCTGCCTCGATAATATCAACACCCATGTCATCCAGAAGCTCGGCAATCTCTAGCTTTTCATCATGCGTCATGGTTGCGCCCGGTGATTGTTCACCGTCGCGCAAGGTCGTGTCAAAGATCACCACGCGGTCTTTGTTGTCGGATTGTGTCATCTGAGTTCTCTTTTTCTATGTCTACTAAGCGGTTCCATGTCGGTGCGCTCTGCTGTCCCCTCTGAGCGGACGCACCGGATATGGCACGCTCAGAGGCTGCTTAGTAGGAGGCCGAGTGCCAGTGGACCCAGGCGGGCGTGGCACAGTGATATGGCGCTAGAATTCATCATAGGAGCGACTATAGCCAAGAAATTAGAAATGAAAAGATGTGGTTTTCATAAAATCTTAGGCTTCGCGGGCAGCGCGACGCCGTTTGAAAGCCCGACGGAACCGATCAACGCGATGTTCCTTGTCGCGCTCAATTAAATAGGCTTCAATATTACGACGATAGATCAGGATATTTTTGCGATCTCGATTCCGTTGATAAAATTCAATGTCTGTTAAGGTGACCTCAATCGCGCCGCGCATGATGGGTTTCAATTGGTCCATTCGGCGTAGCACCATTGCTGACTTGTGCTCTAATCCGATTGCCTTTAATGAAACAAGATTTGGGTGATCAATACGCTCAATATGCAATCTATCTTCTTCAATATATGGATCATAAACGGCGTATATGTTCCCGACCTGATCCAAATTCAAAAACTCGTTATCTTTGCCCTAGATACTACTTCCACAGGGCTATGACATGTTAAAACTATTGCATTTTTGGGGCAGTGCGTTCAATGCATGTGATGCACATCTATAAGAAAGGATGTTTTGATGGATCAAAATGGTCACGATGTTGAACGCCGCCTTGTGGATTTGGAAACTGCGCTTGCGCATATCACCAAAGTCAATGACGAACTTTCCGATATTGTCGCCGATCAGGCGAACCGGATTCACATGTTGGAACGGCGCGTTGGGGTGTTAATGCAGCGAGAGGCAGCACGTGAAAGTGAAGGCCTTGAATATGTGGCTGATCAACGCCCACCCCATTGGTGATTTATAAAGGCCATTGTCAGATGGCGACTGGTTTACTAAGCTGCGCACAAGCTTAGAAAAAATGCAGGCAACCATGACGCTACGTGTACTGAAAATGACCCTATTTGCGGCAGTAATGATGTCCGCACCGTTGGCCGCCCAAACATCCGATGTCGTGATAAAACAATATGACGACGGTGGTATTTATGAAGGCACATTTCGCAACGGTTTACAGCATGGAACTGGCACCTACACCTTGCCAAACGGATATCAATACGCAGGCGACTGGGTGGATGGTGAAATTCGCGGAAACGGCATTGCCTATTTTCCAAATGGTTCGACTTATGAAGGCAGCTTTGTCAAAGGAAAGCCAGAGGGAACGGGAAAGATTACCTTTGCGGATGGTGGAACCTACGAAGGCAGTTGGCTAGACGGAAAAATTTCGGGCCAAGGGGTCGCTGAATACCCAAATGGTGCCCGCTATGAGGGCGGGTTTCGCGACGCAATGCACCATGGTCGTGGTGTAATGACGAACCCAGATGGCTATATTTACGATGGTGATTGGATCAATGGGGTAAAAGAAGGTGCGGCACGCATTACTTATCCCGATGGAACGATCTATGATGGCAGCGTCGTGCGCGGCGCCCGAGAGGGGCGCGGTCGTTTGGAAATGCCTGAGGGGTTGATCTTCGAGGGCCTTTGGAAGGCAGGCGAAATCAATGGTTTTGGCAAACTGACCCAGCCAAACGGTGATATTTATGAAGGTAATATGGTTGATGGACGCCGACAGGGGCAGGGCAAGGTCGTTTATGCCAATGGCGACATTTACGAAGGCAACTTTGAAAATGATCAGCGCGTTGGTCAGGGTGCGTTTATTGGTAGTGATGGATACCAATACGTCGGCAACTGGGAAGGTGGCCAAATCCAAGGGCAGGGCCAAGTAACGTATCCGGATGGGTCAATATACAGTGGTAATTTCGTTGATGGATTAGCGGATGGAACGGGTAAAATCGTTTATCCTGACGGCGCAAGCTATGAAGGAGGCTGGAGCGGCGGTGTTATCGAAGGCGAGGGCATAGCAATTTATGCCAACGGTGTTACGTATAAAGGTACGTTTCACAATGCCCGCAATCACGGTTTTGGCGTGATGACTTATGTCGATGGTTATACCTATGAAGGTGAGTGGCAGGATGGAACCCGTTCGGGCAAGGGCAAGGCAACTTTTGCTGATGGAATGGTCTATGAAGGTGACTATTTGAACGGGCAACGTCACGGCCAGGGCACAATCACATTGACCGACGGATTTACCTATATTGGCGACTGGGAAAATGGTGAAATTACGGGTCAGGGTGTTGCCACATATGCCAATGGCGATGTTTATGAGGGCACGTTTAAGCGTGGCAAACGCCAAGGTCAGGGCACAATTCGCTTTGCGAATGGAAACACCGCTAGTGGTGAGTGGAACAATGGGGCATTGGTTAGCAACGCGGATCAGTAATTCGCGGAACTTCGGCGTCTAAATACACATCCGCTTGTTTCAAAACGCTCGCCCGGTGATCGGCATCCATTCGATCCCATGTACGATACATTTGCGCCATTCTCGGATTTTTTGCGAATTTGTCCCGATGGCGCATCAAAAAATGCCAATAGAGCAGGTTGAATGGGCATGCATCTGGCCCCGTCTTGGCGGTGACTTTGTAGGCACATGATTTGCAATAATCAGACATGCGATTGATATAGGCCCCGCTGCTGACATAGGGTTTCGATCCAACTATGCCGCCATCGGCAAATTGGCTCATCCCAATGGTGTTTGGGGCTTCGACCCATTCGAATGCATCGGCATAGACGCCCAAATACCACTCATGAACTTGATAAGGATCCACACCCGCAAGAAGCGCGTAGTTTCCAGTCACCATCAAACGCTGAATGTGATGGGCATAGGCCGTGTCGTGCGTTTGTTCGACAGCTTTTGTCATGCACATCATTTTACTGTCGCCTCCCCAATAGACATTGGGTAACGGTCGATCATGCCCAAGTGCATTTGAATGTACATAATCGCGTCCCTGCAGAAAATAGATGCCTCGCATAAATTCCCGCCACCCCAAAATCTGACGAATAAAACCCTCGACCGCGTTGATTGGTGCGTGTCCATTCTTGAACGCTAGTGCGGCGGCGTCACAGACTTCTTTCGGAGAAAGAAGGCCGATGTTGATGTAGGGTGAGAGAACAGAATGATATAGATGCCGATTATCGCGCAACATGGCATCCTGATAATCCCCAAATCGGGGCAATGCATGGGTGATGAAGTGATCTAGCGCGCGCAGAGCATCAGAGCGTGTTACAGCATATTCAAATTGATCTAGTGATCCGAAATGTGCGCCGAAACGTTCCTTCACGCTGCGCATAACGTCGGTGGTGATATCGTCAGGAACGAAGGGTAAAGGGCCCGGATATGTGACATCTTTGGGCGCTGCTTTGCGATTGTCATGGTCATAGTTCCACTGTCCACCGACAGGTTTTCCGCCCTCCATCAAATAACCCGTCTTTTTCCGCATCTCGCGATAAAAATACTCCATGCGCAGCGATTTTCGCCCCTGCGCCCATGTTTCGAAGTCAACGTGCGATGCAAAAAACCGATCATCCGTAACCAGGGTCACATCTAATGGTAAGGCCGCCATATCGTCGATAACCCGCCATTCTGTAGGTTCTGTCACTATGATTTTTGTGCATTTATGCTGCGCAGCAATTTTCACAATCTCTGCACTGAGCGTTTGATGATTTTCTGGATCGTCCAGTTGGGTGTATTGAACGCGCCATCCAGTTTCGCACAGCTGTTGTGCAAAGTGACGCATCGCACTTAGAATAAGCGTTATTTTCTGCGGGTGATGATGAACATATGTTGCCTCACCTCCAACTTCTCCCATAAAAACAATATCTTGCTTTGGGTCAGCTTGGCGAAGTGCTGGGTTTGCGGGGGATAGTTGATCCCCTAAAATCACGATAATCTGCCTTACCATTCGACGGGTTTCCCAGCCCAATCAAAAAACTGACCTGTTGTTTTCGGGGTCATTTTTTCAATCACATCTATCATATGCTGCGCAGCATTTGTTGGCGTTTCAGTCGGATGACGCGTCGTATAATTTGCGCTAAACTGTGTGGCCACGGTGCCCGGATGTAAGGCAATCAAAGATAGATCAGGATGCGTGCGGCTGAGTTCAATTGAGCTGGTGCGCACGATTTGGTTCACGGCCGCTTTGGCGGCGCGATAGCTGATCCACCCCCCGATGTTATTATCCCCGATGGATCCCACTCGCGCGGATAATACAGCGACGATGGCGGGCGCGCGTCGAGGGCAAATCCGCTTAATGTGTTTCAAGATAAGGGCTGGGCCAATTGCATTGACTGCAAATTGATCGGCCATCCCCTGCGCCTTGATGGATTGGATGGTTTTTTCTGGGGCATAGTTATTAATTTCTAGCGCGCCACTGGCGATAATGACGCGCTGAAAGGGTCCTTCAATCGACGTCATTACGGTGTCCACCGTTTCAGGTTGCATGAAATCCAATCCATGCGATTTGCGCGACAGGCCCGTCACATTCGCACCCTTTGCCACATACGCATCAAAAAGGGCGCGTCCGATGCCACCGGTGTGACCAATTATCAAAACATTACTCATGCCTGATCAACTAGAGGGGCAATCGCGACAATCAAGCCGATCTTATGGTGTTGGCTTGCTCATTTAGGATATCTGCGTTAGAGCGAACTCCGAAAAGTTAGCTTGGAAAACGACCATGGCCAAAGAGAAAAAACAACCGCGCCCAAAGGCGGAAACGCCCAAAGGGTTTCGTGATTACTTCGGAACCGAAGTAAGCGAACGTTCTGAAATGCTGTCTCAGATCGCGGGTGTCTATCATCATTATGGCTTTGATGCGCTGGAAAGTTCTGCTGTCGAAACGGTGGAAGCACTTGGAAAATTTTTGCCAGATGTAGATCGCCCAAACGAAGGTGTTTTTGCCTGGCAAGAGGAAGAAGGCGATTGGCTGGCCCTGCGCTATGATCTGACAGCGCCTTTGGCCCGTGTCTATGCCCAGCATCGCAATGATTTACCAAACCCGTATCGTCGTTATGCGATGGGTCCAGTGTGGCGGAATGAAAAACCCGGCCCAGGCCGCTATCGTCAGTTTTATCAATGTGACGCGGATATCGTTGGTGCGCCCACGGTTGCGGCTGATAGCGAAATTTGCGCCATGTTGGCGGATACGCTGGAAACCGTTGGCATTCCACGCGGGGACTACCTTGTGCGCGTAAACAACCGCAAAGTGTTGAACGGTGTGTTGGAAACTATGGGGCTGGCGGATGCGGCGCAGCGTGACGCCGTTTTGCGCACGATTGATAAGTTCGACAAAGTTGGCGAGGCAGGTGTTCGCGAACTACTGGGTAAGGGGCGCCTGGATGCCTCTGGCGCCTATATTGACGGTGTGGGTTTATCTGATGATCAGGCAGCACCCGTTGTTGCGTTTTTAACCTCTTGTGGTGATACGGCCGCCGCAACACTGGCAAATTTACGTGCTGCAATAGGCGGATCAGATGTTGGCGCAGAAGGTGTCAATGAATTGGAAACCATGGCTGAACTGTTTGACGCAGGCGGCTATGGTGGCGATCAAATCCTGATAGATCCCTCTGTTGTGCGCGGACTTGGTTATTACACAGGCCCCGTTTTCGAGGCCGAACTAACCTTTGAAATCTTTGATGAAAAGGGCCGCAAACGCCAATTCGGATCTGTGTCTGGTGGGGGGCGATATGATGATTTGGTCAAACGCTTCACAGGTCAGGCCGTACCGGCAACAGGGGTGTCCATCGGTGTTGATCGCTTGTTGGCAGCGCTGCGGGAAAAGGGGCGGATTGGATCAAACCCGCTAGGCCCAGTGGTGGTGACCGTGATGGACCGTGATCGCATGGCCAATTATCAGGCCATGGTCACAGAGTTGCGCAATAATGGTATCCGCAGCGAGGTCTACCTTGGAAATCCAAAGAATTTCGGAAACCAGCTGAAGTACGCAGACAAACGCAACTCGCCAGTTGCGATTATCGAAGGTGGGGACGAAAAAGAACAAGGTATCGTGCAGATCAAGGATTTGGTCCTAGGCGCGCAACTTGCACAAAATGCCACGCTTGAGGAATGGAAAGAGCGCCCAAGTCAGTTCACCGTTCCGCGAGATCAAATGATTGCAAAGGTGCGTGAAATCCTCGCCACTCACACGTCGGATTAAGCGGGACGATGACAATGAACCCCCAGATGATTGCCGAAGCAACGCGCATTCAATCAGTGTTCCAAGATGCAGGCGCCCACACGGTTCAGGCTGCGATTTTGCAGCCTGCGGAAACTTTGCTTGATCTTTATGGCGAAGATATCCGTGCACGCGCCTATGTCACATCAGATCCACTGCGTGGCGAACAAATGTTGCGCCCCGATTTTACGGTTCCTGTCGTTCAGATGCACATGGACCAAGGCGCAGAACCTGCGCGCTATACCTACAACGGGGTTGTGTTTCGTCGTCAAGAAGACGATGCAACACGCGCAAATGAATATTTGCAAGTTGGATACGAGGTGTTTGATCGCACAAACCCAGCACAAACCGATGCCGAGGTATTTGCTCTTATCCAAACAGCACTTGGCAATACCCCTGTGCGTGCAACGATTGGCGACATTGGAATTTTAATGGCGGCGGTTAATGGGCTAAGGACATCAGATCGTCGTAAGGCAGCGCTTCGCCGACATATTTGGCGCCCGCGCCGGTTTCGCACTTTGTTAGACCGCTTTTCTGGGCGCAGCGACGCGCCTGCAACGCGGCAGGCATTATTGAATGCAGCAGATCCTTTTGCATCTGCTGGTCCTCAAATTGGCTTACGTAGTGCGGCCGAAGTCGCCGAGAGAATTGAAAACCTAAGGCTTGATGCAGCACTCGATCCAATTTCAGACGCCGAAGTTGCATTGATTGACGCGCTGTTGAGTGTTCGGGAAACTTGTCCAAATGCACTTGAACAACTGCGCGACATTGCCGTTGACATGCCCTCTATTTCGGGTGCGGTTGCGCGTTTGGCTGATCGGTTGGATGCACTGGCCGATCGCGATGTTGAAATCCAGTCTCTTATGTTTGAGGCCAGTTTTGGTCGAACATCGATGGAATATTATGATGGGTTCGTGTTCGGATTTAACGCAATTAGTCAGGCTGGCCTTAGTCCCGTTGCTACGGGCGGGCGATACGATGCCCTGACTCAGCGACTGGGGAAAGGCGATGCCATCCCTGCGGTCGGTGGCGTCATCCGTCCTGATCTATTGCTACAAATATCAGGAGATGCGTCATGACCATCAAACTGGGGGTGCCGTCCAAGGGACGACTGATGGAAAGAACCTTTGATTGGTTTGGTGTACGCGGTGTGACCTTGGCACGCACTGGGTCTGATCGGGAATATGCGGGTGCCGTTGATGGTGCTCCGGGCGTGGAATTGGTTCTGTTGTCCGCAGGTGAAATTCCACGGGAATTGGCCGCAGGGCGAATTCATCTTGGTGTGACTGGAATTGATCTAATCCGCGAAAAACTGGCGGCGTGGGATCAACGGGTTGAGGTGATGGCCGAACTTGGATTTGGGTTTGCGGATCTTATTTTGGCCGTGCCGAATTGCTGGATTGATGTTGACACCTTGGATGATTTGGATGCTGTGTCTGCTGCATTTCGGATGCAACACGGTTTCCGTTTGAGGATTGCCACGAAATACCACCGCTTGGTTCGGGAGTTCCTGAAACAGGCAGGGGTTGCGGATTATCAGATTGTCGATAGCCAAGGCGCAACCGAAGGCACCGTGAAAAATGAAACAGCAGAGGCGATCGCTGATATCACATCCTCGGGTGAGACACTGCGGGCCAATCACCTAAAGATTCTACGCGATGGTTTGATCCTGAAATCTCAGGCCTGCTTGTTGCGCTCGCGTGGTGTGGATATCACACCCCAAGAGCGAAAAGATCTGGCAAATTTGCTTAGGATTTTGGGAATCTAGAGGATCAAACAATCGCATTTGATCCGACTGTGTTGATGAATGTCGCGTTTTATCCCCACTGCGATGTACCGACGTCACACCGACATTATACCGACGTTTTACAGAACCCCAATTTCGGCCAATTTTCCTGCCAATTCCGGGGGCAGAGGATCCTCAGATGCACGCGATTTACTCAGGTCTAGGGGGGCATCTTCGCCCTTTAAGTACCGCCAGCCTTGGAACGGACGGCGGGGTACTTGGGTTGTGAGGACAAGTTCAGGATCAAGAACAATCGCGCATCGGCGAATGCCATCTGTGCCGATGACTTCATCCAGTCGCAAAATACGTTGGCGGCATTGGATAAACCGTTTGATCACCCAATAAATAGACCCGCCCTTCAGTAAGTCTTTTTCTTGTTTGGGCCACATCCGTGTGATGTGGCGTGGTCGGCCATCGGGCCCTTGTGCTGGGGCACTGGACTGCCAGGCGCGCAAACCATCGATTCCCTCGCTCCCGACACTTAACTTCACAAGATGTAGTTGATTTGTCATTTATAACCCCAATTTGTGGTGTAGAATACCGATAATTCTGCGTTTGGCAAGTTGACCTTTGATGGTATAAGCTCTAGTTAGTCTAGTCCTAACACGCAAAAAATCACCCCAGCTGGAGAGCCAGAGAATGACACGTTTCGCAGCCCCAATAGCAGAGCAAATCTGGGATATGAAATATCGCTTTAAAGAAGCGGATGGCACGCCTCTTGATGGTACTGTTGAAGATTCCTGGCGACGGATTGCGGGTGCTTTGGCTGTGGTTGAAAAGGATGCGGATCACTGGGAAAACGAATTTTATTCCGCCCTTGAGGATTTTAAATTCCTACCTGCGGGACGCATCACCGCGGGGGCTGGAACAGCGCGGAAGGTGACATTGTTCAATTGCTTTGTCATGGGGACAATCCCTGATAGTATGGGCGGTATTTTCGACATGCTAAAAGAAGCCGCATTAACAATGCAGCAAGGCGGTGGAATTGGCTATGATTTCAGTACGATACGCCCAAAAGGCGCCTTGGTAACAGGGGTTGCTGCAGACGCGTCTGGGCCTCTTTCATTCATGGATGTGTGGGACAGTATGTGTCGCACGATCATGTCCGCAGGATCGCGTCGTGGGGCCATGATGGCTACGATGCGCTGTGATCATCCAGATATCGAGGATTTCATCACAGCGAAATCGGATGCGGCCCGTTTGCGGATGTTCAATGTGTCCGTGCTAATCACAGACCCGTTTATGGACGCGGTCAAGACAAACGGATCATGGGATTTGGTGTTTGATGGCAAGGTTTATCAAACAGTTCAGGCGCGGGATTTGTGGAACAAAATTATGCGCTCGACCTATGATTATGCAGAGCCTGGTGTGATTTTTATCGATCGGATCAATAAGGCAAACAACCTTGGGTATTGCGAAACTATTGCGGCCACGAACCCCTGTGGTGAACAGCCATTGCCGCCTTATGGCGCATGTTTGTTGGGATCGATAAACTTGGCCCGGCTGGTCAAGGACCCGTTTGAAACAGATGCAGATTTGGATATTGATGGGCTTGGGAAGTTGGTCGCAACTGCGGTGCGGATGATGGATAATGTCGTTGATGCATCTGAATTCCCATTGCAAGCGCAAGCACAAGAAGCGCAAGCCAAACGCCGCATAGGTCTGGGTGTGACTGGATTGGCAGATGCGCTTTTGATGACGGGACTGCGCTATGGGTCAGACGAAGCGGCGCGGCAAACCGATCGCTGGTTGCACGCGATTGCGCGCGCCGCATATCTGGCGTCGGTGGAGCTTGCCAAGGAAAAGGGTGCATTCCCGCTCTTTGACGCTGAACCTTTTCTAGCATCGGATGCGATGCTGCAAATGGACGAAGATGTGCGCGCCGCAATTCGCACGCATGGCATTCGCAACGCCTTGTTGACCTCAATCGCTCCGACAGGCACCATCAGCCTATATGCGGGTAATGTAAGCTCAGGGATCGAACCTGTGTTTGCCTATGCGTATACGCGCAAAGTATTGCAAAAGGACGGCACGCGCACCGAAGAAGAAGTCGTTGATTACGCGGTGCAAATGTGGCGCGACAAATTTGGCGATGCCGCACTGCCCGATTATTTTGTGAACGCGCAAACGCTTGCGCCATTAGATCATGTGAAAATGCAAGCTGCGGCGCAAAAATGGATCGATAGTTCGATTTCAAAAACCATCAACTGCCCAGAGGATATCAATTTTGACGACTTTCAGGATGTGTATATGCAGGCCTATGAAACGGGGTGCAAGGGGTGCACGACCTATCGTCCCAACGACGTAACAGGTTCTGTCCTAAGTGTTTCAGAAAGTAGCGAAGCCGTTCCCGAGGCAGATCAGGGTGCTGATGTGATCTATATGGCAGAGCCACTTGATCGACCACAGACGTTGGAAGGCAACACCTATAAACTGAAATGGCCTGACAGCGAGCATGCGATTTATGTCACGGTGAATGATGTGATCATAAATGGCCATCGTCGTCCATTTGAGGTGTTCATCAATTCAAAGAATATGGAGCATTTCGCATGGACCGTTGCCCTGACGCGGATGATTTCGGCCGTGTTCCGGCGGGGGGGGGATGTCAGTTTTGTTGTTGAAGAGTTAAAGGCCGTTTTTGACCCACGCGGTGGTGCATGGGTGCAGGGAAAATACATCCCCTCGATCTTAGCCGCGATTGGTGGTGTTTTGGAACAGCACATGATCGCTATTGGATTTTTGGAAGGTGAGGGAATGGGATTAAAGGAAGATCCCAAAGCGGGCCAGCAGATTGTGAATTTGAATGAGTCCCGTGGCAAAGCCTGCCCCAGCTGTGGTCAGTTTGACATGCAGATGGTCGAAGGGTGCATGACCTGCCGCAGCTGCGGGCATTCGAAGTGCGGGTAAAGTTACCCGCGACCAGGCTTTGAGCAAGGATCACCGCAGTTGTAGTGATAAGATCATATACTGATTGTGTGCCATGAATGCTTCGGCAGTTCGGTCTTTTTCGAACAGGCGCCGTCCAAGGCGAAACCTGCGTTTTTTGTTTAGGATCAAATTGAGCAACCGATGCAAAAACCAGCGAAGAGTCGGCTTACCAACCTTTAACTCATCATCGACCCGCTGTATTGCGTGGCCAAAGACATTAAACAATTCTTGTTCCAGATCGATTGAGGGCGCAACGGCCGCAGTTATATCCTGACTTGCAAGGGTCGAAATATTTTCGGCGTCCACGTAGTGTTGAAAATCAGAAATCGGATGACCACCTCCGACCCTGCGAAGTTTATCCATCTTGTCTGCTGCGGTTGTTCGAAAACAATCTGCGATTAGAATATTTCCATTCGCTTTCACACACTGCTTTGCATGCGCAATTGCAACTTTGTATGGGATATATTGAAAACTTTCAGAAAAAAGACACAAATCGAACTGTGAACTTGTTTTGAAATCTTCAAATTTGCAGACATGCACATTGGCCTCTGGGGCATTTTGACGGCAGCGTTCTGCCAAAAATGGGCTGGGAACCACGATATCAACCTGGTGTCCAAGTGCAATCAATTTGCGTGCCGTTTCACCCGCACCGCCACCAATATCCAAAATGCGCAAGGGACCTGCTGGCAGATACGAAAACAGCAGATCTGTGTAGGCAGATTGTGCGCGCCCTAGATTGCCAGCGGTGACATCCAAATCTGTCCAGATGCCGTAGTGTAAGTTCTCAGCCCCCGTTAGCCATTTGATAAAGCTAAGTCCGACATCAAGTCCAACAGCTTGAGAATTCATCTTTCTTGACATATTCAACTATACCACAAATTTCGACATTTTCTACATGATCGAAACAAGGACTTAAAACAACATTTTTTATATATTTTTCAGATGAAACTGTAACTTGCAGTCAAAACTGCGCATTGGCCCCGTAGGGCCAATGCAGCTTTTGTTAGACCATCATCTGCCATACCATACCGGCAATAATCGAGCCTATAATGGCCAGACCCAAGTAGGCGGCAAACACGCGCGGTTTTACCAATGCCCAAACAGCCAGCGCGGCGGGAATAGAGCTTACACCACCTGCAACCATAAAGCTTAGCGCAGCGCCGGCACTCATTCCTTGGGTCATCAAGGCATCAACAAGTGGGACAGCGGCATAGCCGTTCAAGTAAGCCGGCGCACCGATGAATGACGCCAAGATGATTGTTCCAATACCTTCTCCACCCAATGCTTGTGCCACCCATTCTGCAGGGATGTAACGGATCATCAATGCTTCAATCGTGTAGGCCAGCATCAACCATTTGGTCAGAAAGACTGCGTTTTCGACGGCTGTATCACGAAACGCAAGACGCCGTTCATCATCTTTCCAAAAGGTCCAAACTGGTTTCCCTTGAAACGGTGCTTTGACACCACAGCACCCGCCGACTTGCGGTTTTTCTCGCAGAGGGTCAACAAAAACGGGATTGTTTGACAGGGCCATGGTCACAAAGCCCCCGAATAAACCCAAACCAACGGCCGCTACCGTTTTGGCAAGCGCAAAATCAAACCCTAAGGTTCCACTGGTGATGGCAAACATTGCGGGATCCATCAATGGTGAAGACAACCAAAATGCCATTACGGCGCCAAGTGGTGCACCCACGGCCAGCAGTGCTGCGATGAAGGGGATCACTTCGCAGGAACAAAACGGTGATAGGCCGCCAAGCAATGCCGCCAAAACAATCATACGGGTTTGCGCGCCCTCAAACGCACGCGCCAGCAGGGTTTCTGCACCAGTCGCCTTTAAGTAGGCAACAGCAAGCACCGCAAAAATGATAAACGGGCCCGTGCTTGTCATCGCGTTTGCGGTGAACCCTAGGGTTGGTGCAAACTCGGCGGGTATGAACAGGGCAACGCACACATATATTGCTATAATGGCAGCAAAGGCACCGTCGATCTTTGGCAAGCGGCGTGGGGATTGAGTTAAATCAGTCATGGCAATCATGCTCGCAAGTTGGGTCACAATCCGCGCAACATTCTGTCATCAAGAATTGTGAAAGTGTTTCAATTTTATCATAGGCAACGGCCGCACATATAATTGAGCGACCTTTCTTGGTTTGTGTCACCAATCCAGCCTGATTCAGTATTTTTACGTGATGGGTCAACGTCGATCCTGTGACTCCACATCGCTCGCCCAAGGCGCCGATTGGAATTCCATCTGGTCCAGCGCGCACGAGTGTTCGAAGAACATGTAAGCGCTGTTCCGAACCGAGTGCAGCGAATGTTGATGCCGCGACTTCTAATGAGAGAGTTTGGTCGATCAATGTTTTCATATTACTAAAAATATCGAAATGATTTCGCGCGGTCAATAGGTATTTTGTTAAGCAAGTGCCTTTTTCCTTGCTTCATCCGTTTCGGCACAATACCGCATAGTTTGATCCAGCTGGCGGTTTCGGAATGATCCTTTCACTGAACTGCGCCGGAGTGCTAAAAAGGAACTGAGATGAGTGAAACTGTCATTGATCGCGCATTTGCCGCGATGCAAGCCGCGCCAGAGGACGAATCTGCACACCTTGCCTTTTATGAACGTGTTGCGGACGCGGAACTTTATCTGTTGTTGGAAAATGAGGCCGCTGATGATGTCATCGAACCCCGTGTGATAGAAGGGGGTGGTGAAAATCTAGTGCTGGCATTTGATACGGCAGAGCGATTGGCAAATTTTGCAGGAGATATCGCCCCTTATGTGGCGTTATCAGGACGCGTTTTGGTGTCTATGTTGGTTGTAGAAAAAATGGGAATGGGCCTGAATTTGGGCGTGGAAAGTTCGGAAACACTTATCCCAAGCGACGCGATAGAGTGGCTATGCGAAGCCTTGGGAGAAACCCCTGATGAGATCGAGGCCAGGCCCGTTGAATTTTTACCGCCCGCAGGAATCCCCGAGCAGGTATTAAAAGCGTTGGATACAAAATTGGTTGCCGCTGCGGGGTTGGTTGAGCAGGTTTGGCTATGCCAAGTTATCTACGATGATCAAAGCCGAGGGCATTTGTTGGCCTTTGTGAATGCAGAACCAAATGCAGAGCGTGCTCTGGCAAAATCAACGCATGAAGCAATCGCCTTTTCCGGTGTCGATGCAGCGAGTTTGGATGTCGCATTTTTTGACATTGACGAACCTGCTGCAAAAGCGATTGCAAAGGTTGGCCTAAGATTTGAACTTCCTATTGTGGGCAGTGAAAAAATCCCCGGCTTGGCACCGGGGATGGATCCAAATTCACCACCAAAGTTAAAATAATCACACTTTGCAGCGTTCGCCCTTTGGGTCATACATCGGTTTTAATGATACTGTTGCATCAACCAATGTACCTGCCACATCGATTTGATAGGACGATGCAAGTACGTCGGCAGCGCTTTCGCCTTCACATGGAACATATCCCATGCCCACGGCTGCACCCAAGTGGTGGCCGTAAGACCCAGAACTTAGGTAACCTACGATTTGACCATCGCGTAGGATCGGTTCATTATGATAAAGCAGGGGTTCAGGATCATTCAGCAGAAATTGGACCATGCGGTTTTTGACGCCATTTTCCTTTGTTCTTAAAACAGCATCGCGGCCGATGAATGCCTCTTTTTTGGTGGACACGGCAAACCCAAGTCCTGCATCGATTACGTTATCTTCTGTTGTGATGTCGTGACCAAAGTGGCGGAATGCTTTTTCGATGCGACAACTGTCCATCATGTGCATGCCGCACAGTTTTAGTCCATGGTCTTGTCCCGCATCCCAAAGCGTTTCGAAAACATGACCTGCCTGATCGGCGCCGACATAGATTTCCCAACCCAGCTCACCCACATAGGACACGCGGTGTACACGAGCCATGCCCATTCCGATTTCGATCTCATGGGCGGTACCAAAGGGATTAACATCATTTGAAAAATCATTGGGAGAAACCGCTTGCATCAATTTACGCGCATTTGGCCCCATCACAGCCAACACGCCCTCAGACGCGGTAATGTCGGTGATGACTACATTGCGATCCCCAACATGACGTCGCATCCATGTTTCGTCGGCCAAACGCGTGGCCGCAGGCGTAACAACCAAATATGCTGTTTCCGTCAGGCGCGTTACCGTGACATCGGCCTCGATACCGGCGCGTTCGTTTAGAAACTGGGTGTAAACAATTTTACCTGCTGGAACCGACATATTCGCCCCGCAGATATGATTCAAAAATGCCTCAGCATCACGACCCTCGACGCGAATTTTTCCGAATGAGGACATGTCATACATTCCAACATTCTCTCGGATTGCGCGATGTTCACGCGCAGAATTTTCAAACCAATTCTGACGTTTCCATGTATACTGATATTCGCGTTCTTGGCCTTCGTCCGCAAACCAGTTTGCGCGTTCCCATCCTGATAATTCACCAAAAACAGCGCCGTTTTGTTCAAGATGATGGTGGAATGGTGTGCGTCTGATACCGCGGGCCGTCGCCTTTTGGCGATAAGGGAAGTGATCGGCATAAAGCAGGCCGAGTGTTTCCTTTGAACGCTCAAACAAATAGGTTTTGTTGCCTTGAAACGGGTTCATCCGAGAAATATCAACATCGCCTAAATCGAACGGTTTTTCACCGCTATCCATCCACTGCGAAAGTGCCATGCCCGCCCCGCCGGCTGATTGAATCCCGATCGAGTTAAAGCCAGCAGCAACCCAAACATTGTCCATTTCTGGGGCTAGTCCTAAATGGTAGGCGTCATCAGGCGTAAAGCTTTCTGGTCCATTAAAGAACGTGTGAATCCCAGCCTCGCCTAGCATCGGCATGCGGTTTACGGCCATCTCGAGAATGGGTTCAAAATGGTCAAAATCTTCGGGCAGCTGATCAAATTCGAAATCAGCGGGGATGCCATCCATCGCCCAGGGTTTCGAATCGGGCTCAAAGGCCCCCAGCATCATTTTGCCTGCGTCTTCTTTATAATATGCGCATTCATCGGGTACACGCAAAACGGGTAGCTGGCTGAGACCCTCAATAGGTTCAGAGACGATATAAAAATGCTCGCAGGCATGCAGTGGCACATTCACACCGGCCATACGCCCAACTTCATGTCCCCACATTCCAGCGCAATTCACGATCATGTCGCATTCGATATGGCCTTGATCGCCATCCTCTGCAACCCAATCAACACCTGTGACGCGTCGCCCTTTTTTGGCGATGTTTGACACACGCACGCGTTCTTGGACGACTGCACCGCGCATGCGCGCACCTTTGGCCAAGGCCAATGCGATATTCGCAGGATCGCCCTGTCCATCTTTGGGCAAGAATACCCCACCAACAACATTTTCTAAGTTCAGATGAGAATAGCGCGCGCCAACTTCTTCGGCAGTGATTTCTTCTATCTCGACACCAAATGCACGTGCCATGGCCGCGCTGCGACTTAGCTCTTCCATGCGTTCTTCGGTTAGGGCGACGGTAATCGAACCCACCCGCTTAAACCCAGTGGCGACACCTGTTTCTTCCTCAAGTGATCCATAAAGCTCTTGAGAATATTTGGCGAGCTTTGTCATGTTTGCTGTTGCGCGCAATTGTGCAATCAAGCCGGCGGCATGCCAGGTCGTGCCTGATGTGAGTTGTTTGCGCTCTAGTAAAACAACATCTTTCCAACCCAACTTGGTTAAATGATAGGCAACTGAGCACCCAATAACACCGCCGCCAATGATAACGACACGGGCTTTATTTGGTAGGGTAGGCATTTCAAACTCCTTACACTATTGTGTGGCCAGCTGCTTTGATCTGCTTGGCCAATTCTTGGATGTGCGCTGGTCCAACTTCGCAACAACCACCGACGATTGTTGCGCCTATTTCGATCCAGTGCATCGCAAATTTTGCGTATTCAGCAGGCCCCAAATCGACACGTTCCGTTAGAGCTGCTACAGTTGGTTTATCTTTCAAAAACCCGTCGGTAATTTTGGTGAATCCATTGGCATATGCACCAAATGGTCGATCGAACGCTTTGATGTGTTGCATAGCTTCGGATACCGCCTCGGGACGAGAACAATTCACCAATACCGCGTCGACGCGGTGAGCGCACAGGGTATCTGCAAGAAGGCTGATATCCTCGCCCGAACGTAATTTGGAACCATCGAAATCATCGACGGAAAAGGCGATCCAAACTGGTTTACCTGTTGTATCGGTTGCCCTTAACGCGCCTTCAGCTTGTTTTACAGAGGATACGGTTTCAATCAGCAGAAAATCAGTTTTTTCGGCTAAATGGGAAACAATATTGGCATATTGTTGTTCTGCGTCTTGGGGTTCAGGACATTTATCTGGCCGGTAGGATGCAATCAAAGGTCCGATCGAGCCTGCAACGCGACCATGGCCATTTTGCGTGGCAGCGCGTCTTGCCGACGTGGTGGCTGCATCCCACAGACGACGAATATCCAAATCATATCCGTTTGAGTCCAGTCGATCTTGTAAAACCGGATAGGTGTTTGTGGTCGCGATTGTTGCGCCCACGCGGAAATATTCCGCGTGAACGTGATCCAACAGTTCCGGGTGGTCGATCATAACCATCGTTGACCAAAGTGACGTGGGTGCATCGCCTGAGCGCTTCACCAATTCTTGGCCGATTGATCCATCTAAAAGTGTGATATCCATTTTGTTTTCCGTTGATTATGCGCGCAAACGCTCGTTCTTAGGATCCCACATTGGTTGATCCTGTTGCACAACGGCCTTGTGACGCTGGCCATAGATTTCAACCTCGATTTCTGTTCCGGGAACAGCAAGATCGGTGCGTAACATGCCCAGTGCGATTGAGGCATTTACACGGTATCCCCATGCACCCGATGTTGTTTCGCCAACGACTTCATCACCTTGCCATAAGGTTGACATGTATGGTGCGTCGCAAGCGCCAGCATCAACGGTTAATGTGACAAAGCGTTTTGCAACACCCTGCTGTTTTTCAGCCAACATTGCAGCCTTGCCTGGGAAATCAATCTCTTTGTCCAGTTTAATGAAACGATCCAAGCCGCCTTCAAGTAGACTGTAATCAGTGGAAAGGTCGCCCTTCCATGCGCGATAGCCTTTCTCGATACGAAGTGAATTTAATGCCCACATACCAAACGGTTTGGCACCTGCCGATGTGATGGCATCCCAGATTGCGGGCGCGGCATCGTTTGCGCAATGGATTTCCCATCCCAATTCACCTGCGAAGGATACACGCGCCAGTGCACATTTATGCCCAGCAACCGTGCCTTCCATGCTAATGGACAGCCATGAGGCCGATAAATCATGACCTGTGGTGATCGGTTCAAGGATCTTGCGCGCGTTTGGACCTGTCACCAACAAACACTCCATCTCTTTTGTGTTGTCGGTAATTGTGATGCCCTCTGGCGCTTGGCGTGTTAGGATTTCCATATCATGCCATTGCGCGGTCGCTGCAGTGATCAAGCCAACTTCTTCCTCTGACCAGGCCATAACGGACATTTCTGTCAGAATGCGACCGCGGTTATCAGGGAAGTAAGCCAGTGAAATGCGACCGGGTTTGGGCAAGCGTGATGCGGTTAAGCTATCAACAAAGTCGCGCGCACCTGTGCCTGTGACGCTGTAACGTGAAAAGCCTGTGATCGCCAAAATCCCACAGTTATCCCGCACCGCTTCGCACTCTTCACGAATGCGCTGTTCCCACGGACCCGAACGATCCCACGTTTGTGTGCTTTCTTCGCTGGTGTCATCTCCATCTTGGGCAAACCAATTTGCGCGCTCCCATCCATTATAGGCCCCGAATTGCGCACCTGCGTCTGCCAGGCGGCTGTGAAGAGGGGATAGTTTTTTGTCGCGTCCCGCTGGCCACGCGTGCCATGGGAAATGCATCGCATATTCATGCCCATAAACTTCCATTCCCTTTTGATCACAGTAATCTTGGTCAGTGTAATCTGTGTAACGGCGCGGGTCGACCGACCACATATCCCATTCTGTTTGGCCCTCGACGACCCATTCCGCCAAAACTTTGCCTGCACCGCCAGATTGTGCAATGCCAAATGTAAACACACAAGCTTCGAATGCATTTGGAACACCAGGCATAGGCCCAATCAATGGTAGGCCATCTGGCGCGTATGGAATGGGGCCGTTGATGACACGGCTGACACCTGAGGTTCCAAGCAACGGAACACGCGCCATTGCATCTTCGATATACCATTCCAAACGCTCTAGGTCATCCGGGTACAGTTGGAAGCTAAAGTCATCTGGCATCGGATCATTGTGTGTCATCCAATGGCCTTTGCAATTGCGCTCATAAGGGCCAAGGTTAAAGCCATGTTTTTCCTGACGCAGGTAATAACTACTGTCGACATCACGCAACAGTGGTAATTTGCGCCCCGTTTCCTTGGTATAGGCTTCGATTTCTGGCACTTCTTCTGACAATAGGTACTGGTGTGACATGACCATCATTGGGACTGTGCGGCCACCATATGGTTTGAACCATTCGCCGACACGTTGTGCATAATACCCCGCAGCATTCACAACATACTCACAGCGAATGTCACCCTTTTCCGTATGAACGATCCATTCACCGTTTTCGCGACTGACCCCTGTTGCAGGCGTGAACCGTAAAATTTGCGCACCCATATCACGCGCGCCTTTTGCAAGCGCTTGGGTCAACTGTGCTGGGTCAATATCCCCGTCATGTGGATCATAAAGTGACCCTGTCAGATCATGAGTTTCCAAGAATGGATAGCGTTCTTGTGTTTGAGCAGGGTCCAAAATTTCGATTGGCATGCCCTGATAACGACCCATGCCCGCAGCGCGTTCAAATTCCTGCATCCGCTCTTTGGAGTGTGCAAGACGAATTGATCCTGTCACGTGATAATTCATGGGATAATCAACGGCTTCGCCAAGTCCGCGATACAGTTCGGTTGAATACCGCTGCATGTTCATAATTGACCAACTGGTCGAAAATGTAGGAACGTTGCCAGCAGCATGCCATGTCGATCCCGCAGTCAGTTCATTTTTTTCTAATAGAACGCAGTCACTCCAGCCCATTTTGGCCAAATGATACAGACATGATGCGCCAACAGCGCCACCCCCAATTATGACGACGCGCGCAGTGGTTGGAAATTCAGACATTTTCATACACTCCTGTTTTTCGTGTTTTATCTAGCCGCCAGACCCAATAATGTGCCGTATGCGACAAAACATGCGGCCAATATGCGTTGGATCCAGAAATTCGTGATGTGATCAAGTGCCTTGCGCCCCAGGTGCGCACCAAGAGCGCAATAACCTGTGTAGCTTAGCGTAGTAAGAATAAGTGCGGTGGGTACAATCACCCACATCTGTGTCCCAATTGGGGTGCCAGTTTCAATAAATTGTGAAAAGGCGGCGATATATCCAGCAAGGGATTTGGGGTTTATAGTCGCGATTAAGAACGCTTTTACGTACAGTGTTTTGTGTGAAAGCGTTCTGCGCATACGCGGGTGTCCCGCCTGCATCCAGTTTCGTACACCAAGCCAAATCAAAAACGCAACGCCGCTCCAGCGTAGGATTTCAAACAACAATGGAGAAGTCAAAATCAACGCTGATATTCCAACCGCTGATAACCCGAGAAAAAGACAGGCTTGTGTTAAAATCCCGCAAACACAGACCAAGCTTTTGCGAAATCCAAATTCAATGGCGGTTTGAATGCAATTTACGGCATTTGGGCCTGGAGTTGTGACAAACAGCACCCAAAACGTTGCGAATATGATCCAGCCCTCGATGCTCATTAATACACCGGAGGCGCGATAACCCAGATCGCGATCGCAGGATGAGTATAGGGATTTGACCATTCAAACATTTCGCCGCGAATTCGAAAGCTGTCGCCCGCACGAACGGTGAAACGACGACCGCCAATGACCAAATCTAGTTTTCCCTCTATGATATAAGCCACCTCTTGTGTTTCGCGTAGAACCGGTTCGGCAGTTTTAGCGCCGGGTGCAAAGACAGAATGGATCATTTCAAAGTCATCGGTCAGATCTGGTGAAAGAAGCCCCTCGGTTAGACCCGTTTGTCGTTCTGAAATATCACGGCGAGCATCTGAACGAACTATGTATCCCTGCTCAACTTTTGGAATGCGTTCTTCTAAGCCAAAGATTGCCACTGACACATCAAGTGTTTCGGCAAGTTGCAAAATATCGCCAGATGAGGGTGTTGAAAGATCACGTTCCACTTGACTCAACCACCCGACGGATTTCCCCAATATATCGGCCATTTGGGATAGGGTTAGTCCACGCGCTTTGCGAAGGGTGCGGACGTCTGCCCCTAATGTTTTTTTTCTAATTGTTGCCTGGATCGTCATGGATTAACCGTGAAATTTTCATTCATATTTTCATGAATGATGTCATTTGACGATTCTTGCAACGAAAATCTTGATTGAGGATCGCAGGTATCAAGGCTAAGTGATGCAGTGTGGTATTTCACCGCGATACATTTTGAGGATGACAAATTGATGCCACCGTTTCAATCTGAGTATAACCCGCCAGACGATCCAATTGAGGTGTTATACGAAGACTCTCATGTATTGGCAGTGAACAAACCGAGTGGGCTTTTGTCGGTTCCGGGAAAAGGTGAACATTTGGCAGATTGCATGCTTTCACGTGTGCAGATTGCATTTCCGGACGCCTTGTTGGTTCACCGATTGGATCGAGATACATCTGGGGTTATGGTCTTTGCTCTAACAGCGCATGCACAACGTTCCATGTCCATGCAATTTGAATCCCGCAGCACCAAAAAAACGTATATTGCGTGTGTAGCTGGTGAAGTCTTGGAGCCAGAGGGTGAAATTGATTTGCCGCTGATTGTAGATTGGCCCAATCGGCCTCGGCAAATGGTATGTCATGAAACGGGCAAACCCGCGATTACAGTTTTTAAACGTGCGTCGGTTGACGTGGGTAGAACGCGGCTAAAACTGTTCCCGAAAACGGGGCGATCCCATCAGTTGCGCGTTCACTGCCTGGCGATAGGTCATCCCATTTTAGGTGATCCGCTTTATGCGCCCGACACTGTTCGGGACGTACCGCGGCTATTACTGCATTCTGAAGAGTTGCGCATCAATCACCCAGAAAGCGGTCAGGGTCTTCGGTTTCGTGCAAAATGCCCGTTTTAGTGGTTTAAGTTGTCCCAAAACTGCTTATATGCAGCGATAGGTAAGTGGGGATCATTATGATTAAATGGATTTTGAGACTGATATTGATCACGTTATTGGCGGCGGTTCTACATTATAACCTGCCCCAGCGGGATGTTGTCCGGATTACGGACACCTACGGAAAGCGGATAGATCCAGGCGCAAACAGCTGGTTTTGGTCAAAAGAAGATGCAGGCAGCGCAGCCGGAGTAACAAATCGTGATGTGTTTTTCATTCAGTCAACAGATGCAAGTGGAAACCCACTTGTTTACCGAAACGAAGACACTGGATTTGGATGGCCACCCTACTTCAAGTTTAACACTTCAAACCTTCAGGCGCGTGCGGCGGACCTGATTTCAAAAGCCGATGATCCCACGCCACAATGGGTTACGATAACGCATTATGGTTGGCGAAGCGAGTTACTGTCGATTTTTCCCAACGCGACAAAAGTTACACCAGTTGCCGGTCCAGATGTTCAACTCATTCCTTGGTTTAACATTCTATTCCTAATCTTGTTCACGGCCCTCTTTTGGGCAGTGTGGGTACGTTGGGTGCGGTTTCGGCGGGTAAAAATTGACCCAGCGCTGGAACGGATTAGTGATTGGTTTGCTGAAAAATGGGATCGTGTACGCGGTCGTGAATAATTAACTTCGGTTCAATTCGTGTTCGTATCTGCGTTTCGCGATTTCCTCATTGCGTTCTGCGATCATCGAGTCGTTCAACGAGCTTTTAACATAGTCCATGTGTGCCTCAACGGCGGATCGCGCGCGTGCTGGATCGCGCTCTTGGATTGCAGTGTTAATTGCTTTGTGTTGCTCTAACAATTCATCACGTGTGGTGCGTTGTCTGAACATCACTTGGCGATTATAAAATACGCCTTCACGCAATAATTCATACATGGATCGCATCATATGCAGCATGATAACATTGTGACTGGCTTCAATGATGGACAGGTGAAATTCCGCATCTAACTGCGCTTCGTCAGATGGATTGCGTTTGGTATGCGCACTGGCCATTTTATCATAGATTGTTTGGATAACGCGTAAATCTGTGTCAGAACCCAGTCGGGCGGCACGCTCGGCGGCCAATCCTTCCATATCGCGCCGAAAGGCAACATAGTCGAAAACGGCGGCATCATGCTCACTAAATAGGGCGACTAAAGCAGGGGAAAATGCGTTCCCCAAAACATCGGCCACATATATACCCGCGCCGGCCCGCGATGTTAGCAGTCCTCTTTCTTGTAGCTTGGAAATCGCTTCCCGCAGTGAGGGCCGCGACACACCAAGGCGTTCAGATAATTCGCGTTCGGCGGGCAGCCGTTCGCCTGGACGCAGAATACCCCTCAGGATTAGTTCTTCTATTTGATGCGTAACTGCCTGCGAAAGCTTGCCTGCTGTGATTTTTTCAAACGGCATATTCGGGCCTTATTGGTCTGATGATATGACCAATATATCTGTAAACCTCAAAATGACAATTCATTCGTGGGCGAGGTGTTTTTCCATATACAGCGAGTATTTCGATCTTTCGTAAGAACCGAATGGACCACACAAAGTATAGCCCTGTCGTTGATACAGACGATGTGCGGCATCTAACAACGATCCAGTTTCAAGTTTCACTTGCAGCGTCCCAAGCTCCACAGCACATTTTTCGAGGCGGTCTAGGAGTTTTTGCGCCAAACCCTGACCTCTGGCTGTTTCTGAGGTGTAGATGGATTTTAACTCTCCATATCCATCTTTGATCGCCAGCGCGCCGCAGGCCTGATAAACGTGATCAACTCGCGCTCCGAAGAAATGAATATTTGGATGACACAGAGCATCAATTTCTAAATAGTGGTTTGCCTCGGCTGGAAATAAACGGTTCATCAAGTCATGGCTCCCCTGCAATAGGGCACGTATTTCAGGATGTCTGGGTGAGGCATATTCAATAATTGTAGTCATTTTTGTTTCTTGGAATTTTGTTTCGTTGGCTTATTGCGCACAATATATTGTGGATAACTATTGGCGCAATGGCAAGATAATGGGGCGGGATATTGACTCACTTTCCTGCTCATAGGACCATTGAACATAGAGAATCAACGATTGGAAACCGCGCATTGCGATTTACGCGTTTAAAACTGACTGGCTTTAAAAGCTTTGTAGACCCAACTGAACTGTTGATTCAGGACGGTCTGACGGGCGTCGTTGGTCCCAATGGATGCGGAAAATCAAATTTATTGGAAGCACTGCGTTGGGTCATGGGGGAAAATCGCCCGACAGCCATGCGCGGTGGGGGCATGGAAGATGTTATTTTTGCGGGCGCTGCAACGCGTCCGGCCCGAAATTTTGCCGAAGTTTCACTCACGCTTGATAACTCTGAACGATTGGCCCCCAGTGGATTTAACGATACCGATGTGCTGGATATTGTGCGCAGGATTACCCGTGAAGTCGGCAGTGCGTATAAGGTTCTTGGAAAAGATGTGCGTGCGCGAGATGTACAAATGTTGTTTGCGGATGCATCAACAGGCGCGCATTCCCCGGCCTTGGTTCGACAAGGGCAAATATCAGAGCTGATTAATGCAAAACCCAAAAACCGCCGTCGTATATTAGAAGAGGCAGCTGGCATTTCAGGTTTGTATCAGCGTCGCCACGAAGCGGAGCTCAAGTTAAAATCGGCTGAAGCAAACTTGTTACGTGTTGATGATGTCATTGAACAATTAAGCAATCAACTGGCGCAGTTGATGCGTCAAGCAAAGCAAGCAGCGCGCTACCGCGAAATCGGAGAAAACCTGCGTCATGCAGAGGGTCTATTGTTATTTCTGCGCTGGCAAGAAGCAGATCACGCGCGCTTGGCGGCGGAACAGCAATTAAAGGAACGCATTCTTGCGGCCTCGCAATCCGAGGCCGAGGTTCGAATGTCAACCAAAGCACGCGAGGCCGCAGAAGAGGCCATGCCGCCTCTCCGCGAGGAAGAGGCCGTGGCATCTGCGATTTTGCAACGTTTGAATGTGCAGCGTGATACATTGAACGATCAAGACGCGCAGGCGCGACAACGTATTCAAACCTTACAAAACCGAATTGAACAGTTGGTTCAAGATATGGAGCGTGAAAGTGGCCTGAACAAGGATGCTGGTGAAACGATTGAACGTCTTGAATGGGAAGCGCGCGAATTGGCTAAGGCGGCCGAAGGTCAGGATGAAAAACTGGCCTCTGCACAAGCAGATTCGCAAAATGCGGCTGGCGTGTTGCAAGAGCAAGAAGCAGAGTTATCTGAGAAAACCGAAGATGTGGCCAGATTGGCTGCGCGACATCAAAGTGCGCAACGCCTATTTGACGACATGATAAAGACCGTTGCACGATCAGAAGCTGCCGCGGCGAGCGCACGCCAATCGGCAGCGGATGCAGAAGAAAAGCTTTTGGCGGTTGCGTCCATATTGCAAGAGGCGAAAACGCAGTCCGCAAATGCTGCCACATCTGCGCAACAAGCGGAACAATCATTAACATCTATCGAACAGGCACGTGGCGAAACGCAGTCCCGAGAGGCAGAAGCACGCGCTGGACGATCCGAAGCGGAAGGTGAAACAAATGCAATCCGCGCTGAAGTGACGGCACTGGCTAAATTGGTGGAACGAGATACTGCAGAAGGAGGCCAGATTATTGACCGCCTGCAGGTTGAAAAAGGCTTTGAAAAAGCATTGGGCGCGGCATTGGCCGATGATTTGCGCGCCCCAGAAGTGGATATGGATGGCCCGACGGGTTGGACCGTTCTGCCGTCTTATGCGCAGGAACAACCGCTACCAGAGGGTGTTACAGCCCTGAATGTGCATGTGTCGGTCCCTGATGTTTTATCACGCCGCATGGGGCAGATCGGCTTGGTGGATGTGGACGATGGCAATAGATTGCAGCCGCTTTTGAAGCCTGGTCAGCGCCTTGTAAGTACGGAAGGCGATGTTTGGAGGTGGGATGGGTTTCGTGCCTGGGCAGAAGACGCGCCGTCCTCTGCTGCTCTTCGATTGCAGCAGTTAAACCGATTAGAAGAGCTGAAACAATTGCTGGAACGCGCAACCGTTCGCATGGGCGCGGCGCAACAAGCCCATGAAAGTTTGAACGCATTGCTAAAACAGCAGTCGCAAGCTGAACGTGAGGCACGCGATGCGCGCCGTGAGGCGGATCGAGATGTGGCAGAGGCTGCGCGCGCGATGAGTCGAGCAGAAGCCGATCGTGACATGGCCGAGGGGCGGATTGAAACCCTAAAGCTGGCTGTTGAGCGTCACGAAGAAGAGGCCAATTCCGCTATACGACAGCGCAACGAGGCTGAAACTGCGCTGATGTCCCTTGGTGATTTGGATGCCGCCCGTAATGATATTGAAGACCTGCGGATGACCGTCGAGGCAGCGCGGATGACAATGATGACCAAACGGTCAAGTTTTGATGAGGTGCGCCGCGAAGGCGAGGCCCGGACACGTCGTTCTCAGGAAGTAACCAAGGAATTAAGTGGTTGGCGGCATCGCTTAGAAACCGCCGAAAAACGTTCGATTGAGCTACAAGAACGCAAGGCGCAAGCAGAAGAAGAGCTAAGTATTGCTATTGCCGCACCAAGTGAAATTGCAAAGCAGCGTGACGCACTCGCCAGCGCCATTCAAGATGCAGAAAAAAGACGGCAGGCGGCAACAGATCAGCTTGCTGTCGGAGAGACGTACATGCGCGAAGCGTTGAACAAAGAGCGCGATCTAGAGCGTGCCGCATCCGAAGCCCGTGAAACAAGGGCTGCCGCAGAAGCCCGTACCGACGGCGCCCGAGAAGCGGTTGAGGCCGCCAAAAGCCGCATTCAGGAAGTATTGGAAACTACGCCAGAAGCATTGCTGGATGTCCTGAACACGGATGCAGATCGAATGCCACCATCCGATCAGGTTGAAGCAGAAGTGAACCGATTGAAACGCCAGCGAGATTCATTGGGTGCCGTGAACTTGCGTGCAGAAGAAGATGCACGAGAAGTCGAGCAAGAGCATGCACAGCTTGTGGGTGAAAAGACTGATTTGGAAGAGGCAATCAAAGCGTTACGTGGTGGTATTTCTAACCTGAACCGAGAGGGCCGTGAACGTTTATTAACAGCTTTTGAACAAGTGAATGAAAATTTTGGAAATTTGTTTAAACACCTGTTTGGCGGTGGAGAGGCCAACCTTGTGCTAGTTGAAAGCGACGATCCATTGGATGCAGGGCTGGAAATTATGTGTCAGCCACCTGGAAAGAAGTTGGCGACACTCTCGCTATTATCTGGAGGAGAGCAGACGCTCACAGCGCTGGCCTTAATTTTTGCGGTATTTTTGGCAAACCCGGCCCCCATTTGTGTTTTGGACGAAGTGGATGCGCCATTAGATGATGCAAATGTAACGCGGTTCTGCGATTTGCTGGACGAAATGTGTCGTCGTACAGACACGCGGTTCCTGATCATCACGCACCACGCCGTGACAATGGCCCGTATGGACAGATTATTTGGTGTCACAATGCAGGAACAAGGTGTGAGCCAACTCGTCTCGGTGGATTTGAAAAAAGCGGAGCAATTGGTTGCCTAAATTAGATGTTGGGTGACGCTTGTGCTACTGCACATCGCCCCACCCACCATCCCGTGACCTACAAACGATCCAACAGTTCGCGCGTGGGCCATGCGTCTGCTGGTACTCCCAACTGTTGCTGAACATCTTGCACAGCAGCGCGGGTCTTGGCCCCTAAAATCCCATCGATTTTGCCAACATCATATCCCAGTTTTTGCAGACGAGATTGCAGATCCTTCATTTCGGCGCCAGAAAGGGCTGCATCGGGTGCGCCTGCGATATAGGGTGAAGCACCCTCCAAACGGTTGGCGAAATAGGCTGCTGTCGTGACATAGACAAAGCTTTGGTTCCATTCAAAATAGATTTGAAAATTTGGATAAGCGATAAAGGCGGGACCTTTTCGTCCTTGTGGAAGAATGATGGAGGCCGACAATGTAGCAGGGCCAAGGTTGCCCTCACGAGCTTTCACCCCGAGCCGCTGCCATGCGCGAACTGTTTTCTGTTTATCAAGCCCAGTTTCTGCCCATGGCAGATCATTGGGAACGATAACCTCTTGCAACCATGGCTCATGGGGGGTCCATCCCAGATTTGATAACATATGTGCGCCGCTTAACAATGCATCAGGTACGGAGGTTTTTAGACTAACCAATCCATCGCCATCACCATCAATCCCACTTTCAATGATGTCGCCAGGCAACATTTGGACCATGCCAATTTCGCCGGCCCACGCCCCCGTTGTTTGGATAGGATCGAAATCGCCACGATTGAACAATTCTAATGCTGCAAATACCTGTGGGCGAAATAGCTCGGGTCGACGACAATCATGCGATAACGTGACGAGTGCATTCAGAGTGTTGTAATCCCCTTGGAACGCACCATAGTCTGTTTCAAAAGCCCAAAACGCAGTCAGTACGCCCGGCGAAATACCATAATCACGTTCAATGCGGTCAAAAACAGATCGGTATTTTGTCAGGTTCTTTGCGCCATGATCCCGCCGGTGTTTGCTGATGAGGCGGTTGGAAAATTCCAAGAAAGGAAGCTGGAAAACGCCTTGTGATCGATCTGCTTTGATCACATTTGGATCGAGTTCGACATTTGCAAAAAATGCATCAACAAGACGGTTCGAGTAGCCAAGTTCTCGAGCCTGTGATTTTAGTGCTTTCACAAAACCATCAAATGATCCTCCGCACTGTGCTGCAAGGGTCGTCGTCGAAAGCGTTAAAGTTGCGATCATTAAAAAAATAAGGCGCATGGACATCCTCTTTAAACCTGTTGTCGCAGCCTAACGTACCTGCGGTTATCTGCAAACGGGGAATTACACCAAAGATGTAATGATAATAATGATCCATGCAACGTTCCATGACCGCCATAGAATACGAACGGCCTCGTCAACATCGTCCGCATTGACTGTTTTGCGGGCTTTTTCATTAACCCAAGGCAATTCTTGCATCTGCCCATTGTAACTGCGCGGGCCGGCAAGTGCGATATTTAGCGCGCGCGCCATTGCGGCCTCGGGCCAACCTGCATTCGGCGATTTGTGGCGGCGCGCCTCCGATATTACGGCTTTAAAGTCCACGGGAAATTTGGCAAAGACGATAATCAAGATCATACTCAACCGTGCAGGGATCCAATTCAGTAGATCATCAAGGCGTGCCGAAGCCCAGCCAAATTCCAGATACTTTTCCGTTTTGTATCCAATCATGCTGTCTGCAGTGTTTACGAATTTATAAACCATCATGCCTGGCAGTCCGCCAACCAAGAACCAAAATGCAGGTGCAACAACACCATCAGAAAAATTTTCTGCCGCAGATTCTATGGCAGATCGCGCCACTTGCGTTTCATCCATGTCTTTTGTATCGCGACTTACAATCATTGAAACGGCAAAGCGACCGTTGGCGATTGACTCACGCAAGCCAGTTGAAACGGCGCGCACATGATCAACCAGTGATTTCTGTGCCAATAGGATCGCTGCAACACAACATTCAACAATCCACCCCAATTGTCCAAGCGCGCTGCCAATCAGTGCCGCACCAAAGCAGAGCATTGACAATGCCAGCACACCCTTGGATTTACGATCACGTCCAGTATTAAACGTGCGATCCAATAGCGAAACGGCGTGTCCCATCAAAACTGCAGGATGCGGAATTCGGTTCCACAAAATGCGTGGTTCGCCAAGAATTGCATCGAGTAACATTGCAAAGGCAAGTTCCCATCCCATTCCTATACCTCGATCACACGTTGCCATTGATCAGGCGCAGGGAGCCCTAGTCGTAGTAAGGTTTCGGAATAAGGAAAAATACGTGTAAGAATGTGTCGTTGTGCAAATCGTTCTTGCCATGCATGGGCGTTTTCAACATGGTACAAGCGAAACAGGGACGTTCCGCCTATTGCATGGACACCCTTTTGTAACATGATGTCATCCAACCGTTGCGCACCAGTTGTCAAACGTTTGCGTGTCTCAATAGCCCAGTAATTATCATTTAATGCCTGCGTTCCAGTGTACAGTGCCGGGCCACTGACAGCCCATGGGCCAACACGATCACGAATTGCATTGGCAAGATGATTTGGTACAATCGCTGCCCCCAAGCGCATACCCGCAAGTCCCCAGAATTTCCCAAAACTTTTTATCACGATGTGACCGTTTTGCACGGCATCCGCCACCATGCTGTTGTCTGGGGAAATATCACAAAAACTTTCATCAATTATGCACAACTTTGCGGTTAAATCGTCGAGTGCGTATAACCTACCATCCGGGTTATTTGGGTGTACGATGGTTTTTACGTCGCCTTTAACACCAATTTTCCAACCGTGTGCGGCAAAAGCCGCACGATGTTCGTTGTAGGTTGGCTCGGGTATGTCTACGGTATTGCCCTGCACCACGGAGGGAAGCAGCGCAATGATTGCAGATGCACCCGAAGTTGGAATAATCTGGGCATCATTTGGAACGTTCCAAAATTTGCGTGCCGCTGTTTCAAACGCGGCGAAGGCTGCTTTATCTGGAAGTTGTGTCCAATGATAAGGTTCAAAGCGTGGCAGAGGATATGGAATGGGATTGATGCCAGTGGATAAATCGATCCATTCGTTTCGTGTTCCACCAAATTTGGCAATCGCCTCATCAATCCCACCGCCGTGATCGCGTTGTTCCTTTTTTTTCGTGTGCTGGGTCATTTAATACGTTTTTCCTATATGACTTAACGAACCGTTAACCTTTCATTAGCAAATAGGGAAGATATCAAAAAACTGCGCTGTGGCGTGGTTCGAAGTAGGTTTTGTAAAAATGAATGTGTTAATTGTTGAGAGTAAACGCCACCTTGCTGAATTATGGCGACGCTCTCTTGAACGGTTGGGTGCGCATGTGGATATTGCGCCGTCCCAAGATTATGCGGCCGACATGGTGGCGATTGAGTCATATGATATTGTCGTTCTTGATCTTATTTTGGAAGAAGGTAGCGCTTTTGCGGTTGCCGATTTTATGAATTACCGACAACCAGAAGCACGGGTTATTTTCGTCACGAACACGAGCTTTTTCTCAGATGGATCAATTTTTCAATTGTTCTCAAACGCCTGCGCGTATGTGCAAAGTGAAACGGCATCTGATGACCTAGCCGCAATTATTGAGCATTATGCCACCAAAAATCATAACGCGCCACGTCTATGATCGCCTTCATAATCCAGATTTGGGTTAATTGGTAGTATGCGACTTGGGTTAATCGTATTGTGCGAATAATGGTAATGGCGAACGATGTGATCCATGTTTACAGTTTTTGAAATACCAGGCCACTGATACAGTTCGCGCACGTAGCCCCACAAATTTGGATAGTCGATGATGCGTTTTCGGTTACATTTAAAATGCAAGTGATAAACAGGATCAAATCGGATGAGTGTTGTGAATAATCGCCAGTCGGCTTCTGTTAATGTGCGCCCAAGCAGATACCGATTTGTGCTCAGGTGGTCCTCAAGCCAGTCAAGTGCCTCAAAAAGAGGATGGACTGCTGCATCATATGCATTCTGTGATGTTGCAAAACCACACTTATATACGCCGTTGTTTATGTCCGAATAAATGCGCGCGTTGAATGTTTCGATTTTGTCACGCAGGTCTAAGGGCCAAAAGTCATCATGATTGCCTGTCAAATTATTGAATGCAGAATTAAACATCCTGATGATTTCAGAGGATTCATTCGAAACAATTGAATTGTACTGCGTGTCCCACAACACTGGAACCGTTACCCGCGTTGTGATCCCTGGCTCAGCCGCCAAGTAGACATCCCGAAGAAATGTTGTTTCATGCAGGTGATCAACTGTTGCCCCAGGGTAGGTATCATCAAAAATCCAACCATCATTTAGCATGTCAGGATGAACAACCGAAACAGAGATATGCGGCTCAAGCCCTTTCAATGCGCGAAAAATAAGTGTGCGGTGTGCCCAAGGGCAGGCTAAGGAAACATACAGATGATAGCGTCCCGATTCGGCCTTGAACCCGCCTTGACCTGTTGGACCTGCAGCTCCATCCGCCGTGATCCAATTGCGAAACTGCGCTTCCGTTCGCACAAATTTGCCATCTGTTGCTTTTGTGTCATACCATTGATCGGCCCATTCACCATTGATTAACAAACCCATCTTATCCACCCTTAATTGTGAAAATAGAAATTTAGCATGAAATAGAACGTGTTAGCCGAATGAACAATGCGCAGGGTATCTGCATACATGCACACACTGGGCTGCGATGGAATTTTGGGGCGCTATACTACCCTAATGGGTGCTTGAGGAATTACGCCAAGATCATAGGCTAAGTGTGTAAAGGATGTTGCTGCCATGACTACATATTTGCCAAAAGAAGTTCTTTCCGGATTAGCAGAGGCGAAGACGGCCAAGCTGCGTAAAAAATCGCGGATGTGGGTCGAATTTGACGGGAATATGTTCCCAGTGCTTCGTATGTGGGAACGTGGATTTGCGATGGACGCAAATGTGGCACCAGCGTTACGTGGATTTGTGGACGTTTTTGAAGGTGGAGAGCATAAGTCTCAGTGCCTAATTATTGCTTCAAACGAAGAGAACGGTGAACTACAATTTGAGTTTAAGCGCTATTCATCCGCCCAAGAGCGCCCGGCGTTGGATTACGCCAAACGTCTTGATGCGCCGATTGGCCTGATCGAAAATCATTGAAGATCCTCAAACGCCTTGATTAATCGCTGTGTCGCTTGGATGATATAACTTCGCGGAGTAGCGATGTTGAAACGCAAAAACGCTTTGCCACCCGTGCCAAATGTTGGTCCATGATTAGCAGCGATTTTTGCCTGTTTAAAAACGCGTTCATTCACTTCGGATTGTTGCATACCCATTCCTGAAAAATCGACCCAGGCAAGGTATGTAGCTTCTAACTTCATGGATTTAGCACCTGGAATAGAATTAATGGCGTCGTCGAAAATTTTACGATTACCATCAAGATAATCCATCAGTTTATCAACCCATGCCGCGCCTTCGGGGGAATACGCCGCCTCTGCCATATGCAACCCAAAACTATTCGGGCTTAGCCCAAGTCCTGCCATGCGCTTGGCAAAGCGCGCACGTAAATCGGGGTCTTCGATAATAACATTGCCCGAATGGCTGCCCGCAATATTAAAGGTTTTTGTTGTAGCAGTCATCATGATCAGACGATCTGTGATTGAAGCGTCAATCAACGGCATTGCGGTGTGTGATTGACCTGGATAGATAAGGTCATGGTGAATTTCGTCTGACACCAGAATTAGATCATGGCGTTTTGCGAAATCTGCAACCCCTTGTAGTTCTTGTTTGCTCCAAACCCGACCGCCTGGGTTGTGGGGCGAACATAAAATGACCAATTTTTCCGTGCCGTCCAATTGGGCATCATAGGCATCGAAATCCATGACATAGCGGCCATCTTCGATTGGCATTTGGCATTCAACAACGCGTCGGTCCGCAGCTGTGATTACTTTGGCAAAGGCATGATAAACAGGTGTAAACAGGACAACTCCATCACCAACGTTTGTGAATGCATCCACGCACATTGCCGTTCCATTGACCAGTCCATGAGTTGTGAATATCCAACTGGGGTCAACACGCCACCCATGACGTTCCTGCATCCACCAACAAATCGCGTTTCGATATGATGTATCGTCACCATAATATCCGTAAACGCCAACATCCGCCATTTTAGAAAGAGCGTTTTGTACGCAGGTTGGCGGGCGAAAATCCATATCGGCCACCCACATTGCAATTCCATCGTCTTGTGGAACGCCATAGAGGGTTTCCATCATGTCCCATTTCACGGAATGTGTTCCGCGTCGTTCAATGCATTCATCAAAATTCATGTTCCGCTCCGCATAAGTACCGGATCGTGAAGCTAACGATTTCGCCAACTTGTTCAAGGCCCGTTGATCTAAATCTTCGAATGCCTTAGATGGTGCGGCATGAAACGCCCAATTTTGATACATCCCGATCCTCGGTTGAAAAAGGTCTGCGAAAGCCTGCCTGATGTCAGTGATCGCATTCGTGCATTGGCCGAAGATATGTTGGAGACTATGTACAATGCTCCTGGCATTGGCCTTGCAGCACCACAAATAGGTGTTTTGGACCGTATCATCGTGATGGATTGCGTCAAGGATGATAACGAAGATCCAAATCCGATGGTGCTGATCAATCCCGAAATCATCGCAGCCTCGGACGAAAAGAATGTCTATGAAGAAGGGTGTTTATCCATTCCTGACCAATTCGCCGAAGTCACGCGCCCAAAGCAGGTCCAAGTGCGCTGGATGGATTTAAATGGTGCCGAACAGACCCAAGAATTTGATGGATTGTGGTCGACATGTGTTCAGCATGAGATTGACCACCTCGATGGCAAGCTGTTCATCGACTATTTAGGCGCCGTAAAACGGCAGATGATCACGCGCAAAATGCAAAAATTGAAACGCGAAATTGCACGTGGAAAAGAGGTCTAACAATGGCAGTGCGTCCTTGTTTGCCATGGCCCGACAAGCGCCTAAAAACTGCCGCCAAACCTATCAAATGCGTGACAGAGAAGCACCACAACATCTGGCAGGATCTGATCGACACGATGGAGGCAATGCCGGGAGTTGGTATGGGGGCTAATCAAATAGGTGAAATGGTGCGTCTAGCCGTGGTGGATGCCTCAGAAAAGCGGGGACAGGTGGTGCGTATGGCAAACCCCGTTATTCTCCATTCCTCAATTGAATTGCGCCCACATGAAGAGGCAAGTCCAAATCTGCCCGGAGTATCGGCCATGATCAAACGTCCCCGCGCCGTAACAGTCGAATTTGTGAATGCCGATGGGGACATGGAAACGCGCGATTTTGTTGGCTTATGGGCAACATCAGTTCAACATCAAATCGATCATTTGAATGGTAAGATGTATTTTGATCATCTCTCTAAGGTCAAGCGTGACATACTTTTGCGCAAAGCGAGGAAAGCAAAATGAAATTGGTTTTTATGGGAACGCCCGATTTCTCAGTGCCAATTTTGGATGCGCTGGTTCACGCGGGTCATGATATCGTTTGTGTTTATTGCCAACCGCCGCGCCCGGCAGGTCGCGGTAAAAAGGACCGCTTAACCCCTGTCCACAAACGTGCATCAGAATTGGGGCTTGTGGTGCGCCATCCCATAAATTTCAAACAAGAAAATGATCAGCGTGAATTCGCAGATTTGAATGCTGATCTTGCCGTGGTGGTCGCCTATGGTTTGATATTGCCGCAAATCATCTTGGACGCACCCCGTTTGGGATGTTGGAACATACATGCATCCTTACTGCCACGCTGGCGCGGCGCGGCACCGATCCACCGAGCGATTATGTCGGGCGATGAAACAACTGGTGTTTGCATTATGCAAATGGAGGCAGGATTGGACACTGGGCCTGTTTTGATGCGCCAAAGTGTCGATATTACCCCCCATGACACAACCGCCAAATTGCACGACAAACTGGCAGAGTGTGGTGCAAAATTGATTATAAAGGCGATTGCAGGACGTGCCCAGTTGTCGCCTGTACCGCAGCCAGAGGATGGGATCACCTATGCCCAAAAGATTGCGAAAGACGAAGCGCGGATTGATTGGTCTGCATCAGCACAAAGCGTTGATCGACAAATTCGGGGGTTGTCGCCATTCCCAGGGGCTTGGTGTCAGTATCAGGGGGAACGGATCAAATTGTTGTCTTCGACTCTTTCTGATCAATCGGGCAATGCTGGTGAGGTGATTGGTACACAAAACGGGCTGTCGATTGCGTGCGCTCAGGGCTCTGTGGTTGTACACAGTCTTCAACGTGCGGGCAAATCGGCACAGGACGCCGCCACGCTCCTGCGCGGCATGGATATTCCGATTGGTACAAAACTGGACTAGAAATCCACCGCGATCCCTTTTTTTTCCCAATCGCCATAACGAACAGGTTCAGGCCCGTCGCGTCCGCCCAACTCTTTGGGCAGCTCTAGTTTGAGTGCCTTTTGTTTACGCTCTTCCGCTTCGGCAAGTGCACGCTTTGCTGCTTCGGGTAATTCGTTTCGATCGCTCATTTACGGGTTTCCTCATGTGCTATTGATTGATATACGCGCACATCTCATGAAGGCAAGGATTGAATAGATGGCTCGACCGGCTCCTACTGCGCGCTCTTCAGCGCTTCGGATTTTGAATTTGGTGTTGGGCGAGGGGCGTTTGATGTCCGAGGTCTTGGGCACTGGCCTTCTTGATCCACTTGCCGCTCCTGATCGGGCGCGCGCCCAAAGATTGGCAAACGATACGTTGCGTGGCATGGAACGTGCGGATCGACTATTAAATCGCCATCTGCGAAAACAACCGCCCTTGTCGGTGCGAAATGTTCTGCGACTTGCCACTGTTGAAATTTGCATGGGGGGTGATGCGCATGGTGTTGTCAACGAAGCGGTGGCTCTCGTTGGACAAGATAAGCGGACATTTGCGATGAAGGGGTTGGTGAATGCAATCCTGCGCAAAGTTGCGGATACAGGATTAGAACAATGGGAATTGTTACGTGCACCACGTTTGCCAAAATGGTTGCGCGTTCCACTTGTCGAAGCCTATGGACCAGACCGTGTTGCAGCAATCGAAGCCGTACAATTCCAATCCCCGCCGTTGGATATTACCCCCAAAGATCCCAACCAACTGAACCATTGGGCGCAGCAGTTAAACGGAGAGATCATTTTGGATGGCAGTATTCGCCTGAAAAGTGCAGGTCAGGTTTCTGCATTGCCTGGTTTTTCTGATGGCGCATGGTGGGTTCAGGATGCGGCGGCGGCACTGCCTGTTCGGTTGTTGGGCGATATTTCAGGAAAAACCGCGATTGATTTATGTTGCGCACCTGGCGGGAAGACAATGCAACTGGCAGCAGCAGGGGCCAAGGTTATGGCCGTCGATAACTCACAACCACGTATGGGCCGCGTGAAAGAAAACCTTGAGCGCACGGGCCTGGTTGCAAGAACAAAGATCAAGGATGCATTGCAAACGGTTGGTGAATTTGGTGTTGTTATTTTAGATGCACCCTGTTCGGCAACCGGAACAATGCGTCGACACCCAGATTTGCCCCATGCAAAGGATGGCTCTGATTTTGCGGCTTTGATAGAATTACAATCAGAGCTTTTGGATCATGCGATCACGCTATTAAAGCCAGGCGGTCAATTGGTGTATTGTACGTGCTCTCTTTTACCTGATGAAGGGGAATGTCAGGTTGAAGAGGCGTTAGAGCGTCACCAAAACCTTCAAATTGACCAGACAGTAATGAACCCAGAATTCATTGGCTCACATATGCGCAGTGCAGAAGGTGGTCTTCGGATAACTCCTGATATGTTGCGTGATTTAGGTGGTGTTGATGGTTTCTATATCGCGGTTTTGACGAAAACCTAACATTGTGAATTTTTGGACGATGACAGACTTGAACGTGCTGGCTATATTGCTTCCAAGAGGGATGCGTCATTAATGGCACCAACGGGGAATTTATCACAACGATATCAACGGGCTATGCATCGATTGCAAGCACGGCGTGCGGGTTTTTATAAGCCGGCAACAGGGTTTGTTTCGCAACCTGAACCGCGCTCAATCGGTAGCTTCGCAAAGGGACGACAGCTGGCGGCTGGCAATATCATGCTGGCGGGTCATTTGATTGAGGCACCAAATGCAATGTTATGGGATATTGCATCCCCAGATTTAATGTTAGCACAGGATGCACATGGGTTTGCATGGCTTGATGATCTAGCGGCTGCAGGCGATGCCGCTGCGCGTAGAGTTGCACAAGACTGGGTATTTGGATGGATTGATCGTTTTGACACGGGGCGTGGCGCCGGTTGGCTGCCGGACCTTACAGGCCGCCGATTGATCCGATGGATTCATCACGCACTTTTCATTTTGCAGGGGCGAACGCCAGAAGAGTCTGAACGGTTTTTTCGCGCTCTGGGTCGGCAAACGATTTTTTTGGCAAAGCGATGGTCAGCAACAACAAATGGATTGCCGCGGTTTGAGGCGCTTACCGGTCTGATCTATGCAGGACTGTCGTTGAGTGGGATGGAGCAATATGTGCAACCCGCGACTCGTGCATTGGCCCGAGAGTGTCGTTCGCAAATTGACGAAACAGGTGGCATTCCAACACGAAATCCAGAAGAGTTATTAGAAGTGTTCACTCTGCTGACTTGGTCCGCGACCGCACTGAAAGAAGCGGGATGGACGCCAGCAGAATCACATCAAAAAGCATTGCTCAGAATGGCTCCCACTTTGCGGACATTGCGCCATTCGGATGGCGGATTGGCCCGTTTTCATGGCGGGGGTCGGGGTGCCGATGGCCGCTTGGATCACGCATTATTGCAATCAGGTAGTCGGAACATAAATGCAGATGGTCTGGCCATGGGATTTGCGCGGTTATCATCTGGACGTACTTCAGTTATTATTGATGCCGAAGTCCCACCCCAGGGGCGGGCGGCCGTTAATGCGCATGCCTCGACGCTTGCCTTTGAAATGACATCTGGCAGGCGTGCTGTTATCGTGAATTGTGGGTCAGGCGATAGCTTTGGTGAAGATTGGCGCAGCGCAGGTCGCGCAACCCCTTCGCATTCGTCGTTATACATCGAAGGTCAATCCAGTGCGCGACTCGGTCGTAAATTGTCCGATGGTGGGATCGTGCGTGAAGTTTTGGTGGATGGTCCTAAACATGTTCCAATCGAAATGACGCATGGGGTTGATACAATTGCATTTAATGGCGCACATGACGGTTATGTCGCTAAATATGGATTGACCCATGTTCGCGAATTACGGCTGTCTTTGGACGGGCGCACTTTATCTGGTGAAGATCTGTTAATTGCGATTGAAGATAGGCATAAAAAAATCTTTGATCGCGCGTTTGAGGCGGGCAAGCTAGAGGGCATTTATACGCAAATAAAATTCCACCTGCATCCAGAGGTTGATGCAAACCTTGATCTGGGGGGAAATGCGGTGTCGCTTGCCTTAAAAAGTGGTGAAGTTTGGATTTTCCGACATGATGGCGCAGTGGAATTATCCCTTGAGCCGAGCGTTTATCTAGAGAGAGGGCGGTTACAACCACGCGCGACAAAACAGATCGTTTTATCTCGGCGCGTAATGGAGTATGCAACGCGCACACGCTGGTCACTGGCCAAAGCACAGGACACAGCGTTGGCTGTTCGCGATACATTGCGCGACGAAGTTAGTACCATAGGTTGACCCAAGGAAGACGACGAATGACGAACCTTTATCCCGTGCGCCGCGCGCTTATTTCTGTTTCCGATAAATCTGGTTTGATTGATCTCGCCAAAGCGCTTTGCTCAGGTGGGGTGGAAATACTTTCGACAGGCGGCAGTGCGAAATCGATGCGAGATGCGGGCATTGAGGTCCGCGATGTAGCGGAGGTTACTGGGTTCCCTGAAATGATGGATGGGCGCGTGAAAACACTACATCCGATGGTTCATGGTGGACTTCTGGCATTGCGTGACAATGCCGATCACACCGCTGCAATGGATGAACATGGGATCGGTGGGATCGATCTGCTGATCGTGAACCTGTATCCGTTCGAGGAAACCGTTGCGAAAGGTGCTGATTACGACACATGTATTGAAAACATCGATATCGGTGGTCCGGCGATGATCCGTGCAGCCGCAAAAAATCATGGCTTCGTCACAACGGTTGTCGATGTAGAGGATTACGAAGAACTATTGGCAGAGCTGGCTGCACACGAGGGGCAAACAACCTATGCGTTTCGTCAGAAAATGGCACAACGTGCCTATGCGCGCACGGGTGCCTATGATGCGGCGGTTTCAACTTGGATGGCCACCACGATTGGTGAGGAAACACCGCGTCGTCGTATTGTTGCTGGGACGCTTGCGCAATCGTTGCGATATGGTGAAAATCCGCATCAATCGGCGGCCTTTTATGTTGATGGCACGGATCGTCCAGGCGTGGCAACCGCGATTCAACATCAGGGAAAAGAGCTGTCATACAACAACATCAACGACACAGATGCGGCGTTTGAGTTGGTGGCAGAATTTGGCTCAGACGCGGGTGCGGCATGCGCAATCATTAAACATGCCAACCCATGTGGTGTTGCACGCGGCTCATCATTGATAGAGGCATACCGCGCTGCCTATGATTGTGATCGAACATCCGCTTTTGGCGGCATTGTTGCATTGAACCAGACCCTTGATGGTGACACTGCGGAAGAAATTTGTAAAATTTTTACCGAGGTTGTTATTGCACCGGACGCGACAAAGGATGCGATTGATGTATTTGCAGCAAAGAAGAATTTACGCCTGCTGACAACAGGGTCTATGGCAGATCCTAGAGAAATTGCGAAAACAGTGCGACAGGTGTCCGGCGGCCTTTTGGTTCAGGACAAGGATAACGGGCACATTACTGCGGATGATTTGAAAATTGTCACAAAACGTGCGCCTTCGGATGAAGAAATAATCGATATGCTCTTTGCGTGGAATGTCGCAAAACATGTTAAATCGAACGCGATCGTGTATGTAAAAAATCAGGCCACTGTTGGTATTGGAGCGGGACAAATGAGCCGTGTCGACAGTTGTCGCATCGCGGCGCGTAAATCGCTGGATATGGCCGAAGCACTGGGTTTGGAGGGGCCGCTAACGCAAGGCTCAGTTGTTGCATCGGACGCATTTTTCCCTTTTGCTGACGGATTGATGACTGCAGCAGAAGCGGGTGCAAAAGCCATTATTCAACCGGGTGGATCAATGCGGGATGATGAAGTCATTGCAGCAGCAGATGAGGCTGGTTTGGCAATGGTCTTCACCGGCATGCGTCATTTCCGTCACTGATATGCGTCGTTTAGTGCAAATAGCGATTCTAGCTTTTGTGATTGACTACATCACCAAGATGTTGATCCTGAATGTGGTGCAATTGCCATCAGTTGGCCGCATCGAAGTATTTCCGCCATTTTTGAATTTCCATATGGCCTGGAATTATGGAGTGAATTTTGGGCTTTTCGCCCATGACTCACCTTGGACAAGATGGATTTTAATCGCGATTGCGGTTGGTGTCAGCGCGTTTGTTGCCTATTGGGCATGGAAAGAACGTTTTGGTACGTGGCCCCAAGTTTTTGCTGGGTTGCTGATTGGGGGCGCGCTGGGTAATGCTTATGACCGTGTAAGGTATGGGGCGGTTGTCGATTTTTTGAATATGAGTTGTTGTGGGATACAAAACCCATATGCTTTTAACGTGGCTGACATTTTCATTTTTGCCGGAGCCTTCGGTTTGGCAATTTTCCCCCAACCTAAAAAAGACGGATGACCGCGCAGATGCTTTGCGCTATTGCTATGTTCAAAGCAGTGGAGGTTATATGAGATACGCAATTGTTATTGGGGTCATTGGATCACTGATGCTAAGTGCGTGTTCTGACACGCCGCCAAAATTGCGTGACCTCTATGATCCTTATGCTGGTCCCGAGGAATTCGCGATTTCCCCGAACCTAGAACTTGAATTACCCCAAGATTTGGCAAGTTTGCCGACACCAACTCCTGGGGGAAAAAATCTAACGGACCCTAATCCCAAAGGGGATGCGATTGCGCTTCTTGGCGGGAATCCAAGTCGAATTGAGGCATTGCAATCGACAACGAATGATACTGCATTATGGACATATGCCACGCGTTTTGGGTTTGATCCAAACATTCGTGCAACGGTTCAAGAAGAAGACACACGGTTTCGTTTGATCCAAGGTCGTTTTTCACAAATAAAGCTGTTTCGCGTCGATCGCTACAATCAAATCTATCGTCGGCAAACGCTTGATGCCAAAAAGGAAGTCCAATTTTGGCGCAATCGTGGTATCAGTACCCCTTCAATGCCTACAAATTAAAGCTCACCTTTTTGTGTGAAGCCTTGAAGCGCGCCAATTTGCAAATACATTTCGTGTAGTTGTCGGAGGATATCTATGTTTGTACGCCTATTTTTATTGGCTTTATTTGAGGTCACACTGGTAACGGCAGCAGGTGCTGCAATCGAGGATCAGGTGACTTCGTACAGGTTGGACAACGGAATGCAGGTCGTGGTCATAGAAGATCATCGCGCGCCAGTTGTTGTACATATGGTATGGTATCGTGCTGGCGCTGCTGACGAAACGCCCGGTGTGTCAGGAGTTGCCCATTTTCTAGAGCATTTATTGTTCAAAAAGACGAAAGACCTCGAGGCTGGCGAACTGTCGCGTACTGTGGCAGAAAATGGTGGAACCGATAATGCCTTTACCAGTTATGATTACACGGCTTATTACCAACGAGTTGCTGCGGATCGATTGCCGATTATGATGCGAATGGAAGCGGATCGCATGATAAATCTGGATCTTAGCGAAGAAGACATTTTGGTTGAACGCGATGTCATTATCGAAGAACGCAACCAGCGCACCGAAACAAATCCAAACGCCCTCTATCGAGAACAAGCGAATGCAGCGTTGTTTCAAAATCACCGTTATGGCGTACCCGTTATTGGGTGGCGTCATGAAATGTCGAATTTGACCCTATCAGATGCGTTGGATTACTATCAAAAATTCTATGCACCAAATAATGCGGTTCTGATTGTGGCAGGTGACGTTATGCCAGAAGATGTCCTGGGGCTTGCTCAGGAAATTTATGGTCAGATCCCAGCGAACGTAGACCTGCCAGAACGCAAGCGTCCAGTGGAGCCACCCCATTTCGCACCCCGCAGAATAGAATATGTGGATGAGCGTGTTTCCCAGCCTTATGTTGTGCGCAGCTATTTGGCGCCGGAACGCAATAGTGGCGATCAACGCAGTGCCGCAGCACTTGTCTTATTGGCTGATATTTTGGGGGATGGACAGGCGTCAGTTTTGCAAAGAAAATTGCAATTTGAAACACAAGAGGCTCTGTATGCCAGTGCGTCCTATTCTGGCGTGTCTTTAGATAAGACAAGCTTCGGCATCTACATCGTGCCCGCAGCGGATGTGACATTATTAGATGCAGAAGCAGCGCTTGATCGTGCCATTTCGGAATTTTTGGAAGAAGGCGTCGATGAAGCGCAATTGGCGCGTTTGAAAACCCAATATCGCGCTGCGGGGATATATGCGCAGGATAACGTCAATGGGCTTGCTAATGCCTATGGTCGCGCACTCACATCTGGCCTTACCCTAGAGGATATTCACGCTTGGCCAGATATTCTTCAGTCAATCACCAGTGATGAAATTATTGCTGCGGCGACACAGGTGTTTGATTTGAATTCATCGGTCACGGGCTGGATACGGAATTAGGGGGACATCATGATTAAAGTATTCGCGGCCGTATTTCTGACGCTATGTGCAACCATCGCGCAGGCGATGCCTGACATTAAAACATTTACAACACCCGCTGGTACGCCTGCTTGGTTGGTCGAAGATCACAATATTCCATTTGTGGCGCTTGAATTGCGGTTTATCGGCGGAACATCAATGGACCCAATGGATAAACGGGGTGTCACCAAATTCATGATGGGGCTGCTCGAAGAGGGATCTGGCGAACTGGATGCTCAAGCCTTCAGCATTGCCAAAGATGAACTAGCGGCCAGTTTTGAATATGGAGCTTATGCAGATGTATTGACAGTTTCTGCAAAATTTTTGACGGAAAACCAGGACCAGGCTATTGATCTGTTGCGACAATCACTAAGTGATCCAAGTTTTGACTCAGCATCGATTGAACGCGTGCGCGCGCAAATTGTATCTGGTATCAAATCAAAAGCGCAGGATCCATCTGATATTGCAAGTGCTGCATTTAATTCAGAGGCCTATCCCGATCATCCTTACGGAAGTGATGATTTGGGTACATTGGAAACGATTGGCACGATTTCGGCCGAGGATATTATCCAAGCGCACAAGGTTGGGCTGACCAAAGATCGGGTGATCGTAGCCGCAGTTGGCGATATTACCACCGAAGAATTGGGCATTTTGGTGGATCAATTGCTAGAAGCTTTGCCAGAATCACAAGAAACACAGATGCCTTCCTATGTCTCAGATGCATTGAAATCAGGTGTCAAAGTTATTGAATTCCCAAATCCGCAAGCGACCATCTTATTTGGTCATTCTGGTATTGCGCGCAACGACGATGATTTTTTTGCAGCCTATCTCCTAAACCATGTTTTGGGCGGAAGCGGTTTTGAAAGTCGCTTGATGAGCGAAGTGCGCGAAAAGCGCGGATTAACCTATGGTATCGGTAGTTTCCTCGCTTCTCGTCGATATGGAGATTTGATAATCGGTCAAGTTGCGACTGCAAACGAAACGGTTGCCCAGACGATTGATGTGATTACACAGGAATGGCAAAAAATTGGTAAATTTGGTGTTACCGAGGCCGAATTACAGGCAGCTAAGACCTATTTGACGGGTGCCTACCCGTTGCGCTTTGATGGGAATGGGCCAATTGCCAACATTTTGGCGGGGATGCAGTTTCAGGGGCTTTCGCCAGACTATATAAAAACGCGAAATGATCGTTTGAACGCGGTGACCCTTGAGGACATTCAGCGTGTGGCAAATGGTTTGTTTCATGCAGATCAGTTGCGATTTGTGGTTGTGGGCCAACCCGAAGGTTTGGATGATCTTCAAAAAAATTGAATGAGTGCTTTGGTTATTCGTGTATTCATTGAAAGTCGTATTTTGTGTAAAATAGCGACAATGTAAAAGCCGAGGTGCCTGTGTGAGCAACACTTATTATTCGCCAAAAGGTGGCCTGCCACCACAAACCCAGATCATGACTGATCGTGCGATGTTTACGAATGCCTATGCGGTCATCCCAAAGGGCACCTACAGTGATATTGTCACCAGCTATTTGCCATTTTGGACTGGGATGCGTATGTGGGTTATCGCTCGGCCAATGTCGGGCTTTGCGGAAACTTTCAGTCATTATATTGTTGAACTTACTTCAGGGGGCGGCAGCGATCGCCCGGAAGATAATGAACTTGCACAAGCGGTATTGTTTGTGACATCTGGAAATTTACGGATAATGTATGAGGGTACAGAACGGCTTCTGGAAACCGGTGGCTATGCGTATCTTCCCGCAGGCAGTCGGTGGAGTTTGCATAACCCAACAGCTGAACCAGCGACGTTTCATTGGATCAGAAAGGCCTATCAGGCCGTCGATGGATTGGATTATCCCGAAGCATTTTTTACGAATGAGTCTGCATTTGAGCCAATCCCAATGCCAGACACGAATGGTGCATGGGCGACAACGCGATTTGTTGATCCAAGCGACTTGCGACATGATTTTCATGTAAATATCGTCACCTTTCAACCGGGTGGGTTGATCCCATTTGCGGAAACGCATGTGATGGAGCATGGTCTTTATGTGCTCGAGGGCAAGGCGGTCTATCGTCTTAATAAAGACTGGGTGGAAGTTGAGGCAGGGGATTACATGTGGTTACGGGCGTTTTGTCCACAAGCTTGTTACGCAGGCGGTCCAGGTCCGTTCAAATATCTTTTGTATAAAGATGTGAACCGACACATGCCGCTTTAAGTCCATGAATGTACAATTCTAAACTTTACGTTTGAAATTGATAGCAAAACTGGTTTAGGTATTGCAAATACCAAGCGTATGAACGTCTCGTTGTCGGATCGGCACGTAGAAGGGTTAGTGTCTCATGACACTCTAACACGTGGACAGCCAAACAAAAGGGGCTGCTATCAGGCGGTAGATGTTCATGCAATTCACCAAGTTTTCGGACTATGCATTGCGCGTGGTTCTGCACTTAGCAAATTCCAACACTACATTAGTGACCACGCGCGAAATCGCATCCACTCATCGGATCAAATACAATCATTTGTCAAAAATGACCCAAGCACTTGTTCGATTGGGGCAGATGATGCAAGAGCTAGAGGCAAACATGGGTTTGGTTGAATGCCTGAGCGAAACAATTAGCTGCTGCGCTTTTTCGGGAAAATGTGGGGTCAGCGATATATTCAAAGAAGCTGAAAAGATTTTCTTTGCCTATTTAGAGGGGTTCACAGTGGCCGAAGCGATTGAACGAAAACCTTGTATCTTGCAGGCAGTTGAGATGATGAATTCCCAGGTCGAATCGAATAAAATCGTTGTCGATGTGGCTAAGCGGGCTTGATCAGCATCACTGACATCTGGTCGCCATGATTGGTCACGCCATCTGGATTTAAAAAACGCATCCCCATGCCCTCTGGAATTTTTTTGTTAGCTCATACACTTTAATACGGTAAGAGTACTGACTTCAGTAGGTGGCAGAAAGATATTATATATACCCAAATATATATATATATTTACATTGATTATTCGACGGATCACAATTTATTTTACAGCTTTTTGGCTGATATCATGGTAGAATCAGTTATGTTATTTTTTTTGGGGTAAATTGATGAAAAAGATCACGCTCATTTCACTGCTGGTGTCATTTTCTGCTGTTGTAACTTATGCACATGCTGTCGAAAACTCAGCCGTTCAGAAACGCATGAATGTAATGAAGGAAATCAAAGGTGCAATGGGTGTTTTAGGTGGAATGGCCAAGGGCGCAATTGCATTTGATGCGGCTGCTGCAACCGCTGCGCAAAACACTTTGATTGAACAATCGGGTATGGTTGCAGTCTCATTCGAAGCCAACGAAACAGACCCCAAATCAGAAGCGCTTCCCTCGATTTGGGAAAACTGGGATACGTTTGTTGAGATGGCCGATGACCTCACATTCGCTGCCGAAGGATTGGACCCATCTTCGTTAGATGGCATTCGGGGTGGATTGGGAAATATTGGAGCATCTTGTGGGGCGTGTCACAAGAAATTTCGTATGTAAATCTCGATTTAACTCTGGTGAAAACCGCGTGATCGTGCCGTATTTGCGCTTGCGTTGAATGCAGTGTTAACGCAATCTTGTCAAAAAACAGGAGAGTTTGGATGCGTACGCGTGCTGCAGTTGCCATAGAAGCTGGCAAGCCATTAGAAATCATGGACGTCAACTTGGACGGGCCAAAAGAATGCGAAGTCATGGTGGAAATAAAGGCCACTGGAATTTGCCACACGGATGAATTTACGTTGTCTGGGGCTGATCCAGAGGGTTTGTTTCCCGCGATTTTGGGGCATGAAGGGGCCGGCGTTGTTGTCGAAGTTGGACCAGGTGTAAAGGATCTAAGAGTTGGGGACCATGTTATCCCGCTTTACACTCCAGAGTGCCGGGAATGCGAATATTGTTTGCATCCAAAAACAAATCTTTGCCAGTCTATCCGTGAAACCCAAGGTCGCGGCGTGATGCCCGACGGAACCAGTCGCTTCAGCATGTTGGATGGCACGCCCATCCTGCATTACATGGGCTGTTCAACATTTGCCAACCATACTGTTTTGCCTGAAATAGCGCTTGCAAAGATCAATCCAGCAGCGCCATTTGATAAGGTTTGTTACATTGGATGTGGCGTGACGACGGGGATTGGTGCGGTCATCAATACTGCCAAGGTTGAAATTGGAAGTCGTGCAATTGTCTTTGGGTTGGGTGGCATTGGACTGAACGTTATTCAAGGTTTGCGAATGGCCGGTGCAGATCAAATCGTTGGTGTTGATCTAAACAATGATAAACGCGCAATGGCGGAGCGTTTTGGGATGACCGATTTCGTGAACCCTAGCGAAGTAGAAGGCGATTTGGTACCTTATCTTATTAATTTAACTAAGGGCGGCGCTGATTATACTTTTGACGCAACCGGCAATGTTCAGGTCATGCGTACAGCGCTTGAGTCAGCACACAAAGGATGGGGCGAAAGTATCATTATCGGTGTCGCGCCGGCAGGCGCAGAGATCGCCACACGGCCGTTCCAATTGGTTACGGGTCGCGTTTGGCGTGGAACCGCATTTGGTGGCGCGCGCGGTCGTACCGATGTGCCAAAAATTGTTGATTGGTACATGGAAGGCAAGATCGAAATTGACCCAATGATTACCCACACTCTTAGTCTGGATGACATCAACAAAGGGTTTGATTTAATGCACGCAGGCGAAAGTATTCGCAGTGTTGTGGTCTACTAAATAACAGGTTGCGCGCTGAGAGTTTCAGCGCGCGTTCTTCTTGGGTGCGTAAGCGGTGCAAAATGTTTCAACAGCTGCAGAAACCACCTTTTGTTTTTCAGCATCGTTGAATTCACTGCGGATGCCAAATACCGCTTGGGGCCAAAGAGTTGCTTTGCATAATTCGGCGAACTGATCTGCAGCAAGTTCGAAATCGGTAACTTCGATCTCTCCTTTGGCATGCGCCTTGCGTAGGTATTCTGCGATATGCTGGCGCCCCATAATTGGGCCATTTTCATAAAACTGGCGCCCTAATTCTGGAATGCGATCTGCTTCTGCAACGCAAATTCGGAACATTCGTTGGGAAAATTCGGACAAAAAGAAATTTACCATATATCCAGCCGCTTTGCCCAACACGTCGTGGATGTTATGGCCTTGGTCAATTTCTTCCATGGCGTGCTCTGCCATATGTTCACATTCGGCCTTAACAACTTCGATGAAGAGCCTCTGTTTGTCGGGAAAATAACTGTAAACAGTAGCTTTCGAGACTTTTGCCGTACGCGCAACTTCGTCCATGTTTGCATCACCATACCCACAGGCCATAAAGACGCTTCGCGCCCCCATTAAAACCTGATCGTATTTACGACCTTTTCGAATTGCCACGGTATGAATTGTCATATCACTCCTCTTGTTATTAACTTAGGAGTTTTCGGTAAAATTCTCAAGTGATGGGTTGTGTTCTATGCTGAGAAGATTAATTTAGAATTATTCTAAAAGGAGGCCGACATGATTCCCCATCGGCATAAATTCAAAGAGTTAGATGAACAGCATATTATCGCACTTGCTATTTCAAGTGAGGAGGATGATGCGCGAATTTATCGTGGTTTTGCAGCCCGATTACGTGACGATTACCCTCAAACAGCGGGAATGTTTGATGCAATGGCAACAGAAGAGGACGCCCATCGCGCGGCATTGATTGCCTTGCACCAGGATCGGTTTGGGGAAACCATTCCACTCATCCGTCGTGAACATGTGGCTGGTTTTTATACGCGTCGACCAACTTGGTTAGCAAATAATCTAAGCTTGGATCAAATGCGCTCTGAAGCAGCAGACATGGAGGCTCGGGCGGAGCGTTTTTATTTGTCTGCCGTTGCGCAGACACAGGATGCGAACACGCGGAAACTGCTCGGGGATTTAGCAGCAGCCGAAGCCGCGCATCATCGACACGCCTCTGAGTTGGAAGAACACGTTCGAAACACAGGACAATCCGAGGAAGATACGGCAAAACGTGCATTTATTCTGACATGGGTGCAACCAGGTTTAGCAGGCCTGATGGACGGATCTGTTTCGACCTTGGCACCTATTTTTGCAACGGCATTTGCAACCCAAGATACGTGGACCACATTTCTGGTGGGTTTGGCAGCCTCGGTGGGAGCAGGGATTTCAATGGGATTTACCGAAGCGGCAAGCGATGATGGCGTCATATCAGGTCGCGGATCACCGATCAAACGGGGCATTGCAGCGGGTGTCATGACAACCTTGGGGGGCTTAGGGCATGCGCTGCCTTATCTGATCCCAAACTTTTCGCTGGCAACCACCATCGCCATATTGGTGGTGTTTGTTGAATTATGGGCAATCGTATGGATCCAAAATAAATTCATGCAAACGCCGTTCTTACGCGCAACATTTCAGGTTGTTTTTGGGGGGGCATTGGTCTTTGCTGCTGGAGCGTTGATCGGCAGTGGGTGATTTCGATTGACCCGCTCCATCTACATGTTAAGCCTGAGCCATGTACGAAATATTCCTAAAAACATTTCCATTTTTTGCATTGATTGGTGTTGGATATATTGCCGGCGTCACCCGCTTTTTCACGGAACAGGCCACGGCGTATTTGACAAAATTTGTATTTTACTTTGCTTTATCTGCAATGTTGTTTCGGTTTTCATCCAACCTATCGCTTGGTGATTTGTTCAACTGGAACTTTGTGTTTGCATATCTTTGCGGTTCAATCGTCGTGTATGTTTTGGCGGGCCTTGTCGCACTGTTAAGAGGCGTGTCCATAACCGAAGCCGCGATTGAGGCACAGTGTTCTATCATCGGTAATGTCGGATTTTTGGGAATACCGATGTTGGCCTTGCTGATGGGAGATGAAGCTGTTGGTCATATCATGATGGTGCTCGCTATCGATTTATTGGTTTTCGGATCAATCGTCGTCATGATCATTGTCGGTACGCGAGACGGACGGATGAGTATCGGGTTAATCAGCGTTTTGATCATGGGCTTGTTGAAAAATCCGATGATCTTGTCGATTATTGCCGGACTGGTTTGGGCCTCTCTATCCCTGCCAGTGCCACAACCTGTCAACGAATTCATGATCATTCTTGGGTCGGCTGCTACACCTGGCGCATTGTTCGCAATTGGCGCATCACTTGCGTCTAAATCAGCCGAACGGGTTGAGGTTGCTGGGTGGTTGAGCGTTTGCAAACTGCTGCTGCACCCCGCCGCGGTTGCAGTATGCGCACTGTACCTGTTTGAAGTTGAACCCTATGCGGCGGCGGTCATGATCGCGGCTAGCGCGCTTCCGGTTGCTGGGAACATTTATATTCAGGCCCAACATTATGGCGTTGCGCCTCAGCGTGTTTCTGCGTCAATCCTAGTTTCGACGACGTTCAGTATCCTTACGGTGTCGGCTGTGATCGCTTGGGTGAGTGCGCTTTATGCGTAAATTATAAAACAATACTTAGTCGTGGCGTTACATCCAAGGTGTATGCAATGACAAAGTTATAAATTTGGTAATCGTACTAGAGCATGTGACGAGAACCTTTCATGCAAAAAACATAAAGGGGTATAGGAATCGAAACTTTGTCAGAGAATAAGTGCTTTGGTGGCACGCAGGGGGTTTATCGTCACGCATCCAAAGCGTGTCAGTGCGATATGACGTTTGCGGTATTCATGCCAGAAGAGGCGTCAGAACATCCAGTTCCCGTATTGTGGTTTCTGTCGGGACTGACCTGTACACATGAAAATGCAATGGTAAAAGCAGGTGCACAAGCCTGGGCAGCACAAGTTGGCATCGCACTTGTCTTCCCTGATACGTCTCCGCGGGGTGAAGGTGTGAGTGATGACAATGCTTATGATTTGGGGCAGGGCGCAGGATTTTATGTAAATGCAACACAGGAACCCTGGTTGCCGCATTACCAAATGTGGGATTACATTAGTGCTGAGTTGCCATCACTAATCAGTGAATACTTCAATATTGATATGGCGCGCCAATCGATCACTGGCCACTCAATGGGGGGACATGGTGCATTGACGCTGGCCTTGCGTCATCGGGGTCGTTATCAGTCCGTATCTGCGTTTGCCCCGATCTGCAATCCAACACAATCTGATTGGGGACGCAAACAGCTCGGCAGCTATTTGGGTGCGGATGAAACAGCATGGGTGGGTCATGATGCAACGTGCTTGGTGCGTGAAATAGGTCTCGAATGCCCGTTATTGATCGATACGGGAACATCGGATCAGTTTTACGACCTATTGGGAACCGCCGCTATGGAGAGTGCACTGGCAGAACAAAAAGCGGAGGCGACACTGCGCCTGCAGGCTGGGTACGATCATAGCTATTTCTTTGTCTCAACCTTTATACCCGATCATATAGAATTTCACGCGCGCGCACTCTTTGGAACATAAGTTGCTGGATTTCTAAACAATAGGATACCTATGGACTATGATCTAATTGTCATCGGTAGCGGCCCATCTGGGCGAGCCGCCGCTATTCAAGCAGGTAAATTAAAACGCAAAGTTTTGGTCATTGATCGAAAGTCCCGATTGGGCGGTGTCTCGGTGCATACTGGGACGATCCCGTCAAAAACACTGCGAGAAACTGTTTTGAACCTAACTGGTTGGCGGGAACGTAGTTTTTACGGGCGCTCTTATCGTGTCAAAGATGCAATTGCTGCGGAGGATTTGAAAGCGCGATTACATAAAACGCTTGATTACGAAGTGGATGTCCTTGAGCATCAATTCAATCGAAACTATGTGGAAACATTGAATGGTTTTGCGCGTTTTGAGGATCCCAACACGCTTTGTGTTGACACAGAAGCGGGCGATACCCTGCGGGTTAAAGCGCATAAATTTTTGATTGCCACAGGGACCAAGACATTTCGACCAGACTGGATTCCGTTCAACGGTAAAACAATTGTGGACAGTGACGATTTTCTTGAAATCGATCATCTGCCGCGTAGCCTTACTGTCATTGGAGCAGGGGTGATTGGTGTCGAGTATGCAACGATGTTTGCGGCGTTGGACATTCGTGTGACGTTGATTGAGCCACGCGAAAGCTTTTTGGATTTTGTGGATAAAGCGACCATTCGCGAATTTGCGCATCATATCGGTGAAAACGGGGTTGATCTTCGTTTGGGTTCTGCGGTGGAAAAAGTCGAAGATGCCGGGATCCATGTGGAAGTTTCCCTTGATAATGGTCGGCACGTGCGCTCGGAAATGCTTTTGTTTGCCGCTGGTCGCATGGGTGCCACGGATCGATTGAACCTTGAAGCAATTGGGCTTGAAACTGACCATCGAGGACGCCTTGAAGTGGAGCGCACAACCTATCAAACTTCGCTGCCCCACATCTATGCGACCGGTGATGTGATCGGCCATCCCAGCTTGGCGTCAACCTCAATGCAGCAGGGCCGCATCGCAGCATGTCATGCACTTGAAACACCTACATTGCCCGAAAGTCCTTGGTTTCCTTATGGAATTTATTCCGTTCCCGAAATTTCGACATGTGGTATGTCAGAAGAGGACTTGAAGGATCGTGGTATCGCATACGAAGTCGGTGTTGCCCGTTTCCGCGAAACCTCGCGTGGTCATATCGCGGGTGTTGAACACGGCATGTTAAAGATGTTGGTCAGTCTAAAAACACGCCGTTTGCTGGGTGTACAAATCGTGGGAGAAGGCGCAACTGAATTGATCCACATCGGACAAGCGGTCATGAATCTAAAAGGAACTGTCGATTACTTTATCGAGAACACGTTCAATTATCCGACCTTGGCCGAAGCCTATAAAATTGCGGGATTAGACGCGTTTAATCGCATGCCGATCCCGAATGAATTCAGGGTTTCCCCCCTACCGGATGGTCCCGAAAAATAGGCATATGTATGACGTCGGCAAAACGTCGGTATTACGTCGGTGTTGTCCCTATTCTCTGCTAGAGCACCCCATGAGCCTGATTTGGGCTTGCTCATTTTGTGGATCCTCGGTTGTATGACCATAGGAGGATACCCGATGAGCATTGCACAAATTTCATTTGAAGACGGACAAGCCAATTTGGATTGGTTGGGATTATGCCAGGCTTTTGATCAGGGTCATCAACTGCCCAGGGCCGAAATTTCTGATACGTTTCTATATCGTGGTGGGGACACACTGTTGAATCGATCTGCGTGGATCGATGGGCTTGGGCTGGCTGTGAAATGCGCAACTGTTTTTCCCGATAATCCCAAAAACAATCGCCCAATGATCAACGGTGGGGTGAGTTTGTTTTCTGATGAAACTGGCGCGCTCTCGGCCTTAGTGGATTTTCATTTGGTGACCAAATGGAAAACGGCAGGGGATAGTTTATGCGCCGCGCTCAAGCTGGCGCGACCAAATTCGTCCGTGATTTTGATTGTGGGTGCCGGAACAGTGGGTCACTCGTTGCGCGCCGCCTACGGGGTGGGGTTTCCGAATGCTGAATTTTTGGTTTGGAACAGAACGCCTGAGACAGCCACAGCCTTTGCTGCGCAGTATCCAAGCACGCGTGCCGTTCACGATTTACAGGCCGCGATCTCCGAGGCAGATATTGTAACATCCGCAACGATGAGCACGGCTCCTGTGATGCACGGCGATTGGTTCAAACCTGGTCAGCACATTGATTTGATCGGCGCCTACCGTCCCGATATGCGCGAGATTGATGATGCCGCTATTTTGCGGGCCTCTGTTTTTGTAGATAGCTATGCCACAACATTGGATCACATTGGTGAATTGAAAATTCCGCTGACAAGTGGTGTTATCACACGCGACCATGTGCGTGCAGATTATTATCAGCCGCATGCCTTTAAACGCACCAGTAATGATGAAATTACATTGTTCAAAAATGGGGGCGGGGCACATTTGGATTTGATGACTGCCGATTACATTTTACGACAGTGGAAGGCCACGCAATGATCCTGCTGATACTCTTTATCGCGATTTTGGCTATTCCATTCATTGCTGAATGGCGTCGCATTCCAATGGATGATCGGGCACGCGCCGATGCGCCCGGCGCATTTGCGAAACTCTCAAATGGAACAACGCATTACCGGTTCTATGGGCCACAGGATGGGCCGATGATAGTTTGTGTGCATGGACTGACCACGCCCTCTTTTGTCTATGAAGGGCTGGCTGAACGGCTTGTAAAGCGTGGGTATCGTGTTTTGGTCTATGACCATTATGGGCGCGGTTATTCGGATCGTCCTAAAGGCGATCAGGATCGTCATTTCTTTGTTGCACATCTTGAAGAGTTGCTCGCGCATTTGGATATTAATGCACCGTTTGATTTGGTTGGGTACTCTATGGGAGGCTGGGTCGTCACCGCCTATGCTGCGTCGAACCCAAAAATGATCAATCGTTTATTCTTGCTTGCGCCAGCTGGTATGGGGCACGAGTTGGGGTGGCGCGCAAAATTGGTGCGCGATGTTCCTGTCATTGGTGATTGGCTGTTTTTGGCCAGTTACGCGGCCCAACACCGCCGTGGGTGCGAAATTGAACGTGCATTGCAATCAACCGTTCCTTTTGTAGTGGAGCGCCAACAAAAGGAATTACAGTATCGTGGTTTTATTCCATCTGTTCTTGCTTCGTTGCGCGGTGCCTTGGCCAATGACACAAAAGAAGATCATCAACGCATTGGGTATTACGATCTTGATGTGCGCGCACTCTGGGGGGCGGATGACGTGGTTATTCCGTTGTCATGTAAAGATCAACTTGAGGTTTGGAACCCAAAAGTGCGCCATCGGGTGATTGAGGGGGCAGGTCATGGTGTCACCTATACGCATACGGATGCCATGATGGATATGTTTGATTAGGCGATTTGGGGTTCGCGTTTTTCGTGAACGGGCAAATGGATTAGGGCGCTAAAGGCGCCCACTCCAACGCCGACCCACCAAACCACATTATAATCCCCGTAGATGTCATACATCTTGCCACCTAACCAAACGCCAAAAAAGCTGCCCATTTGGTGCGAAAAGAAGACGATCCCATAAAGTGTCCCCATATATCGCAATCCGTAAATATGTGCGATCAACCCAGTGGTTAGGGGAACAGTCGCAAGCCAAAGTGACCCCATCGCCGCGGAAAAAATCAGGACCGTGGTCGGGGTCATCGGCGTCATAATAAACCATGCTGCAATGATCGCACGACCCGCGTAGATCCCGCTTAGCAAATATTTCCTGGAATAGCGGTTGCCCAAATATCCAGCCAATAATGTTCCCATGATATTTGTTAAACCGATTAAGGATATGGCGACTGCGCCCAGTGCCGATGTCGTTGTGATACCTATCGAATGCAAGGCACCCCCTGGCATGATTGGACCGCATAGCTCTGTCACGAAGGCAGGGAAATGTGCAGTCACAAAGGCCAATTGATAACCGCAACTAAAGAACCCCAAAAAAATCATGGTATAGCTGGGGTCTTTAAGGGCCTTTACCAATATTTCGCCCATGCTTTCCTCAAGCTCTTGGCGGCTCGCGGTTTTGGGGCTTTGCATCATAGGCAGCGATAAAAGTGTCAAAAGGATCATCGCGGCAAAGACGATAAAGACGTTTTGCCAACTCATTAACGTTAATAGATATTCCGCCAAAGGTGCGCCAACAACCTGACCTGCGCTGCCCGCTGCAGTGGCAATTGCAAGCGACATAGAGCGGTGTTTGTCACTGCTTGCGCGGCCAACGACGGCCAAGATTACACCAAAGCCCGTTCCCGCAACACCAAACCCAACAAGGATTTCTAGCATTTGATGCATCTCAGGGGAGACTGCAAAAGAAGATAGAACAAGTCCCGCTGCATACAGCAGCGCGCCTAAAATGATGGCCTTTCGATCCCCAATACGTTCTGCGATGGCCCCAAAAATCGGCTGACCGATACCCCAAGCCAAGTTTTGAATTGCGATTGCCAACGAAAATTCAGAGCGCAACCAACCAAATTCCTCGGCGATTGGAATTTGGAATACACCGAACGAGGCGCGCACCGCAAAGCTCGCTAAAATGATGATACACCCAATTATTAAAACTGGTGTGAAAAGGGAGGTTTTGGTATGCATATTGCTCTTTGTATTTATTCCAAGACGATATCGTTCGGTCAAAATATCGGCAGATGCAACCATAATTCAGTGTGGGCCTAAGATTCAATTCGGACTGTGTCCTATTTCCACAAATCCCTGAGCGATACAATATTTTGAGTATCCTCAATCAGATTTTTGATATCAAGGGTTTCGATAACACCAACATATTCGTTTGGAGCGACTGCTTTTGCAAACAGCCCCCCTGATCCGTGTTGGATCCCTAGGCCTTTTAAAGTCTCAAGTTGTGACTTTGTTGAAATGTTTTCGGCAATGACATTAATTTTGAATCGCGTAGACAACTCAATAATAGGACCCAAGCGTTGCTGTTTTTTTCCGGTCGTTTGTGATGTCTTCGACAAGGTCATCGGACAGTATGATCTCATCTATGGGCAGTTGTGTGATTTGTAGGATATTCAAGTCATCCAAATCCGAACAGCTCAACGCAAGTATGACACCCGCATCGCGCAGATCATGGATATTGTTGACCGCTGATACCCGAAAAAATGGCGAGGCAGATCACAATCACAACTATGCGCCACCCCGTCACAAGGTTCTTCACAGCCGTGACATTTGCAAGCTAATTGGACTTGAAGTTCAAGTTTGCCGCCTGATAATTTTAGAGAGATGAATAAATCATAATGATATTTATTTAAAGGGAAACTTTATGTGACAAATCGCGTCTTGATTGTTATCGTAAACAAAATGGTTAATTGCGGTCGGGCACCTTGTTTCCTTGAATTCAGGTGGAATGAAAAACGTCTTTTCTGCACTGGTTCGACCCGCTAAGCACTCAACATGGATTTATTTTCTTTATATCAGGAACGCATCGACACGGGGATTTTGCGGGATGATCCGGCGCAACGGGCCATTTTGCCAGAATTTGAACGGGTTAGAGGAGAATTGGCTGCGCCCGTGAAAAAAGGTTTTTTTCGTAAGTCACCGCCTCCTACGAAAGGCATATACCTGTGGGGAGGGGTGGGAAGTGGCAAATCCATGATGATGGATTTGTTTGTTGAAAGCCTGACTGTGCCTGTGCGCCGCGTGCATTTTCACGCCTTTATGCAGGAAATACAAAATGCATTGCATGAGGCACGAAAGGGCGGCGCAAAAGACGCGATTGATCCCGTAGCAAAATCGGTTGCCGACACTGTGCGTGTTCTTGCCTTTGACGAAATGCAAATCAAAGACATCGCCGATGCCATGATTGTGGGTCGTTTGTTTGAAAAATTGTTTGATGCTGGTGTTGTTGTGGTCACGACCTCAAACCGTGTCCCACAGGATTTGTACAAGGATGGCCTAAACCGTCAATTATTCCTGCCATTTATTGATTTGATTTGTGAAAAACTCAAAATCCAAGAGATTGTCAGTGATACGGATTATCGTCAAAACAGGTTAAAGGGTGAAAATACTTATTTCACTCCGATCACTCCCCGTACCCGGGATGAAATGGATGCGATTTGGCATGATTTGACACTCGGCCAGGCCGATGAATTCAGCCTGATGCACAAAGGGCGAACGCTACGAATTCCGGCATTCCATAGTGGAATTGGACGATTTTCGTTTTTTGATTTGTGTGGCCAAAACTTGGGGCCCGGGGATTATCTGGCCTATTGTGCTCAGCTGCGCTTGATTATGATTGACGATATTCCACAATTGGGACGCAGCAACTTTAATGAAGCAAAGCGCTTTGTGACCCTGATCGATACATTGTATGAAGCCAATATTAGGTTGATATGCTCTGCCGCGGCTCGACCCGAAATGCTGTATTTAGAGGGTGAAGGCGTGTTTGAGTTTGAACGCACGGCCAGCCGATTGAACGAAATGCAGAGTGCAGACTGGGGTCTGTAATCACATCAATGGCAAAAACAGTGTCTGCCCAACCCGTAATTGGTCAGGATTGGACAAGCGATCCTTGTTTGCCCAGAAAATGTCATTCACCGCATCTGTTGATCCGTAATATTTGACTGCGATCGAAGCAAGGCTATCGCCAGGACGCACAACATAGGTGTTGCCAATGTTGCGTTTCATCGCTGGCGCAGTTTCAACGGTTGCATCCATCAATGTTGCTAGCATCGCCATGGTATCAGGCTGGCCAGCCGCGTTTCGCAAGCTATCCGGAATGATCAGAGTGCCATGATCCACAGCTTGAACAATCAGCTGATCGATTTCCTGTCCTGTCATGCCTTGGGTCAATGCGACGCTTACTAATTCTTGAAGGCCATCAATCGATTTGGGTGTATTCGGAGCGGCGATTGTAGCTGCAACAGTTGTAGGCGCCTGTGGTTTTGGTGCGGCTGGCACAAGGATTGGTGCGGTGATCAAATTCGTATTTGCACGTGTTGCTGTAATTTCATCGATTTGCGGTGCTGCTGGGGCCTCGCTCAGTACCGGTGCAACGAACCTGTCTGATCGTGACGACGGTTGCAGCGCCAATAGCACAACTGTAACAGTTAAAAAAATGGTTCCAATAACCAGTGTCCGCAACATAGCCCTTACCCCAAACTGCGACATTATCATATGTGTGTTCTGGATGGGTTTGTAGCTCGGTTCACAATGGAACCGAGCCTTTTTTGCCTGTATGTAAACCTTATCCATAAGCCAAGCTGCACTCAACAATTTGTGATACAGCCCCGCTTATCCACAATATATGCAGAGTATAGCGAATCAGTCAACAAGAGTGATTCGTTTATGCGAATCTTTTTCGAATCAGGCGTGCGAACGTAGGATATTTCCAGCTAGATACAGTGATCCACAGATCAGAATGCGGGCATCTGGGTCCGTTTTCGCAATATCACCAGCCGCTGTAATAACATCCACTGCTGTTTCTGAGAGAATGCCAGCCTGGTGTGCCGCGGCCGCGGTGTCTTCTGCGGGGAGTGTGTTCAACTCGCCTGGTATTGAAACGGCGACCAATTTTTCAACATGTGCCGCCATGGGCGACAGGTATCCTGCAATATCCTTTGTGTTCAGCATTCCGCATATCAGGTAGGTGGGGCGCTTTGGCAATTGGCTTAGATGGTGCCCAAGTGCGCGTCCCGCAGCAGGATTATGCCCACCGTCTAGCCATATTTCGGCGTTTGGCGCGATATCAATCACAGGTCCACTTTGTAATTTCTGCATCCTTGCGGGCCAATGTGCCTGTGTGAGTGCGGCCTCGCACACCTCATTCCCAAATCCCAATTGGCGCAGCGCGGCAACGGCCGTACCTGCGTTTTCGAATTGGTGCGCGCCGGGCAGATTGGGGCGTGGCAATTGGACGACACCATTGTCGTCGTGAAAAATCAAACCATCGCGTTCTGTATCGATTTGCCAGTGTTGGGCATAGGCAATCAATGGGGCATGGTTGCGATTAGCAGTTTGTTCAATCACGTCGAGGGCTTCATCAGGTTGTGACGCAACAATCACAGGGCACATCTTCTTGATGATCCCTGCTTTTTCACCCGCAATCTTGGCCAGTGTATTGCCAAGGAATTGTTCATGGTCAATCGAAATGGGCGTGATGATACTTAACAGGGGTTTATCAATGACATTGGTTGCATCCAAGCGACCACCGAGCCCGACTTCTAATAGGGTATAATCCGCAGGGGTGCGCGCCATTGCCAAAATTGCAGCGGCTGTTGTGATTTCAAAGTACGTGATCGTTTCGCCACCATTTTTTTCATAACACTCATCCAAAATCATGCTCAGATGATCTTCGTCGATCAAGGTGCCCGCCAAACGAATTCGTTCATGGAAACGGGCCAGATGCGGAGAGGTATAGGCGTGAACGCGTTTACCTGCGGCCTCAAGTCCCGCGCGGATCATAGCCTGTGTTGATCCTTTACCGTTTGTACCTGCGATGTGAATAACACGGGGTAAATCGTTTTGTGGATTTCCCAGTTTTTGCAGCAGTCTCCACATGCGATCCAAAGTTAGATCAATAACTTTTGGATGCAGCGCCATCATCCGTTCAAGGATGTGATCAGAATTTTGGGATGTCATTTCTACCGACTTTTCGAATTAGGCAGGCGTTTCGTCTGACTGCTTGGCTGGGGCAGGTAAATCACCTTTGATTGCGGGGGATTGCTTCATCAACATGCGCACAATCGTGATCAGCTCTTCTCGCATTTGTGTCCGTGGTGTCACACGATCTAACATGCCATGATCCAATAGATACTCGGCGCGTTGAAACCCCTCAGGGAGTTTTTCGCGGATGGTTTGTTCAATTACGCGCGGTCCTGCGAAACAAATCAACGCGTTTGGTTCGGCAATTTGTACATCGCCCAGCATCGCATAGGATGCTGTCACCCCACCCGTTGTTGGATGTGTGAGCACCACAATATATGGCAGATTTGCTTCTTTTAGCATTTGCACTGCAACGGTGGTTCGTGGCATTTGCATCAGGCTTAGGATGCCTTCTTGCATGCGTGCTCCGCCTGCTGCAGAAAATAAAATCAGAGGACGCTTTAATTCGACGGCGCGTTCGGCGGCCGCAACGATTGCGTTGCCTACATACATGCCCATAGACCCGCCAAGAAAGCTAAAATCCTGTGCAGCTGCAACAATCGGAGTACGCCCAATATCACCCTCGGCGATTAGCATCGCCTCTTTTTCTTCTGTTTTCTTCTGCGCCGCTTTCATGCGGTCAGGGTATTTTTTCTGATCTTTAAAGATCAGTGGGTCGGCAACTGGCTGAGGAACATCAATTTCCACAAATATACCGCCGTCAAATAGCCCGGCAAAACGATCGCGCGGCGAAATGGCCATGTGATGCCCGCACTGTGTACAAACGTTCAGATTGTCCGACAATTCGCGGTGAAACAACATTGTTCCGCATTCGTCGCATTTGGACCACAAATTTTCTGGCACCTCGCGACGCGAAAAAATCGAGTTGATACGCGGGCGAACGTAGTTGCTGATCCAGTTCATAACCTAATCCCATTAGTGCGAAGTTGTTTCGACAAATAAGCCTGTTGCATAAGAATTGCAATTCTTCAACGATGCAAAAAATATCAAATACGACACTTGGTGTTCAACGTCGATCTGAATTAAGATCAAACACACAGGCAGAATATCAAACAATGGTCGTTGGGATGTCACACGGATATAAAATGGATCAACCTTTCTCCAGGTGGCGAATTTTATTCGGCGCGTTCATTATCGTGTTCGTTTATGTCGGTGGCCTATTTGGTGTCGGCTTTTTCATACATGGCCGCGCTGGATTCGATTTGAACCAACCGTCACAGGTCACATTGATGGTGTTTTTGGCATCTTTTATTCCCATTTGGTTGGCGACAGGTGCTGTAACGAGTTGGGTGATGGGTTTTCACTTGCCACATCTTTATGGGCGCATGGCATGGATTTCGTGGCGCGATTTCAAATTGGGCTTTTTCTATGTCCTAAGCTTGGTTTTGGTGATTGAAGCGGTCGTTTGCATTATCACTTGGTCGCTTGGGTCAATGCCATACTTGCGAAATCCATTGGTATCGGGATCAGATTGGATAGTGTGGTTGTTGCCCCTGTCGGTGTTGATTTTTTTGCAAGTCGGCGCAGAAGAGCTTTTTTTCCGCGGATATTTGTTGCGGTTGATTTATGCGCGACGGGCCAGCTTGCTTTGGGCGGTTTATATTCCATCGTTGTTGTTTGGCTTGGCCCATTTCGATCCCATGACGTATGGCGGAAATGCGGTTTTCTACGTTTTTAATACAACTGTGACAGGTGTCATATTGTGTTTTATTGTTTTGTGGCGCGGCAATATTGGTATGGCGATGGGAATCCATTTCGCGGTGAACATAAGCGCAATTTTGATCGTTGGTCAGGACAACACTCTGATCGGATCAGGCGGTGCCTTTTGGGTTTCGACGATTGCTCCGAAATCAGACACACTAGGATTAATAATGGTGGCGTTTACACTTCTTGAAATCATACTCTATTTCGCCTGGGCCAAACGTTATCATGGTGCACTTATTCCTCGGGATGTGGGGTCCGTTTGATGAAGTTGACCACTATTTTTGCGATTTCCAGCTTACTTGTAATGTTAGGTGCATGCGGAGAGATCAACACCTTTGGTCTGCAAAATACAAATGACCTTATGACGAACACAAAAATTTCCTTCGACAGTGGTATCACCTATGACGCACCTCATGGATTTTGTGTATCCGAGCCGCAAACCTACGAAGATCAGGCCAAAGGTTTCGGTGTTTTTGTGTCTTGTTCAAAGCCTTATTACCGTGCGCGATTGCTGACGGTTGCACATTATCCGATTGATCCGGCCAGTCCACCTCTTGTTGAAACAATGATCCAAGCCGCTGGAGTGGGTGCAAAGATTACCCGGGTTGTTAATAAAGATGGCGTTGTGCTCGCGCGTCTGAGAGGTGAGTTTTCAGATCAGAAATTGCAAAATGACTTCAACCGTATGATCGTTCAGCGCGGTGGTTACGTGATTATGGCCAACCTGTATGCGCGTGAAAATGCCGCGAACACTGATTTTAGGGCGCGTCAGATTTTGGCACAGGTATTGAAGGATATCACAGTGGATCCTGCACAGGTGAATAACACTGTGTCGTATCTACCAACCGATCCGATGATCAGACCAAAAATTAGGCCATGAAAATGTCTGATGACGCTGATTGGGGATGGCGCCCTGATGCCTTCTCAACGCGAATGGGAGAAATAAATTCAGTTATAAAAGCGCAACGCCATGACTTAGGTTCGTCGATTGCAATTCATCACAACGATGAAGAACCGGAAATCGTGGTTCGGCAATTTAAAAACATCGGAATAGACGATTTGGCCGCATTTGGCGTGTCGCTGGAAACATATCAATTCTCTGGCTCATTTTTATCATTGGCAATTGACCTGCCGAAAGACGCCTCAACGGGTCTTTCAAAAAATCATATTTTTGAGGTTGAGGGCAAATTAGTGCTGGATCATCCAATGCCGGTTTTCGTCCGATTGAATGTAAAGCATGGACCAAATGTTTAAGAACTGCTTCAAGAAGTTCCCCATGGGGCCAAACGGCTCTATCTTGAATTTGATTTGGGATTTTGTGATTTGCACGAAGCACGCGTCGAAAATGTTTGGCTTGATCTGTTTTTGATGATTTAGCGATGAACAGGATTAAGATTTCCGATATGGTTTTTTATCGCCGTCCGCGCGCAAAGTTTTGATGAGGATTCAACATGACATTGGATAAGATAGATTTTTCGAATGGAATTTGGCGCGGTCTTTTAAAGACGGGGCAAGCGCAGGAAAAGCCTGAATTGCAAGTTGAATTAAACGGCGCCGAATTGGATCCCTGCGTTGTCACCGCCGGATCCACGGATAGCGAATGGATCGTTGAAATTGCGGTTCCAGCGCATGCAATTGGCGACGGCGTGTTCACATTTGTCGTTTTATCCTCGAGCGCTGAACATCCAATTGCCACGTTCTGTTTATCGGGTGGGCGCTCCATGGAATATGATATGCAGGCTGAAGTCGCCTTGCTGCGCGAAGAAATTGAGATCTTGAAACGCGCATTTCGGCGCCACATTCATAATACTAGGTAGATGCCGCCGCGTTACGGGTGACAAAAACTATGGGCTTTTGCCATAGTGTTCAGGTGTTTGACCTTTCGGAGCCCCAATATGTCCCAATCATATCCTCATTTGCTGTCACCTCTGGATCTCGGCTTTACGACGCTAAAGAACCGCGTGTTGATGGGGTCAATGCATACCAATCTAGAGGAAACAAAGGATTGGAATAGGGTTGCGGAATTCTACGCCGAACGAGCCCGTGGGGGCGTTTCGTTGATGGTGACGGGCGGGATCGCTCCAAACCGTGAAGGAGGCGTCTTTCCAGGCGCCGCGGGACTGTTTGATGAAACTGATATTGCAAACCATCGCGTTGTGACCGATCGTGTGCATGATGCTGATGGTAAAATTGCAATGCAGATATTGCACGCTGGGCGCTATGCCTATGGGACAGAATGCGTTGGGCCGTCTGCGGTAAAATCACCAATCTCGCCATTTCCTCCGAAAGAGTTGGATGAAGACGGTATTGAAAAACAGATCAGTGATATTGTTGCGACCGCTGAACGTGCAAAAATGGCCGGTTACGACGGCGTCGAAATTATGGGGTCCGAAGGTTATTTTATCAATCAGTTCCTAGTGACACATACAAATAAACGTACAGACCGTTGGGGGGGAGCATACGAAAACCGGATGCGCCTACCCATAGAAATTGTGCGCCGTGCGCGTGCGGCGGTGGGGTCAGATTTTATTATAATCTATCGTCTTTCAATGATTGATTTAGTGCCGAATGGATCAACCCATGAAGAGGTTGTACATCTGGCTCAAGCGATTGAAACGGCTGGTGCAACCATCATCAACACGGGGATCGGTTGGCACGAGGCTCGCATACCGACAATTGCGACATCCGTGCCAAGGGCAGCGTTCGCATGGGTCACAAAAAAATTGATGGGCAAGGTCACTATTCCTGTCATCACATCGAACCGCATCAATACACCCGAGGTTGCAGAAGAAGTTTTGGCCGATGGATGTGCGGATATGGTAAGTATGGCGCGTCCATTCTTGGCAGACCCTTACTTTGTGGCCAAGGCTGCGGCAGGACAATCGGCAAGTATCACACCTTGTATCGCATGCAATCAGGCGTGTTTGGATCATACATTCGGCGGCAAAATTAGTTCATGTTTGGTGAACCCGCGTGCATGTTATGAAACTGAATTGCCGATGACACAAACCACGTCAGTAAAACGTGTTGCGGTCGTCGGGGCAGGCCCTGCGGGATTGGCAACAGCAATGACCGCTGCGCAGGTTGGGCATCAGGTTACACTATTTGATCAGGCTGATCAAATTGGGGGGCAACTAAATATGGCCAAACAGGTCCCTGGCAAAGAAGAGTTTTGGGGCCTCGTTGATTGGTTTGAAACAATGATGAGTGAAACGGGTGTCACCAAAAAGCTTGGCGCGCGCGTGCAGGCATCAGATTTGGCAGAGTTTGATGAGGTCGTTGTAGCAACAGGCGTGATGCCACGCGATCCAGAAATTCCAGGCCAGAGCGATGAAAAGGTCTGTGGATATATTGATATTCTAAACGGGCGTGTACAGGCCGGCAAAGATGTCGTTGTCATCGGGGCAGGCGGCATCGGATTTGATGTCAGCGAATTTTTGGTCCACGAAAAAAGCGCCACTGCACAAACCCCCGATCTAGCGCATTGGTTAAAAGAATGGGGCGTAGGTGATCCCGAGGAAATTCGTGGTGGTCTGTTGGCTGAAGGTCCCCAACCAACCGCGCCTGCACGCAATGTGACGTTGCTACAACGCAAAGCGGAACGCCCTGGGAAACGATTGGGGAAAACAACAGGTTGGATACATCGTTCCACGTTGAAAATGAAGGGCGTGAAAATGATTGGTGGCGTCAATTATGAGGCAATCACGGATGAAGGATTGCGCATTTCGCATGGCGAAGCGCGTGAAAATCCAACCGTTATTCCCGCAGACACGATTGTATTGTGCGCCGGTCAGCTCAGCGAACGCAGTTTAGCAGATGATTTAATCAGTGCAGGTGTTACTCCGCATGTGATTGGCGGGGCTGATGTTGCTGCAGAATTGGATGCCAAACGCGCGATTGATCAAGGCGTGCGCCTTGCGCTCAGCCTCTAAGGTTTCTCTTAAATACCTCTATCTTGTCGCCTCTGTGCCCCAGTCTTGCCCAAGTTCAAAACAGTTGGACAAGAAGTGAGGGAATTATGGATCGCCTGACAGAAATGGAAGCCTTTGCCACCGTTGTCGATCAGGGTGGTTTTACAGATGCTGCACGTAAAATGGGGATTTCCGAATCTGCCGTTTCAAAACATATTTCCAGTCTTGAAACACGTCTGGGTGCGCGTTTACTAAACAGAACAACGCGCCGTGTTAGTCCAACTGAGATTGGTCTGGCCTACTACGACCGTGCACGCCGCGTTCTGAATGATGCAGGCGAGGCAGACGCCCTTGTCAGCTCAATGCAATCAGCACCCACGGGTATGCTGCGAGTATCTGTCGCGACGGACTTTGGTTCAATGCATTTATCGCCCGTCTTGGGTGACTTTTTAACACAGTTTCCGGTTGTGTCAGTTAATTTGGAACTGGACAATCGTTATATAGAAATGATTTCCGAAGGATTTGATGCCGCCATTCGTTTGGGCGAAATGGAGGATAGCTCGCTTCGTGCCCGCAAAATTGTAGAAACGACTATCCGAATGGTTGCAAGCCCCGGCTACATCCTGCGCGCGGGGCGTCCCCGCCGCATCGAGGATTTGGGTGCGCATAAATTGCTGCACTACACAAACCAGGCCAATGGTGCGGTTTGGAAAATGACATCACAAACGGGTGAGAGACGTCAAATTCGTACGACCGGAAGTTTTACTGTGAATGACGGACAATCCCTGCTGAACGCAGCGATTAATGGGTTGGGCATCGCATATTTGCCATCGTTTTTATACGCCTCTGCCTTGGCTGAGGGTCGTGTGGTAGATGCTATGCCAGAACTCCCCAAGGAAACCCAAGGGATTTATGTGGTTTATCCGCCTGGCAAATTCACCCAACCAAATGTAAGGGCGTTTATTGATTATTTGGCGCAAACATTTTCACGAAAAGGGCCAGATAACTGGTAAGTCAGTTTTGGATGACAGCTTCGACGCGACGATTTCGTTCGCGTCCTTCATCCGTTTGATTGCTGGCGCGTGGAGCCAGAAATGCAATACCTTGCGCGCTGATGCGTGATTTTTTGATACCGTATTTTGAAATCATTCGTTGGCGCACGGCTTCAGCACGTTGTTTTGAAATTTCAATGTTGCCGTCTAATCCACCAACGGTGTCGCTGTGACCAACCAATACGATTTTTGTATCTGGGTTGTCGCGCATGTAATTTGCTAGATCGGACAAAACCGCAAAAGGACCGTCGCCCAGTTTTGTCGATCCACTTGTAAACACCAATCCATCCAATGCAGCAGCGCCAACTTCTGCGAAATTGGCTGCGATATTTTGCGCGCTGCCAGCCATTGCTGCGGTGGATTTTTTTATTTTCGATTTGGGTGTGTCCGCGAGTGGGTCGATACGACGTTCTTGGATGTAAACGCGCGCTCCTATCCGTGAAATAAGAACATTTATGATACGATCTTGCCCTTGAATACCTGTGACAGACACGAAGTTTCGCAGGTTTATATACATGTTTGGCGGCGCTTCAATCGGTGTATTTACCCTATATTCAAAACCACCACACTCTTGTGAAACACAATCCAACACGATGTGAAAACCAGCATCTATCAATGCCTGACGAATTGGTGCGGCCACTTGTTGCGCCGTTATTGCGGTTGCGCGCAATTGTGCAGTTGCGATTGTGCTTGTTCCACTGCGCTTTTCGTGGGGGACACCTGTCTCTGCTGTCCATGTGCCAATCGGAAAGCGCAATGTCGCGTTGTCCGTTCGTTGTTCATAGATATGCTGGGTCCCGTCCGGAAGAGGCAAGTCAATTCCCGCCCAGCCTGCGACAGGAGACAATCCCCAAAAGGCGATACAAATTGGTTTAGCGATTTTTCGCATGATAGGCGTCATTTGGGCGCATATCTATGGCGCTGGCCAATCGGTTTGACATGTTGAAAAATGCAGCAACATTCGCGATGTCCCAAATGTCTTGATCGCTAAAACCAACAGACCGAAGCTCCGCGCGGTCACTTTCTTCGATGCGATGGCTTTCAATTGTGATTTTTTCGGCGAATTCTAACATTGCGCGTTGGCGCGCTGTCAAATCGGCCACGCGATAGTTCATGACCAACATTTCGCCCAAAATTGGATTTCCTGATAACTCGCGCACGGCCTGTCCATGAGCAGTTAAGCAGTAAAAACACTTATTCACCGAGGAGACGACGACCGCGATCATTTCACGCTCGAGTTTACTTAGGCCGCTATCTGCAAGCATTGTCTCATTATAAAGGGCCGTAAAGGCGTTCAACTTATCGACACTAAACGCGTGTGCCATCAAGACATTGGGCACCATCCCCAATTTTTCCTGACAAATATCAAAATATTTCTGAGTTTTTTCGGGCAGAGGAGACAGAGGGGGCAAATTTAGCGCCGTGACCTTTTCATTTTCGCTCATTCGTTATCCTTTCACTCTGTAGTGGTACTCTCCCACAACTTGCATGCCAATGGAACGGTAAAGCGCGTTTGCGCCTTCATTTGCTTTGGTACACGCGACATTCAGCCGAACAGCGCCCTGTTCTCGTGCCCAAAACGCCGCCTGTTTCATCAGCCAGCTTGCGACACCTTGTTTGCGCTGATGTGCTCGGATCTCGACTGCATGCACATAGGCCTCGACGCCATGGGTGGCCGCAAATCCGACACCTGCAGGATGATCATTCCAACGCGCAAGGATTGTTGTTTTGGGGGAGGTCACACGTTTCATAATATCTAATCGTGCATCATTGATGCCTGCATTTGCCCAGATATCTTGTTGGATGGCTAGTGGAGGCCAAACGGAAAACATTGAAATTTTGGGTGGGCGTTCATGTGTCAGTAGCTCGATGGGTGTGGCATAAATGTTCACTGGATCGATCACCTCGTAGCCTGCATCCATCAACGCATTGTCCAAATCCTGATCCGCAGGTGTGATCATGAACAAAGGGATCTGATCAAATGCTTGCATTGCGTCCTCGGCCTGTGGAATGTCTGCAACACGCCAGCCTTGCTTTGGGGTGGCTGCTGATACACGTTTGCCACCGCCTTTGCCGTTTCGAATGATCCATGGCCCGATGTCTTGTTTCTGTGCCGCCGGCCATGTTGCCTCAAGCGCGTCTAAGACCTGGCGAAATTCATCCCAATTTTGCTTCTGCATTTGCTATCTTTTCAATCGCTTCTGTAATCCGTGTGTGATCAGTACCCCGAATAACGATGTTTGTGCCATAAACCCCGTCCTGTTGAAAGGGATACGACCCAATTGAAAGGTCGTGATATTCAGACGCGATTTTACCAAGGGGTGAGGCAATGTCTCCTTCGCCGCGCATGCAACGATGTGTTTCGCTTATTAAAGGTGCGCCACCCGTTAATGTCGGTAAAATACTTGCTACCATCGCCTTAAAAACGGATGGGACACCTGCCATGACGTGGACATTTTGCAAAACAAAACCGGGTGCTATCGACACTGGATTTTCGATCAAAGTTGCACTGTCGGGAATCCGGGCCATTCGCAGTCTTGCGTCGTTTAATTCCCGTCCCGTTTGTGCATAATAATCAGCTAATAGTTTTCGCGCATCGGCCCGAATATCAATGTGATCCTGGAATGCGGCGGCAACACAATCTGCCGTAATGTCATCATGCGTTGGTCCAATACCCCCCGATGTAAACACGTATGTATACGACGCTGACATCGCCTGCACAGCTGAAGTGATTGCATCGGGATCATCGCTGATCACGCGTACTTCTTTTAAATTGATCGCATGATCATTCAGTACGCCCGCAAGGTAGTGCATGTTTGCATCCCGTGTCCGTCCCGATAGAATCTCATCTCCGATGACGATCATTGCAGCGGTTGGATTAGTCATATAGCGTTCCTTTCGTGTTCACATAGCAAGCTATAGGCCGTTTCAATGGAGTTTCAATCACCCTTAATCCGCGCAAAGTTGCTGCGCCGTTATAAACGTTTCTTGGCAGACGTTTTATTGCCAGATGGGCGTGAGGTTACGGCACATTGTGCCAACCCTGGATCGATGATGGGGTTGTTGGGCGATGATGTTTTTGCATGGGTTGAGCCAAACGATGATCCCAAGAAAAAGCTAAAGTTCGCCTGGCGTATTGCCGAAATGGGGGACGGTGCGATGGTGTTGGTGGATACAGCACAAGCCAATCGCATTGTGCGTGAGGGGTTGGAAAAAAATGCAATCGCCGAATTTGCAAATCAAACATTTCGTCCCGAGGTCAAATATGGGGATGGCAGTCGGATTGATTTTTTATTGAGCGATGATGCAGGACGCTTGACCTATCTCGAGGTTAAATCGGTTACTCTGTCCCGGGCAAAGGGACACGCTGAATTTCCAGATAGTGTGACTGCAAGGGGGACTAAGCACCTAAACGAGTTGGCAAATGTCGTTGAAAGTGGCGCGCGCGCGGTGATGTTTTATGTGTTGAACAGAACAGACTGCGATCAGGTGTCAATCGCATCAGATATTGACCCGGCGTATTCAGACGCATTGGATCGCGCGCGAAGCGCGGGTGTCGACGTGCTGTGTTATCGTTCTGAAGTATCGGCTAATCGAATTACGTTGGGCCCAAGAGTTGCTTTTCAACCGGCGGATCGCTAGGTAGGCAAAAGAATTGGATGGATCGGAAACGAACGTGGCAAAACTAAACGGCATTCGCAAAACCAAAGATGGCATTGATATTTACGCGCCTTCAGATTTTGAAGGCATGCGAAAAGCGGGCGCGGTCGCTGCAAAAATTCTTGACGATGTGATAGAGGTGATCGGACCTGGTCAAACTACGGCCGTAATCGATGATTTTGTGGAACAAAAGATCGCGGAATACGGGGTTATTTCGGCGACAATTGGATACCGGGGGTATGAGCATGCCACCTGTATCAGCGTTAATCACGTCGTATGTCATGGAATTCCTGGGGATAAGAAAATCTCAGATGGCGATATTTTAAACATAGACGTTACAGTGATTGTGGACGGCTGGTATGGCGATACGTCACGCATGTATGTTGCAGGCAAATTGCCCCGAAAATCTGAACGTTTGATCGAAGTGACCCATGATGCTCTGTTTAAGGGTATTGAGATGGTGCGCCCTGGCGCAACCTTTGGTGATATTGGACATGCAATCCAATCTTATGTCGAAGGCAACCGGATGTCAGTTGTGCGTGATTTTTGTGGGCATGGTTTGGGTCGCGTGTTTCACGCTGCGCCAAACGTGCTGCACTATGGGCGCGCTGGCACAGGTCCTGTTCTGGAAGAGGGGATGTTTTTTACCATCGAACCGATGGTCAATTTAGGTCGTCCAGAAACCAAAATTTTGGCAGATGATTGGACAGCGGTGACGCGTGATCGGTCATTGTCTGCACAGTTTGAACATTCGATTGGGGTCACATCGGACGGTTTTGAAATCTTTACACTGTCACCTGCGGGTAAATTTCACCCCACCTATTCAAAGTAACGCAAAAACGTGGCGTACGTGTCACCAAATCGGCGCTGATCCTGAATTCGAAATCCATCCGGCGGTGATATCTCTGATCCTTCTTCCCAAATGATCAGGGCATCTGGGGCGATCCAGCCTTGGCGTGAAGCACTGATCAATGCCTTTTCCCCCAAGCCTTTGCCGTAGGGTGGATCCAGAAAGATGAGACAATAGGGCGCTGCATCGCATTTTGGCAAACGCGTCGCGTCCATTTTTTTCACTTGGGTCTGTGCGGATACGCTACAAATCTCGATATTCTTGCGAAGGATACTTAGGGATTTGCTGCCCATTTCAATACAGCACAGATGATCCGCACCGCGCGACAGCGCCTCAAGCCCAAGCGCGCCAGTCCCCGCAAATATATCTAGGACGCGTGCATTGGTGATCGGATCTCCAAATCGGCCCGACCCGATAATGTTAAATAGACTTTCGCGGACGCGATCGGTCGTGGGACGCAGGTGCGCGGCCTGATCACCTTTGCCCACCGATGCAAGGGTGCGACCGCGAAAATCTCCTGCGATTATCCTCACTTTTTCAGTAACTCTTTTAAGTTGGTGTTTGGATCCATCACTTCTTTTGGAGCTGGTGAGGCACCCATCTCAATAAGGCGCTTGCCGACCATGTATGCGCGCGAATCATTAATGGCATCAACAGCCAGTAAGGTCTCGCCGCGATAGTACCAATATGATGGTGTATCGCTTTCGGGCTCGCGACGCGCATAGACCGCATCATACCCACGATTTAATCCTGCAATTTGCAGTTTGATGTCGTATTGGTCCGACCAAAACCATGGCAGCGGCGCGTAGGGGATATTTTGACCCATTATATTCGCAGCAACATTTTCCGCCTGATCGATGGCGTTTTGCACGCTTTCTAGGCGGATACGGTCGCCCCTGAACGGGAGTGATGCACAGTCACCTGCGGCATAGACATTTGGCGCAGACGTGCGGCCAAATTCATCCACCATGATCCCATTGTCTAATGTGATACCTGCGGCCTCGGCCAATTCGGATGCTGGTATAATGCCAACACCGACAATCGCGAAATCAATTTCTATTTCGCTGCCATCGCTTAATTTTGCTGCTCCAACACGGCCATTGTGATCAATGAGATGGTCTAACCCGACACCCTCGCGAATATCGACACCCTGTGCAGCATGCGCGGCACGAAAGAAATCCGAAGTTTGGGGTGCAGCAACGCGTTGTAAAATGCGATCTGCCATTTCAACCAATGTGACCTTCACACCCTTTTTCGCCGCAACCGCCGCAGCCTCTAGCCCAATATAACCGCCCCCGATAATAAGCGCGCGACGCCCTTCTTGGAATTCATCTGCCATGGCATCCGCGTCTGCCAGATCGCGCATAGAATAAACCCCCCTTAGATCTCCGCCCATTGTCGCAGGTAGTCGACGCGGCCATGATCCTGTGGTCAGGATGAGGTTGTCATACGAAAGTGTTTCATCCTGAATGGTGATTGACTTTGTTGCTGTGTCGATTGCATCAACTTTGGTTCCAAGCCGCAAGGTGATGTTGTTGCTTTCATAATAATCAATCGGGCGAAGATATAACCGTTCCAAGTCCATTTCACCCAGCATGTATTTTTTTGATAATGGCGGACGTTGGTAGGGTGGGGCACTTTCAGCGCCGATCAGCGTTATATCATCATCGTATCCCAAATTACGTAATTTTGCTGCCGCCGAAGCGCCCGCTTGGCCTGCTCCGATGATTATTGTGCCCGACATTTTGATTTTCCTATGGTCGAAAATTTTAAACAGGCTAAACCTACTGCATCCATAGTACAAAACGCAATTGTGAAAGGACGAATTTAATGGAGATTTCTGCTGGTGTAACCCTACCCGATGCAACACTGTTGATGAAAGATGCGGATGGGATTCATTCGGTTTCACTTACTGAAAAACTTAAAGACCGAAAGGTGGTCATTTTTGCCGTTCCTGGCGCGTTTACACCGACCTGTTCGTCTGCGCATGTGCCCAGCTTTATTAGAACAAAAGATGCTTTTACGGCCAAAGGTGTAGATGAAATTATTTGTGTTTCTGTGAACGATCCACACGTCATGCAGGCATGGGGTGAGGCAACAGGCGCGACCGAAGCAGGGATTACGATGTTGGCCGATGCAGAAAGCGCTTTTGTCAAAGCGATTGAAATGGATTTCACGGCCCCGCCTGTTGGCTTGATTGCCCGCGCCAAACGGTTTGCAATGTATGTCGTGGATGGTGTGGTTCAGGTTTACGCTCCAGAGGTTGGCGGAGGTGTCTGTGACCTATCAGGCGGTGAAGCGTTATTAGAGCAAATCTAAGTTACTCCGTTTCGTCGGGCGTGTTTCGGCGAAACGGTCCATAACTTGTTAGGATTTCGATATCCTGTTGGTTTGCGTCCCGTTCCGCAACCAAATACTCGCGCACTGCACGATCAAAACCTGGATCGTTGACCCAATGCAGTGAATGCGTGGTAGATGGCATATAGCCACGTGCCAATTTGTGTTCACCCTGCGCACCCGCCTCGACCCGCGATAGGCCATTTTCAATCGCAAAATCAATGGCTTGATAGTAGCATAATTCAAAATGCAGGCAGGGGTGATCCTCGGTACAGCCCCAGTATCTTCCATACAATGCATTCTGGCCGATGAAATTAAGCGCACCCGCGATATAGGTGCCATCCTTTTGGGCAAGAACCAGCAATAAATCGTCGCGCATAGTTCGTTGAATTTCGTCAAAAAATGCCCGCGTTAGGTAGGGTGTGCCCCACTTACGTGCGCCCGTATCCTGATAAAATTGCCAAAAAACATCCCAATGATGCGGCTCAATTTCAGCGCCGCTGAGCCGCACAATACTGCCCCCAAAGGATTGGGCCGTTGCGCGTTCTTTGCGAATATTTTTTCGTTTGCGTGATGCAAGAGCGCCGAGGAAATCATCAAAGGTTTCGAAATCCTGATTGTACCAATGGAACTGCTGGGTCTCTCGTTGCAGCAAACCTAAATGCCCGCCGGTGTCGTATTCATCTTTGGTGCAAAACGTGGCGTGAAACGATGAAATTTGGTTTTTCTGGGCGAATTTGCTGGCGCCTTCGATCATTGCGCGGAATGCTACTTCATGATGATTGGGTTTCGTCAAAAACCGCCGTCCCGTTGCTGGTGTAAAGGGTGCTGCAATTTGTAGTTTTGGGTAATAACGCCCTCCAGCCCGTTCATAGGCATGCGCCCAATTGTGATCAAAAATGTATTCGCCTTGCGAATGGGATTTCAAATACATGGGAGCGACACCGATAACGGCATCCTGTTCGCGTGCGATCATATAGAGAGGCTGCCATCCAGTACCATCGCCTACGGATCCACTATACTCAAGTGCTGCTAAAAAACGATAGGTGGTAAACGGGTCTATCGCACGACCTGATGTAGGATGTGGATTGGCACAGGCATCCCATTCATCGGAGGCAATCGCACTTAGCGAACCAATGATTTCGACAGAAATTTCGCCATCGCTCATGTGATGTCCTTCCATGACCTAAAGGTGTTGTTGGCGTGCAACTATTCAAGGATGTTGTGCCAAATAGCCTTCAAAAGTCACGTTATCAACAACTTGGCGTGCGACGGATTCGGCCTCTGAACTTCGGATTGTCCAGGTGAAGATTGCGGCGCCTTTGGACTTTAGGTCGTTAATGCGCGGCGATGTTAACTCCATCGCGAAATGTGACACGAAACTATAACGAGATCCATCGAAGTCGCGGATTTCGGACAGATGTTTGATGCGGGCATCATCGATACCCCAAGCAGGATCTAAAAAACTGCCAGTAGTTAAGCCAAGCGGAAGATCAGAAGTTAATGTCGCCATCGTTTCGATCATAAATGGATTAAAGCTCATGAGCGCGACAGGCCCGTTATAACGCGACAGTGCCCCTGCGGTTGCGCGCTCTAGTCGTCCGTCAGTTTTTGAAAGCGTTCCGCTTTGATCCTTTAATTCAATCAAAACGGGCACACGTCCATCAATCAGCGTCAAGATCTCTTCCAGCGTCTCTATCACGTCGGCGCTCGTGCCAATCGTGATTTGCCCCAGGGCAGTAGCTGTATAGGCAGACACGTTGCCAGTTTTGCTTGTTAGACGATCAAGCGTGTCATCATGGAAAACCATCGCCTGTCCATCAAAGGACAACTGCAGGTCGATCTCGAGTGCATAATCATGTTGGATCGCTGCAAGAATGGCTGAGCGAGAATTTTCATAAATGTCGCGTGTCGCATCATGCAATGCACGATGCGCTATTGGTTTTTTCAAAAACGCAGGATCAAGTTTTACCATTACTTTATCTGAAAAATACCTTCGATTTCCACAGCGACACCCAATGGAAGTGCCGCAGCAGAGACCGCTGAACGCGCATGCGCGCCGGCATCACCAAACACGTCACCCAGCAAATTTGACGCGCCGTTAATCACCTGTGGTTGTTCTGTGAAATCGGGTGTTGAATTCACAAACCCAGTCAATTTAACAACCCGCACTAACCGGTCCAAATCACCATCGCAGGCTGCCTTGAGTTGGGCCATAAGTCCAAGTGCGCATGTACGTGCTGCGGCAGCGCCAGCCTCGGTGCCCATGTCATCGCCCAATTTGCCTTTGATGAGGCCGTTGGCGTCTTGTGAAATCTGACCCGATACGTAAACCATTTCACCGATTATGACGAATGGGACGTATTTGGCTGCGGGCGCGGGGGCCGCAGGAAGTGTGATCCCCATTTCGGCAAGTTTAGCTTCGTAGTTTGCACTCATGACTGTGATTTCCCTCTTTTGTTCGGCGCGACGCTAGCGTGAAATAATTTGCATGAAAAGGGTATTTAGCCCTCACGGAATGCTTTTACAAAAAAACTAAATATACCAACGAACCAATATAATGCGCGACTTTCACGTCTTGCCTCTCGCAATTCGGACAGGCCACGCTTCATTTGCGGCGTGCTCATGTGTAAATACCTAATCTAATTATTTGCCTTAGTATGACATGCGTTGAACAACTTGACCATATGTCGTAAATTCATCACAGGATGATCGGAAAACGTGGATTTTTATTTTCTTTCTGTCTTGATCACCTATTTATGCCGAATTGGTTTTGTGTCTTTGGGGTTTCGCATGCGCGGTTTAAAAATTTCTTTAATTTTATCTGGGTTATCAATGCTGGCAGCATGTGCTCAGCCGGGCACAGTTGATGAAATCAATGACCCGCACGAAGCGCAAAACAGAAAAGTGCACGAATTCAACAAAACTGTAGACCGCAAAGTGTTCAAACCAGTCGCGCAGGCATATACCGATGTTGTTCCAGATCCAGTGGAAGATGCAGTTTCAAATTTTGCAAATAATTTGAGTTTACCCTCCAACATTGTGAACCAGCTCGCCCAAGGTGAAGTGGGTTTTGCGATTGAGTCCACATCAATATTTTTAGTGAATACGACAGTTGGATTGGGTGGTTTGGTCGATGTGGCCGGCTGGAACGGGGAGTATGCGCATCCTACAGATTTTGGCGAAACCCTTGCCAAATGGGGCATGGGTGAAGGCGCCTACGTTGAACTTCCTGTTTTAGGCCCGTCAACTGAGCGTGATGCATTGGGCAAAGTGATGGATCGACTAGCAAACCCACTATCAGGACTAAGTGCAGAGCAAGAGAGCATTGCGACAGCGGCGAAAATCGGCGAAGTTTTGAGTGATCGTGTCGAATATAGTGACGTCATAGATCAAACGCTTTATCAAAGCGCTGATAGCTATTCTCAAGCGCGCCTATTTTATCTGCAAAGTCGGCGCAACCAGATCGGCTATGAATTTGAAGGTGAGGATGCATTATTTGAGGAACTTTATGGGAGTGAGTAATTTTAACCGTCGCTCGTTTTTGGCGATGAGCGGGCTAGCGGTCTGTGCCATGACAACGACCGGATATGCTGCGACACCGCGGGATGCTGAAGTACTGATTACGCAATTAACAAGAGACATTAACAAAACAATTGAAACTCGTTCGTCTGATGCGTCATTGTTTCGTGAATTTGAAAAGATATTTAGAAAATATGCTGATGTCGCCACGATATCACGTTACGCGCTAGGTGCTGACGCTAGATCGGCCAGCAAAGAGCAGTTATCAGAATTTGGTGAGGTATTTGTAAGTTATATTTCACGAAAATACGGGGCGTATTTTAAGGACTTCATTGGTGGCGAAATTACTGTTGTCGGATCTCGTAAAGTCAAAAAATACTTTGAAGTAAAGACGACAACAAAATTGCGAGGGCAGGAACCTATGGAGGTTTTGTTCCACGTTTCTGATCGTTCAGGATCGTTATTATTGTTTAACTTATACGTCGAAGGTATTTCGATGCTGCTTTCCGAACGTAACGAAATCGGTTCCATGTTGGACAAGCGTCGCGGTGATTTGGATAAACTTATTGTTGACATGCGCGCGCTTGGGTAAACTGGCGCTGCTACGCGTGAACCTATGCTTAATCTAATCCAAAGATGCCGCGCAGTAGGCCTTCTATCGTTGCATCTTGCTTATTAGATGGCGCGCTTCTTTCTGGTTGGACGCTCGTTCCTGCGGTGTCCGTCAGTTTTCGCGACATTGGCAATTGTTTTGGCGCATCTTCTTGATGAATGCGCTGCATGGTTTCACGCCAAATTTCCGCCGGCAAACCACCACCGGTGACACCGGTGAGTGGGGTGTTGTCGTCGTATCCCATCCAAACACCAGTTACATAGTCTGCGGTGAAACCGATGAACCAAGCGTCACGCGCGCCCTGTGTTGTTCCCGTCTTGCCTGCGATTTCCCATTCGCCAAAGCTGGCGCGTTGGCCTGTGCCACTGCGGACTACGTTTTCCATCATCGACATAAGATCGCGGGCTGCACTTTCGCGAATTACGCGTTCTTGGTTGCCGCCGCTACCGCTCATAAGTGGGGATGATTCTCCAGAAAGTCTTAATTCAACCAGGCCATAAGGTGTCACGGCAATTCCCTGATTTAAAATACCCGCATAAGCACCGGTCATTTCAATCAAGGTTGATTCAGATGCACCAAGGGCGATGGCAGGCCCTTGCGCTAAGTCGGTTAGAATTCCAAAATCAGCAGCAACGCGGCGCACATTTTCGCGTCCGATCGTCTCGGATATGCGCACAGCAGGAATGTTTAGCGATTGTCTTAAGGCTTCGTTTAGGGTGACGGTGCCATAAAATTCTTTGGTGTAGTTTTTTGGACTCCACGGGCCTGAACCTGGGATATCGATCGTGATGGGTTCATCTACAACGGTATCCATAGGCGAATAGCCAAGTTCCAATGCAGTTGCATAAACGAAGGGTTTGAATGCCGAACCCGTTTGACGCAACGCTTGGGTTGCACGATTAAAGGCGCCGGCGACTTTGCTTTGTCGTCCCCCAACCATCGCGCGGACGGCGCCATCTGCTGACATCACGACAATTGCGGCTTGCGCTTTGGATTCTTTACTGACCTTATTTTCAAAAACCCAACTGAGCGCATCTTCTGCATGCTTTTGTAGTGTTGGGTCTAGTGTTGTTTGGATGATGACGTCTTCTGTCGTGGTTCTGGTCAAGAAATCTGGGGCCTCTTGCATCACCCAATCTGCAAAATACCCACCTGCTTGCGCAGCGGCGGCGTCTGACAACTGCGCGGGGTTTATGCGTGCAATCTGGGCAGATGTGGGTGACAGGTATCCTTGGGCCTCCATCAATCCAATGATCAAATTAGCGCGTTCTTGTGAACGGGTCAGATTGTTTGTGGGCGCATAACGCGTGGGTGCGACCAGTAATCCAGCAAGCATAGCGGCCTCTGGCGCTGTTACGTCGGCCGCAGATTTTCCAAAATAGCGGTGCGACGCAGCTTCAAATCCGCGGGCACCTGCACCTAAATAAGCACGCGCAAGGTAAATTGTTAGAATTTCGTCCTTTGTGTATTTGGCTTCTAGGGCAAGCGCAAAAGTGGCTTCTTTCACTTTCCGCCAAAGCGAACTTTCCTGACATTCGCGTTCATAGGCGCGTTCGGATTTCCATCGCTTCGGATCATAGGCTGTTCCCATACACAGCAGTTTTGCGGTTTGTTGGGTAAGTGTCGATCCGCCATGACCAGAAAGTGGTCCGCGTCCTTCGCGAAGGTTGATTCGAATTGCACTGGCAAGGCCGCGCGGCGAAACTCCGATATGTTGATAAAATCTTCGGTCTTCGGTCGCGATGATTGCATTCTTCAGATGAGGTGAAACTGTTTGTGCGGTAATGATCCCGCCAAATTGTTCCCCCCGCCAGGCAAACACCGACCCATTTCTATCTAGAAGAGTAACAGATCCCTTAGCACGCCCATCCAGCAAGTTTTGATAGGGTGGCAAAATTTGCATGTAATAGATGACGCCAATGGTCAGTATTAATGTAATGACAACGGCTCCGCGCCAAAATATGCGCCACAGAATGCGCCAGATCAGGCTAAATAATCCAACAACGCTCCGCGTGATGAAGTTTCCCGAAGGTTTCCCTCTGGGCGTTGATTTTCGCTTCGTTTGCGCCGATTTTTTGGTGGGCTTTTTGCGGCCACCCTTTTGAGGGTAGCGGTTCTCTGCGACAAGTTGCGCTTTTGGGCCTTTTCTAGACATGAACTGCTCGAATTTTTTGTCCTATTTACGTGAACTCTTTTTGGAATGCGCGCAAAAAAACATGTGATGCCATAGAAATAACGATTAAATATTAATCATATATTTAATTATGATTAAATATTGTGCAAAAAATGAGTTTTTTGCATAATATTTTGTTGGAATTCTTTCTCATCGGCGGATTTATGCATTGGATTAACTCATCGAGGTCTTTTTCTAATTCCAAGGAGGACAGTGTGAAACTGATCATAGCAACAATTAAGCCTTATAAACTGGATGAGGTGCGCGAAGCACTAACCGACAAAGGTGTCAAAGGCATGATGGTGTCCGAAATAAAAGGGTTTGGTGCACAATCTGGCCATACGGAAATCTATCGTGGGGCCGAATACACGGTAAACTTTGTTCCCAAAATTCGCATCGAAGTAGTCGTCGAGGCGGCACAAGCAGATGACGTCGTCAAAGTGATCACGGATACGGCCCGCACTGGGAAAATTGGGGACGGAAAAATCTTTGTCCTAGACGTAGAGCAAACAATTCGGGTGCGCACCGGCGAAACTGGTGCAGATGCGATTTAGAAGGAACAAAATGATGAAAAAACTAAGTACGAATACAATACTAATCGCGATGGGCCTCCTTGTTCCAGCGGGTGCCGTAAGTGCGCAAGATGTGGCAACGGCCGTTCCAACAGATAGCGTCTTTATCTTAAACTCACTCTTGTTTCTTATTGGTGGTTTCTTGGTATTTTGGATGGCTGCTGGATTTGCCATGTTAGAAGCTGGGTTAGTGCGCTCAAAAAACGTGACAATGCAACTTACAAAGAACATGGCCTTGTTTTCATTGGCGGCTGTGTTCTATTACCTGATTGGATACAATCTTATGTACCCGTTGGGCACGTGGTCAATTGACGGCATCCTATCGGGTGTCTTTGGACAAGCGGTACTTGAGGCTGTGGGTGTCGGGGCAGATGCCGTGGACGATTATTCATATGCATCAACGGGTTCTGATTTCTTTTTCCAAATGATGTTTTGTGCTGCCACTGCTTCTATTGTGTCAGGCACCTTAGCCGAGCGTATCAAGCTGTGGCCATTTTTAATGTTTACCATTGTTTTGACCGCTGTAATCTATCCTATCCAAGCCAGCTGGAAATGGGGTGGTGGTTTCCTAGATGCCATGGGATTTGCTGACTTTGCTGGATCTACCGTTGTTCACTCTGTTGGGGGTTGGGCTGCACTTATGGGTGCTATAATCCTTGGTCCTCGCATCGGTAAATATGCAAAAGATGGCCGTGTCATTCCAATGCAAGGTTCCAACTTGCCGCTGGCCACATTAGGAACGTTTATTCTGTGGATGGGATGGTTTGGTTTCAACGGTGGTTCGCAATTGGCGATGGGATCAGTCGGGAATGTGACTGACATTTCACGGATTTTTGCAAATACCAATGCAGCCGCTGCAGGTGGTGCAATTGTTGCCCTGATTTTAACGCAGGTCATGTACCGTAAACCTGATTTGACAATGATCTTGAATGGTGCGCTTGCAGGTCTGGTTTCGATTACCGCTGAACCATTAACACCTTCGCTAGGTGCGGCGACTTTGATTGGTGGTATTGGTGGCGTGATTGTCGTGTTCGCGGTACCAATGTTGGATCGAATGAAAATTGATGATGTTGTCGGTGCAATTCCCGTTCACTTGTTGGCGGGTATCTGGGGAACACTTGCGGTTCCATTGACCAACGGGAGTGCAAGCTTTGGTGTACAGTTGATATCAATCGTAATCGTGGGATTGTTCGTCTGTGTCACAACGGGGATTTTATGGACCCTGCTGAAATCGACTGTTGGTATTCGCGTGAGTGAAGAGGACGAAATTAACGGTCTCGATACGTCTGAGTTAGGCATGGAGGCCTATCCGGAATTCTCAAGAGGATAATATTTTTAAAGTTGAATGAAGAAGGTGGCTTGCGCCACCTTCTTTTTTTGTGTCACCCTAGGTTTCAAAACTCGCGCGCATGCATGTGACATGGCAGGCAATTGGCGAGGCGAGCGATCCAGATGAATTCTGGGATGTTTAGGAATTACAAAAGCCCATCGTAGATCGGTTCAAGCGTTTGATCATGGAACAATGATGACACCGAAGTGCCGTTCCAGGTGTTAAGAATTGCCTGAGCAAACATTGGCGCTGTTGGCAAAATGCGGATATTATGTGCTGTGCGAACCGCTTCTGTGGCCTGTATCGAGTCTGTGATGACCAATGATTTCATAACGGAATTTGTTATGCGTTCTACCGCTGGACCCGACATTACGCCATGCGTGATGTATGCGTGAACTTCGCTCGCGCCTGCTTCCATTAAAACTTCGGCAGCTTTGCAAAGTGTTCCAGCTGTATCGCACATGTCATCTACAATAAGGCATCTTTTTCCGGTCACTTCACCAATGACGGTCATCCCAGACACTTCGCCAGCTTTTTCTCGGCGTTTATCAACAATTGAAAGCGGCGCGTTGATGCGTTTGGCCAATTCGCGGGCTCGTGCAACACCGCCTACGTCAGGAGACACCACCATCATGTCTTCCATGCAATCTGCAAATTTGCTTTGGACATCCAGCGCAAAGATTGGAGATGCATACAGATTATCTACAGGGATATCAAAAAAGCCTTGGATTTGTGTCGCATGCAAATCCATCGTTAGTACGCGTTCTACGCCGGCCTCAACCAGCATGTTCGCGACTAATTTTGCGGTGATGGGGGTGCGTGCTTTGGTGCGGCGATCCTGGCGTGCATATCCAAAATATGGAATAACCGCCGTAATTCGCGAGGCGGACGAACGACGCAGCGCATCTGCCATGATCAACAATTCCATCAAATTATCATTTGCTGGGTTTGAGGTGGGCTGAATGATATACATATCTTCGCCACGCACATTTTCGAACACTTCGACAAAAATTTCTTGGTCGTTAAAACGTTCAACGCGTGCATCAACCAGGTCTATTGTTAATCCACGGTGTAAACTCATGCGGCGCGCTATGGCCTTGGCGAGTGGTTGGTTTGCGTTGCCGGCGATGAGTTTAGGTTCATTAACTGCCATAGATTTCAATTCCCAGATACCAAATGTTACAGATTCGTGACGTTGACTTCGATTAGCATGGCATTACCCTGAGGCAAAGCGTCCAAAACACTGACTTCCTCAAAAGGATATGAATATATGCGAAAAATCGACTACTTTTTCTCACCCCTGTCTCCTTATAGCTATTTGGCAGGTGGGACGTTGGAGAAAATTGCTGAAAACGCGACGGTGATGATCCAGTACCGGCCAGTCGATGTGATCACATTATTTAACCGAACAGGGGGTATTGCCCTGCCAGACAGGCACCCATCACGCCTGGAATATCGGGCGCAGGATCTGGTGCGTCGAGCGTCGATGTTAGGTATGCGATTGAATTTGAAACCCGCCCACGTTCCAACAAACCCAGCCCCCGCATCCTATGTAATCATCGCTGCACAGGATGAGGGTGGAGGTGATTTGGGTGCCTTGGTTCAGGCAATTCTGAAGGCTGCCTGGTCCGAAGAAAAGGATATCGCTGACGATGGTGTTTTGGGTGAATTATTGACGCAGAATGGATTTGATCGTGGCTTAACAATGCGTGGGATGTTAAGTGGCGCAGAAACTTACGCTAAAAACTTGGAAGATGCTGTTTCGTTAGGTGTTTTTGGGGCGCCATTTTATGTATTAGATGATGGGGCAAAATTTTGGGGCCAAGACCGCTTAAGTGACCTAGAGGCTTATCTAAATAAAGGCAAATAATTTGAACAAAGATATCCGAGCAGGGTTGCCCATTAACCACATGGTATTGGGCGAAGGAAAAGAGCGTGCATTGATGATGCATTGCACCTTGTCATCCGCAAGGTCGATGGCGCCAATGGCTTTGGCGTTAGACGATATTTTCACTACGACTGCCTTTGACTTGCCTGGACACGGTTCAAGTGCAAAGTGGGATTTCAATGGTGATTTGCAAGATCGCGTCACGGAAATCGCGGAAACCTTCATCGATGGCCCTGTTCACCTTATTGGTCATTCATTTGGTGCGACCGTCGCGTTGCGACTGATCGCTAAAATACCAGAACGTATAAAATCCATCGTGCTGTTTGAACCTGTTTTCGTCGAGGCTGCATTGCAAAACCAACCTGAATTGCGTGCGCCCTATCTCATGCAGACCAGAGCATTCCAGCAGGCAATGGCCGAGAGCGACAAAGAACAGGCCACGATCGAATTTTTGAAAATGTGGGGTGACGGTGCACCATGGGACGTTATACCGCCACACATTCGCCAGTCTATGATTGAAAAAATAGATGTTGTTGATGCAGGTACGCCATCATTGCATCAAGATCGACATGGGCTGCTTGGGTCGAGTGGAATACAAACTTATACTGGCCCTGCAATGTTGGTACGTGGTGGAAAAAGTATTTCTATCATGCGGCATGTGCATGCGACGCTCTGTGATATGATGCCACAGGCTGAGGATCATGCAATTGCCGATGCGGGTCATATGGTCCCGCTGACCCATACAGCTGAGTGTGGCGCATTGATGCGGGACTTTTATCGAAGATCAGGATTTTGATGCGCCAATTTTTGGTTCAGTTCCTGAAAGAATCCGCGATATGTTTGCCAAATGACGATAGAAAATTAAACCGCATAGTGCGATCGTCAGAAAAACAAGCGATGAATATCCCAAAAAGATTGCCCAAATTGGTGTGAGTAACGCCGCAACCAATGCGGACAAGGACGAAATGCGCATGATGACGGCGCTGGCGAGCCATGTTGCGCAGGCCGCAATCCCCACTGGCCAAGCAATGGCAAGTAAAATTCCCAAAAATGTTGCCACACCTTTGCCGCCCTTAAATCGCAACCAGATTGGAAAGCAATGACCGAGAAACGCGGCCAGAGCTGCCATCTGAACGGCATCTGAAGGAGCAATGGAACTTGCAATGAAAACGGCCCCAGCGCCTTTGCCCCCGTCTAGGATTAGGGTTGCGGTAGCCGCAAATTTATTACCCGTGCGCAGCACGTTTGTTGCCCCGATATTGCCAGATCCAATTTTACGAAGATCACCAAGCCCCATAAGATTTGAGATAACGACGCCAAATGGAATGGATCCAAGCAAATAGCCAATCAGAGTCCATTGTGCCAACACCAATATTGAGGACGATATTTCGGGGAAAAAGGTCATGCCGCGTAAACCTGATTGCCTGCTACAAAGGTTCGCAACACCTTGCCCTGCATGCGGGCTCCGTCAAATGGGGTATTCTTTGATTTAGAGTTCAAATTTTCACGACGCAGGATATAGGGAATATGGGCATCAAATACCATCAGGTCCGCTGGTGCGCCAATAGCCATTCGACCACATTTTAGTCCCAGGCGGTCTGCAGGATTAAGTGAAGACGCCTTGAATATTTGGTTCAGGGATAAATGCCCAGAATGAAATAGGCGAAGAACAGCTGGAAGAAATGTTTCTAATCCCACGGCTCCTGAGGCGGCGGCTTCGAAGGGCAAGCGTTTGCTTTCTTCGTCTTGTGGGGTGTGTTGTGATGAAATGATATCAATCAAGCCTGTCGCGATTGCATCCACAATGGCCACGCGATCATCTTCACTGCGCAGTGGCGGGGTCATTTTGAAAAAACTGCGGTAATCGGCAACATCAAATTCGTTCAAGGTCAAGTGATGAATTGATGTTCCGGCTGTGATGTTAAGCCCGTTTTTCTTGGCTCGTTCCAACGCGGGTAAAGCGCGCGCTGTTGTGATCTGATCTGCGTGATAGGCTGCACCAGTCATTTCTATCATCGAAATATCGCGATCCAGCCCCATGCGTTCGGCCATTGGGGATACATGCGGTAACCCACGAAGGGAGGCAAATTTGCCACTTGTCGCGACGCCACCTTCGGACAAATTAGGTTCCTGTGGGTGCGCGATGATCAGTGCACCTAATGATTTTGCATAGATCATTGCGCGCGCCAAAACTTTGGTATTTTGGACAACACGATATCCATCCGAAAATGCAATCGCACCTGCATCTTGCAAAAAACCGATTTCCGTCATCTCGCGTCCAGCACGCTGTTTTGTCAAAGCTGCGATATGCAACACATTTACAGGTGCCACCTCTGCTGCACGGCGACGAATGAATTCTAATGCTTCAGGCGTATCAATGGCAGGGTCTGTATCAGCGCGTGTTACGATGGTCGTAACCCCACCCGCTGCTGCTGCGGCGCCTGCGGTTTTATAGCTTTCTTTATGACGCTCACCAGGTTCGCATACCTTAACCCCAATATCGACGATGCCAGGGGCCAGATATTTGCCTGTGCAGTCGATAACAGTATCTGCTTTGCCTTTGGGGTTAACGATCACACCGTCTGAAACCATCAAGTCGCCAGTTGTGACGTTATCGGCTGTTGGATCGATTATTTGGGCGTTTTTGAATAAGATACTCATGCAATTACACCCTTATTTTGTTTCATGTTGCGCGCCAATAGATGCATCGCCGCCATGCGAACGGCGACGCCCATTTCAACCTGTTCCTGAATGACGGATCGATTGATATCATCTGCAATTTCGCCATCAATTTCGACGCCGCGGTTCATTGGGCCGGGATGCATGACAATTGCGTCGGGTTTAGCAAAGTCCAATTTGGCCCGATCTAATCCAAAACGGTGATAATATTCGCGTTCCGAAGGAATAAATCCGCCATCCATTCGCTCGCGTTGCAATCGAAGCATCATAACAACATCGACGTCTGTCAGGCCCTCTTCCATGTCATGATAGACTTCAACACCCAATTCTGCCACTTCAGGTGGCATTAATGTGGCAGGCCCTACCAGACGCACCCGATTTTCCATTTTGCCCAATAATATTAGGTTAGATCGTGCAACGCGTGAATGCACAATATCACCACAAATTGCGATGTTGAGTCGGTGTAGCCTGCCTTTGGCTCGCATGATCGTCAGAGCATCTAACAGGGCCTGCGTTGGGTGCTCATGTCGACCATCGCCTGCGTTTAGTACGGCGCAGTTTACCTTTTGTGCCAGTAGATCCACGGCACCGGATTGCGGATGACGCACCACTAACAAATCGGGGTGCATGGCGTTAAGCGTCAAGGCAGTGTCGACCAGGGTTTCGCCTTTTTTGATTGAGCTTGCTTGCATCGCCATGTTCATAACGACCGCACCCAACCGTTTTCCTGCCAGCTCAAAGCTGGCCTGAGTTCTGGTCGAGTTTTCGAAAAACATGTTAATTTGCGTCAGGCCAGCAAGCGTTGCATCTGGTGCCTGTGACTTTCTGTTTTGCTCTACATACGTATTGGCAAGGTTCAATATCTCTGTGATGGCCTCTGGTCTTAGTGGCTCAATCCCCAAGAGGTGTTGACTGTTAAAGCTCATGTTTGCCCTCACATTTGGTAGGTGGGATGTACACACAAGCGGGATTTGGCACAAGGGGTGCTTTTCCTTTCGCACGCACCAAGCTAGTTTAACACCATGGAATCGCAATTGGATTGGCATCACGCCAAGGAATTATTAGAGTGGCAAATTGAACTGGGTGCGACCGAGGCGATATCGGATTCACCGATCAATCGATTTGAGTTGTCGGATAAGCCACCTGCGAAACCCAAAACGCCGAATGAAAAACCCGTTACGGCAGTTCGTGTGGAAGACGTTGACCCCGTCGCAGTGGCAGAGCAGGCAGCAATGCACGCGACCGATCTTGGCAGTTTAAAGCAGGCTATAGCGGCATTTGAACACTGCCAGTTAAAGCGCGGTGCGCGGCAAGTCGTGTTTGCCGATGGCAACCCTAAAGCTAAGGTTATGATCATAGGGGAAGGGCCTGGCCGCGAGGAAGACATGGAAGGTCGTCCATTTGTTGGACGCGCCGGGCAACTATTAGATAAGATGTTCGCGGCAATTAGACTGGCGCGCACAGGTGAGCACTCCGAAAACGCGCTCTACATTACGAATGTTGTGCCGTGGCGCCCGCCACAGAATCGTGATCCAAGTCCTGCTGAAATTGAGATGATGCTGCCTTTTTTGCGCCGTCACATTGCATTAGCACAACCCGAAGTTATCATCGCGATGGGGAATATTTCCTGCCAAGCGATTTTGGGTCAGCGCGGTGTTACAAAACTAAGAGGACATTGGTCGGTTGGATTTGATGTAGATGTTATGCCGATGTGCCACCCTGCTTATTTGTTGCGCAACCCCATGGCCAAGCGTGAAGCCTGGCAAGATTTGCAAGCCGTAGAAAAGAGGATCAGATAAAGTCGTGTCACGCATTGATGAAACCAAGGAATTTATCGCCACCCGCATCGCGGTGCTCACGGTATCGGATACACGCCAATTAGACCAAGATAAGTCGGGTCAAACCTTGGTCGAACGATTGCAAAACGCGGGGCATGTATTAGCCGATCGCAAAATTATTCCAGATGAGAGGGATCAAATTGCCCAACAATTGCGTGACTGGATTTTAGATGATCGGGTCGATGTAGTTATCTCTACCGGTGGTACAGGATTGACCGGGCGCGATGTAACTGTCGAAGCGCATCGAGATGTCTATGAAAAAGAGATTGATGCCTTTGGCACAATTTTCACCATTATTAGCATGCAAAAGATCGGGACTTCGGCTGTTCAATCACGTGCCACTGCTGGAGTCGCAGGGGGCACTTATTTATTTGCGTTGCCAGGATCACCAGGTGCGTGTCGTGACGCTTGGGATGAAATATTACAAAAACAATTAGATTTTCGTCATCGTCCGTGTAATTTTGTTGAAATTATGCCGCGACTGGATGAGCATTTGCGACGGAAATAAGAAGCTGAACGTTTAATCATGTAAGAAATTCAGCAAATTGATCTCTATCGCCGCATCGTGCGTATCTATACAAACTACCTCAGGGAATTTCCTCTATGCGATTTATACGTCAGGCTTTAATCGGACTTGTTTTAATGTCCCTCGCACTCGGGCTTTTGGGCTATGCAGGTTATTTGGGATACGAGACCTATAAAGAAGTCCAATCACGTGAAGCGCGTGTTCCCCAGGCACGCGAGCGCGTCTTTACGGTGAATGTCCGTACGGCCGAACCGCAGACTGTGACGCCATATTTGACGGCCTTTGGCGAAGTGCAAAGTCGGCGCACGCTTGACCTAAGGATGGCTGCAGGTGGCCAAATTGTCGAGATTTCGTCAAATTTTGTTGAAGGTGGCATTGTTGCGGAGGGGGAAGTTTTGGTTCGCCTAGATGATGCGGATGCGCAATCTGCATTGTTACGAACTGAATCAGAAGTTAGTGATGTAAAGTTCGAGATATCTGAAGCCGAGCGAGCGATTGCCCTAGCAGACGACGAATTATTGGCAGCAATCGAGCAAGAGGCGCTCCGCAATGCTGCGCTTGCGCGTCAGAAGGATTTGCAACAGCGTGGAGTCGGAACAACCGCGTCGGTTGAGGCAGCTGAATTGGCATTGTCGTCGGCAAAGCAATCGGTCTTGTCCCGCAGAAGTGGTTTAGACCAAGCAAATGCCCGTTTAAACCAAGCAAGAACACGATTGGCACGCGCGGAACTTGCTAATCGTGATGCGTTGCGACATTTGAACGATACTGTGATGCGCGCTGAATTCGAGGGAGTGCTCAGTGGGGTAAATTTGGTGCAGGGTGGCCTGATCAGCGCAAATGAGCGTGTTGGCCAATTGATTGATCCGAGTGCCCTCGAGGTTGCTTTCCGGGTTTCAACGCAGCAGTATGCAAGACTGATAAACGAGGATGGACAACTTATTTCCGCACCGGCTGAGGTCTCATTGGATGCAATCGGTGGGTCTGTCACATCTAAGGCAGTTCTGACACGTGATAGCGGTTCTGTTGCGGATGGGCAGACGGGGCGCGTTTTGTTTGCGAAATTGGATAATGCAGTCGGACTAAAGCCTGGCGATTTTGTATCGGTTAAAGTGGAAGAACCTGCGATGCGCTTTGTCGTGGAATTGCCTGCGACGGCCCTGAACGCGCAAAATCAAGTTCTGACTGTTGGCGAAGGTGATCGGCTTGAGACACTCGATGTGACATTGATGCGACGACAGGGCAATAATGTATTAGTGCGTTCTCGGGACTTGCCGGGTCGCGATGTCGTGACACAACAGACACCGTTGCTGGGAAAAGGTATCAAGGTAAAGGTCTTGCGAGAAGGCGCATCGATGGAACCCGAGGCGCCCAAGATGGTCAAGTTGACCAAAGAAAAGCAAGAAGAGTTGATAAAGGCTGTTGAAGGCAATCAATGGATTCCGGCCAAACCCAAGGAACGATTGTTAACACAATTGCGCAGCGGGGAAATTAAAGAAGAGACACTTAAACGGCTCGAGAGCAGACGAGGAGGCGGCTGATGGTACGCGATTTACCTCAAGGGGCAGGAGGTGTTTTATCCTATTTTACCCGCCATAAAACGGTGGCCAATTTATTGTTGGTCGTCCTAATCATGGCGGGCGCGGTTGCCCTGCCAAAGATGCGATCGCAGTTTTTCCCTGATGTTGTTGTAGATTCAATCAACATTTCTGTTACTTGGAATGGTGCGGGCGCTGAGGATGTTGACCAAGGTATCGTCAAGGTGCTTGAACCTGCATTACTGGCTGTTGAAGGCGTTGCAGGCACGAGTAGCCGTTCGACGGAAGGACGTGCTCGGATATCGTTGGAATTCGATCCTGATTGGGACATGTCACGCGCAAATGCAGAAGTAGAGACCGCGCTTGATGGTATTTCCAATTTGCCTGAAGACGCTGACGATCCTGTCATACTGCGTGGAAGCTGGAGTGATAGTGTCACCGAAGTTGTAATTTCGGGACCTATTGGTGTCACCCAGCTTGGATTGATTGCTGATGAATTTGTCTTACGCTTATTCAATGCTGGGGTAACCAAAACGTCCATCAGAGGAATTGCAGCTCCGCAGGTCATCATCGAGGTGCCAACCGCCAAGTTGGTTTCCGAAGATATTACGATGCGCCAAATCGCAAATGCGATCGCCGAAGAAGTGAGCGCGGATCCGGCTGGTGACGTGTCGGGATCAAACATGCGGGTGCGCACAGGTGTCGAGAAACGTTCCGCAGAAGATATTGCGAGCATTGTTTTGCGGTCAAATGGGGATGGTTCCAAGCTCACCATTGGTGACGTGGCTTTGTTGCGTGATGAAGGAATTGATCGGCTACAAAGCTACTATGTTGGGGACAATCAGGCGATTACAATGCGCGTAGATCGTTCTGCGGCGGGGGATGCTATTGCAATTCAAGAAATCGTTGAGGAAGAGGCCGCAAAGCTAGAGCGCACACTCCCTCAGGGAACGACGATTGAATTGATCCGCACCCGTGCAGACGCGATTTCAGGTCGATTAAATCTGTTGCTGAAGAATGGCGCGACAGGCTTGTTGCTGGTTGTCGTTCTGTTGTTTCTATTTCTGAACGCTAAAACCGCATTTTGGGTTGCTGCAGGGATCCCAACTGCAATGTTCACGGCAATCGCACTAATGTATGTTGGGGGTATTACTTTCAACATGATTTCATTGTTTGCGTTGATTTTGACCTTGGGCATCATCGTGGATGATGCAATTGTGGTCGGTGAACACGCGGATTTCCGAGCGCGCCGAGGCATGCCACCAATGGAGGCTGCAGAAACTGCAGCCAAGCGCATGGCATTGCCTGTATTTGCCGCCTCATTGACAACAATTATCGCGTTCTTTGGTCTGACCGCCATTAGCGGTCGGTTTGGCAGTTTGATCGCCGATATACCCTTTACCGTGATTGCAGTGTTGATTGCGTCTCTCGTGGAATGTTTTTTGATTTTGCCAAACCACATGGCACATTCGATTTCCGTTGGAGGTGATGTAAAATGGTATGACTATCCAAGCCATTATTTTAATATAGGGTTCCGCTGGTTCCGCGATACTATTTTTCGTCGGTTTATTCGATTGGTCATCACTATGCGTTATGTGATGCTATCTGGGGCCATTGCCCTGTTGATTTCTCAAGTTGTGATGATTTGGAGTGGTGCCGTCTCTTGGAGGTTCATTAATTTTCCAGAACAATCTTCGGTTACAGGTAATTTCGCCATGGTTAATTCGGCCAGCCGCGAAGATACAATGGCGATGATGAAATTACTTCAAGAAAGTGTTGATGAGGTCGCCGCCAGCTATGAAAAAGAACACGGTGAAAGTCCGATCGCGTATGTCTTGACCCAAATTGGGGGAAACACAGGGCGCGGTTTGTCAGGCGTTGAAAATAAATCTGCAGATCTTTTGGGTGGGATCAACATTGAATTGATCGACGCCGATTTGCGCCCATACTCAAGCTTCGCGTTTGTAGCGGATCTACAAGACCAGCTCAAACGCCATCCATTGCTGGAAACTTTCTCGTTTCGCAGCTGGCGCGGTGGACCGGGGGGTGATTCATTGGATGTCCAATTTTATGGAAAAGATGCAGAAACGCTGAAGGCCGCAGCGGAAGATTTGAAAACTGCCGTGGCACGTTTTCCAATTGTGTCCGCTGTCGAAGATGATTTGTCGTATGACAAAGAGGAAATGATCCTAGAACTAACACCGCAGGGTCAGGTTTTGGGTTTCACGATTGATGGTCTGGGCGCTGTTTTGCGTGGACGACTAAATGGCGTCGAAGCGGCGACTTATCCATTAGGAACTAGAAGCGCCGAATTGCGCGTTGAATTACCCGAAAATGAGTTGTCAGCTGACTTTTTGGAACGCATGCAACTGCGCTCTCCTCAGGGTGTGTACGTGCCATTGGCCGATATTGTGAGTGTCGAACTGAAAAATGGATTTTCAACCGTCCGTCGAGAGAACGGCATAAGATTGATTTCTGTAACTGGTGATATTTCTGAGGATGATCCAGTTGCGGCGAATGAAGTTGTTGAAGCATTGGAAAATGAGATCCTGCCAAACATCGCCTCAGAGCGTCAGGTGGAATGGCGTCTTGCGGGCCTTGCCGAACAAGAAGATCAATTTCGTACCGACGCAAAAACGGGACTTATCCTGTGTTTAACGGGCATTTATTTGGTGTTGACCTGGATATTCGCCAGCTGGACACGTCCGATCATTGTGATGGCAATTATTCCATTTGGATTGATTGGAACGATTTGGGGCCACTATATTTGGGATATCCCAATGTCGATGTTTACGGTGATTGGGCTTTTGGGAATGACTGGGATCATAATCAACGACTCGATTGTTTTGATAACGACAATCGACGAATACGCACAAGAGCGCGGCATAATCCCGTCGCTGATTGATGCGACGGTTGATCGTTTCCGCCCTGTTTTGCTGACAACTTTGACGACTGTATTGGGGCTGGCCCCGCTGTTATACGAACGCTCAACCCAAGCCCAATTTTTGAAGCCAACTGTTGTCACACTTGTTTATGGTTTGGGATTTGGGATGTTGCTGGTTTTGATCGTTGTGCCGTCACTGATTGCGATCCAACAGGATGTGATGCGGTATCGGGTTTCGCTAAAACACGCGCTTGCTTCGCGTAATGTCGGGGTTCGCATGGCGTTTTTAACCGCAGTTGTGGCAATCATTGCATGGTTCGCTGTAACTATGGGTGCATTCATTGTGACAGGCACGTTCATCTGGGATGTTGGCACGTTTATACCGATTGACCCCACAATCGGCACCGCATTCGCTATGTTCATTTCGGGTGCTGTGTGCATGATTTTGGTTTTATTCGTCGCATCACATATAACCCATCTGCGACGTCAAACACGGGGTGCTTAATAGCACCCCTTTTTCTGAATCCAAACGCCATCGCCAAGCAGGTTAATGACAAATGCATCGCGCGCAAGCGCGGTGTTTGTTTGCGCGATGACAGATGCGCGCATCTGGAGCGACGCATTTGAACCTTTGGTAAATCCATTTTCCACCCAAACATTCGAAGCAGGATATTCTACAATGATGCGTGTATTTTGGTCTAACTGGCCCAGTGGCACTTTCACATCAACGCCAAAACCGTCTTGTTGAACAAACAGGTCACAAGATATCCCGGCGATCCCCATGTCTTCAACGCTCCAAGCTCCGTTGGCAAGCGCTGCCAATAGTGAAGGTGTCCGAACATTGGTTGTCGGCTCGACGATATCGCTTAGGGTAAATGTCACGGGAATACAGACGTCTTCACATACCCCAATGTCAGCGGATAGTGAAATTTCGACATCAAGATCGGGTTGGGTTGGAGAAATAATCAGAGGTAGAACAACGGCTTTTTTGTAGCCAATCGTAGCATATTCATCCGTTCCAAAAACATTGGGTGCGGGCCACTGAATTGCAATGTTTGAAATGTTTTGACTAGCCGAAAAGTCGAATTGTGGTGGATAGCCCGACGCACCCGGGCTGCGCCAATATGTCTTCCATTCGTCCTCTAACTCGATCAACAATCCTGCGACCCTGGTTCCATCGACTATGCTCCAGCCAGGTAGGATCGAGACAGACTTGAGCCCCTCTGCCTGAGCGGACGATACGGCTGCTGCGCATGTGATTATGGATGCAAGTGTTCTTATGGACATAGACGCCTTTGTGCGAAAAAAATACCTCCTTGCCAAGTCACAATCTAGCGATAGGCTGGTGATAAGGAGTTTCGGCAAATGACGATAAAGGTGATTTCCCCAAATGGTGGGTTCTTATCTGGGCAATTCTTGATTGCAATGCCAGGCATGGGAGATCCGCGTTTTGATAAATCTCTAATCTTTTTATGTGATCATAGCGAAGATGGGGCGATGGGTTTAATTGTGAATAAACCGATTGTGGAAACGGATTTTGCGGAAATTTGCGATTTTTTGGATATTGAATGTGCGCAAGAACGTGATGTTTCTGTTTTGTACGGCGGGCCGGTTGATACGCAAAAAGGACTCGTCTTGCACTCGCCTGAATTTCACACCAGCAAATCAAATGAACTTTCGACCAGCGCCTACAGCCTGACTGGTACGCGTGACGTCATCGAGGCACTGGCCCAAGGCGTGGGGCCAAAATCAGCATTTTTGGCAATGGGCTATGCGGGGTGGGGTGCCGGGCAATTAGAAAGCGAATTACAGCAAAATGTGTGGTTGGTGGGAACATCCGATCACGATCTAATCTTTGGGCAGGAGCACGATGTTAAATGGGAAATGGCGCTGATGCAGGCAGGGGTTGACCCGCGTTTGCTCGTGCCACCTGCTGGACATGCCTAGCTGCGCGGTGCTGCCGCGCGTGACAGGCGGTCGTTAATCGCAACGCCAAGACCGTGATCGGGAATGGGTGCCACTGCGATTTTATTACCGGAACGGGCATCCAGTTCATGCAACATTAAAAATAAATTTGCGGATGCTTCGCGTAAATCCCCCGACGGTGACAAGTTCAAATCGCCGTCGTGTGTACCAAAGCCTAGGGAGTTTTCGTCTGGTGTGAATTGTTGCGCATTCAGGCGAAGGTGCGCATTTGGTGCGTAGTGCGATGTTAATTGACCAGGTGCGGTGATGGATTTTGGGTTTGCTTCTATTGCAACATCTGTTCCTAAGACTGTTGCCACATCCTCTGCCGTAATATGTCCTGGTCTTAATATTATGGGGTGATCAATCAGGCTGATGATTGTAGATTCCATGCCCATTGTGCATGGGCCACCATCAATCAAGCCGTCAATGCGTCCATCCAAATCGGCAATGACGTGATCCTTGGTTGTTGGGCTGATGCGGCCAGATAGATTTGCCGAGGGGGCTGCAATAGGACGATTTAGGGCAGATATTAACGCCTGAGCAATCGGGTGGGCAGGGACGCGAATGGCCACGGATGGTAGGCCAGCACGTGCCAATTTTGAAATTTTGCAATCCTGTCGCGCAGGCAGGATCAGCGTCATGGGGCCGGGCCAAAATGCTTCGACAAGTTTTTCCGCCAGATCGGACAAAATTGCATAATCCCCCGCCATCTCGGTAGAGGCCATGTGGCTGATCAGAGGATTAAAGCTAGGTCTGCCTTTGGCCTCATAAATTTTGGCAACTGCTTGATCACTGAGCGCATCCGCACCCAACCCATAAACCGTTTCTGTTGGAAGTGCGACAAGCCCACCGTTCGCTAATAATTCGACGGCCCGTTTTATATCTTGATCAGATGATCCAAGGTGTTGAGTTTTCATGGCATTGACGCTGCGTTTATGTTGCCCGATCTATTAGCGGCATCCTAAGGATAAGACCAGCCCAGACAACGCAAAGAGGTTTGCAAGATGCCGTTTCGCGCACCCGTTTCTGAATACGAGTTTATTCTTCAGCATGTCGTTGACTATGAGATAGTGGCAAGTACACCAAAATTTCAAGATGCCAGTTTGGACGTTGTGGACTCTATTTTGAACGAGGCTGGTAAAATGTGCAACGAGGTCATGGCCCCCATGCAACGCAACGGTGACCTGCATCCTGCGGTACTGGAAAACGGTATCGTGCGCACATCGCCAGGGTTTGCGCAGGCGTATCGTGCTATCGCTGATGGCGGTTGGATTTCGACATCTGCTGAGCCCGAATATGGTGGAATGGGGTTGCCTATGACGGTGACGACAGCTGTGAACGAAATGATGTCTGCGGCCTGTCTATCCCTGCAACTTGCACCATTAATGACGCAAGGCCAGATCGAGGCGCTTGAGGCGCATGCTAATGAACAAATCAAAGCGGTTTATTTGCCGAAACTTATTTCAGGCGAATGGAGTGGTACGATGAACCTGACCGAACCCCATGCGGGATCGGATGTTGGGGCACTGTCGACGAAGGCAAGCGATAATGGCGATGGCACCTATGCAATCAGCGGGCAAAAAATATACATCTCTTGGGGCGACAATGATTTTACCGAGAATGTTTGCCATTTGGTACTAGCACGATTGCCAGATGGGCCAAAGGGTACCAAGGGGATTTCCTTGTTCTTAGTGCCTAAGCGCATTCCTGATGATGAAGGAAATCCTGGAATTGCCAACATGCTCAAAGTGGTCAGCTTGGAACATAAAATGGGTTTACACGGTTCGCCCACGGCAGTCATGCAATATGATGGTGCAACGGGATGGTTAATTGGTGAACCGCATGACGGTATGCGTGCCATGTTTACCATGATGAACAATGCGCGATTGGGTGTCGGTGGTCAGGGTATTGGCGCGGCGGAAGGCGCATATCAGCATGCGTTTGCTTATGCAGAAGGGCGCAGGCAAGGGCGCAGCCCGATTGCCGATGGTACTGGGACAATTTTGGATCACGCGGATGTGCGACGCATGCTGGCCACAATGAAAGCTGACATTTTTGCAGCACGTGCAATTGCGCTGGCGAATGCAACTGCAATTGATATGGCGCAGGCGACTGGTTCTGCGACCTGGTCAGAACGAGCAGCGTTTTTAACGCCAATCACCAAAGCTTTTGGCACAGACATCGGCAATGAAGTTGCCCATTTGGGCGTCCAGGTCCATGGTGGTATAGGATATGTCGAGGAAACAGGCGCTGCACAATATGCGCGTGATGTGCGGGTCACTGCAATTTACGAAGGAACCAATGGCATTCAAGCGATGGATTTAGTCGCGCGAAAGTTGATGGATGGAGGACAGGCAGCTTTTGCCTTACTAGATGAAATGCAGTCAACGATTGAATCCGCGCGCAATCAAACGTCAAGCCTTGCAGAACCCGTTTGGCAGTCCATCGAAAGTTTGCGAGAGGCGACAGACTGGATGCTAGAACAAACAGATATGAACCAGCGCTTTGGCGGTGCGCAGCCGTTCTTGCGGGGGTGGGCCCGCGTATTAGGAGCCTATTTCCATCTACGTGCCAGTTTGGCAGAGGGTGGAACCGGCCCACGCACAAAGCTGGCGCGTTTTTACATTGGACGATTATTGCCTGAACACGTCGGTTTATTACACGCTGCGCAACAGGGTGCAGAGGATATCTATGCCTTTACCCCCGACGATCTGTTGGCAGGTTAATTATGCAAAATATGCAATCTCTTGAGTATCCGTGGCCAGATCCCCCTGAATTCGGCCGTACAATCGAAATTGCCACAGGGATTTTGTGGATCCGTCTACCACTCCCAATGGCATTGGATCATGTGAACATTTATGCATTGGATGATGGAGACGCTTGGACAATTATTGACACAGGCATGGGCTCAAACAAAACGCGCGGATTGTGGCGCGATCTGATGACCCGCGAATTGGGTGAACGCCCAATTCGCCGTGTTATCTTGACCCACCATCATCCTGATCATGTGGGATTGGCTGGATGGTTTAAATCGGAGTTTGGCGCGGAAATTTGGGCCACCCGTACAGCATGGTTGATGGCACGCATGCTAACCCTTGATGTCCAAGAGTTGCCCACATCTGAAACACTGGAGTTTTGGCGCACAGCCGGCATGGATCCAGTAGAATTGGAAAAGCGCGCAGCTGGCAAACCCTTTAACTTTGCAGACAGTGTGCATCCGATCCCACTTGGATTTCACCGGATTAAAGAAGGTGATCAAATCGTCATGGGCGGGCGTACTTGGGATATTCGCATCGGCAATGGGCACGCGCCAGAACATGCAACATTTTGGAGCCAAGAAGACGATATTGTAATTTCGGGCGATCAAATCATATCTGCGATCAGCCCGAATTTAGGCGTGTACGCAACCGAGCCCGAAGCAGATCCTGTTGGAGAATGGTTAGAAGCCTGCGAACGGCTCAGCAAACATTCCAAACCCACACATTTGGTTCTTGCTGGACACAAGCTGCCGTTTTTGGGTTTACCGCATCGCATGCAGCAGTTGATTGAAAATCATCATCATGCATTAGATCGGCTGATTGAATTCATTGCGACGCCCAAATCTGCGACTGAATGTTTCCCAGCACTCTTTAAGCGCAAGATCGGAGAGGGCGAATACGGACTCGCGTTGGTCGAGGCAGTCGCACATTTAAATCACCTATATCTGGCGGGGCGGGCTGAACGGATTTTAGATGCACATGGGGCCTATCGGTATCGCGCAATTTAGGGTGGGACAAATCACTGCACCCAAAGCAGGTGACAGCGGAAACTGAATCAGCTAAACAGCACAAAAAAGCACGTAAGAGGGTCTTAAAAATGGCTGAACATAAACACGGTTCAATGGACACAAAAGTACAAGAAGAAACTTTCAACGGCTTCATTAGCTGGACTGTAAAAGTATCTATCCTAAGCATTGCCGTTCTTGTCTTTATGGCATTGGTAAACGGCTAAGCAATCGTTTGGGGATGCGTTTTGTGATTGTCGCGCTTGTCTGCGGACTGGCGTTAACAGGTTGTATCAAAGAAACCGGTCATTACGCATCAGATCAAAGGGTGCGGGACGTCGCATATGTGCATGACGGCCCCCCCTCGGATATCTCTATATACTATGGTGAATAACGAAAGCGGTGCGGGAGCGCACTCCGCTTTGTTGGTCTCTGCATCGCAACGCGTTATGTTTGATCCAGCAGGTACCGTTAAACACGACTTGTTCACTGAAAAAGGCGATGTTCTATACGGCATGACGCCGAGTATACTGGAATTTTACACACGCGCGCACGCCCGAAAAACGCACCACGTTGTCATACAGGATCTGGATGTTAGCCCAGAAGTAGCCGAGCGGGCCTTGCAACTGGTGCGCGCAAATGGCCCAGTAACATCCGCATTTTGCGCCAATGCGACATCCGCAATCCTAAGTCAAATTTCGGGGTTTGAAAGCATTGGACAAACGATGTTTCCAAATCGACTCGCTGCTGATTTTGGCCAACTTGTAGGTGTTCAGGAACGAAAGCTATATGAATACGATGATGCCGATAAAAGTGTTGCGCTAGAAGCTTACGATCCAAATCGTTTGCCCCAAAATTAGTCGTCCAGAACGTGTGGACATTGCGACTAATTGATTTAACCTAATTGTTTGAACAGGAGGGTGGTCAATGGCACTTGCAGAATGGGACGGGTATATCATCGCGCCAAATGCAACAGGTGCGGGTGTGACGCGTCAGATCATGGGTACAGATCATCACGGGACTGTGCAAATCATCCGCGTGATCGAAGAGCGCCCCCTTACGATTTATTTGAATTCACAAGAAATTGTAACGGCGATGACGATTGGGGATTACCCAGAGTATCTGGCCGTCGGATTTTTACGAAATCAAGGTATGTTGAATGTTGAGGATCAGGTCACAGGTGTCAGTTACGATGCAGAGCTGGAAACAATTGTTGTGCGAACTGCGGTGCAAACCAATTATGAAGAAAAGTTGAAAAAGAAAACACGCACCAGCGGCTGCGCTGTTGGGACAGTGTTTGGGGATATGATGGAGGGGTTAGAGGATTTAACTCTGCCCCAGCAATCAATAAAAACCTCTTGGCTCTATGCACTTGCATCACGCATAAATCGCACGCCCTCTCTCTACCTTGAGGCGGGGGCCATTCATGGAACCGTGTTATGCAGCCAAGACCAACCGCTGGTCTACATGGAGGACGTCGGTCGCCATAATGCAGTTGATAAGATTGCGGGTTGGATGATGTGTAATGACATAACGGGTGGTGATAAAATTTTGTATACAACTGGCCGCTTAACTTCGGAAATGGTGATTAAAACCGCCCAAATGGGCATTCCAGTTTTGGCCTCGCGTTCTGGATTTACGGCCTGGGGGGTGGAAATTGCCCAGCAGGTGGGAATGACCCTAATTGGCCGGATGAAGGGCAAGCGGTTTCAGTGTTTGTCTGGTGCTGAGCGGCTTGAATTTGATGCAGACTTGGCGCTGGTTTTGGATGATCCCAAAAACGCCGGGCGCAAGGGGGCCAAGCATGATTAATCCACTCGGCGTGATCCTGGCTGGTGGTCTGGCACGTCGGATGGGCGGCGGTGACAAGTCGCTGTTGTCACTGGGTCAGGTTCGCGTTTTAGATCAGGTTATTACACACTTGCGCGTCCAATTGGATCATATTGTGTTGAATGCAAACGGCGATCCAAATCGGTTTTCTGAATTTGAAATGCCCGTTGTGCCCGATACATTGGATGGGTTTTTGGGGCCACTGTCTGGGATTCTCGCAGGGTTGGATTACGCAGCTGAACATGGGTTTGATCGCGTGATTTCGGTTGCGGCGGATACCCCGTTTTTTCCAAATGATTTGGTAGCTGCTTTGCAAGGTGCAACTGCACACATGCAAACGCCTATTGCACTTGCGGCCACCACGGACGCCAATGGCAAAGTGATACGTCATCCAACCTTTGGGCTCTGGCCTGTTGCGCTGCGCGAGGACTTGCGGGCCGCGTTGCAAAACGGGCTGCGCAAAGTGGTCATGTGGACAGATCTGCATGATGCACAAACCCATGTGTTTGAAGCAGGTGAATTTGATCCATTTTTTAACATCAACACGCCAGAAGACTTGGTTTTGGCACAAAGGATCATGGAACAGATCAGATGAAAATTTTCGGCGTGACTGGTTGGAAAAATTCTGGAAAAACGGGCCTGATGGAGCGTTTGATTACAGAATTCACAAAACGTGGATTAACGGTTTCGTCGATTAAACATGCACATCATAGTTTTGACATCGACCATCCCGGGCGCGACAGCTATCGTCATCGTGACGCAGGTGCGCAACAGGTATTACTCGCCTCGCGTAATCGTTGGGCGTTAATGCACGAACTACGGGATGAGGATGAACCGCAGCTTATCGATTTGTTGAAAAAACTTAGCCCTGTTGATTTGGTGCTGATCGAAGGATACAAGCGCGACCGTCATCCCAAAATCGAAGCGCATCGAAAGGAAACTGGACAACCGTTAATTGCGCCTGATGACGATACGATCATAGCTGTTGCCAGTGATGTAAACCCAGACGTTAAAATACCTGTTCTGGATTTGAACGATACGGGGGCTATCGCCGATTTTATTGCCGATTTTCTGGACTTAAATGTTTGATCGAGTGATATGTGTTGACTGGTCTGGGCGATCCAAGCCGTCGCCCAAAAAACCCTCCGCAGACGCTATTTTCACCTGCTTTGGCGATCAATCAGCCGTTTCGCATCCGCTTTATCACCGTACACGTTCCGCCGCGATGCATTACATTGACGGTGTTGTTCGCGACTATCAAAATCATCCCGGTTTAACATTGATTGGATTTGATTTTTCGTTTGGCTATCCCGAGGGGTTTGCCCCAGCCCTGACAGGGTCTCAGGATATACGCGCACTCTGGTCATGGGTGGCAGAGCGTATTGAAGATGACGATCAAAATGCAAACAATAGGTTTGAGGTTGCGGCAGAAATTAATAATCGTTTTTCTGGTGTTGGTCCGTTTTGGGGCGCACCACCAAATGTAAATTTTGTAGGTTTGCCACACAAAGGCAGTGCGCGTTCTGGTCATGGATTACCAGAATTCAGAGAAACCGAATATGGGGCCAAAGGCGCACAATCAAGTTGGAAGCTATTCACAACAGGATCCGTTGGATCACAGGCCTTGCTGGGCATCGCCCGGCTTTCGCAGTTGATAGCGCGCCGTCCAGATGTTCATATTTGGCCCTTTGATGGCCCAATACGGGACACCTTTAACGGCGTGATTTTGGCCGAGATTTATCCCTCTATTTTCCCGCTGGATCAGGACAGTCTGGCGTGTCGGTATCCAGAGGAAACCTATCAAATAAAAGATGCAGTGCAGGTGCATGCATCCACCAGCGCCTTTTTGGGTGTGTCTAGAACCGTTTGGAATGCCGCCTATCCAACTAATTTGTTTAGTGATACTGTCAAAGAAGAAGGCTGGATCGCTGGGATTGGCATGACCAAGGGGGCTCTATGGTAACGCCGCCGCCACTAAAAAATGACTGTTTTGCTTTGCCTGCGGGTGTCGCATGGACGCCAGTTGATGACGCACTGACGCAATTACGCACCGCCTTGCAGTGCGTTGTGCCAATCGAGTCTGTTGATATTTACAATGCGCAGGGTCGGTTTTTAGCTGAAGAGGTTATTTCGCCTGGTGCATCCCCACCAAAGGCGAATTCAGCCGTTGATGGATATGGATTTGCGGGCCGGTCAGCAGCAAAAAATGGGGTGGTTCGATTAACCCTCGATCCAGATCGCGCCGCAGCCGGGGTACCAATGTTGGGTTGCGTCGGTGAGGGGCAGGCCGTTCGTATATTAACCGGCGCGCAACTACCGGACGGGGTGGATACCGTCGTTCTTCAAGAAGATGTTGCAACCGATGGCCACGAAATTGTGTTTCATGGCCCTTTAAAAACAGGCGCGAATACACGTCAAGCGGGCGAAGATGTACAGGTTGACGATCTCGTTCTGAGTGCGGGTCAGCGATTGCGCCCGACTGATTTGGGATTATTGGCGTCAGTTGGTGTGGGGCGGGTGCCGTGTTTTCGAACATTGCGTGTGGGCGTTTTATCCACTGGTGACGAAGTTTGTGATGTATCTCAAAATTCTGCGGCGCATCAGATCTATGATGCCAATCGCCCGATCCTATTGTCGTTGATCGCGGCTTGGGGATTCAACGCCATTGATTTGGGCCATGTAAATGACGATCGCGCGCTCTTAAGCAAGCGTTTGGATACAGCCAAGGAAAAAGTTGACGTCTTGTTAACATCTGGAGGGGCGTCAGCGGGGGATGAAGATCACCTTTCTGCCCTGCTAAATGAAACGGGGTCGGTTGCATTCTGGCGCATTGCTGTAAAACCAGGGCGTCCAATGGCCATGGGAATATGGGATGGGTTGCCTATATTTGGCCTGCCCGGTAATCCCGTCGCAGCTGCAACTTGCGCAATGATCTTTGCGCGCCCGTCCTTTAATGTGTTGGCTGGGGGGGAATGGCTGACCCCGCAATCATACTGGGTAAAAGCAGATTTTGAAAAGCACAAGAAATCTGGCCGCCGTGAATATTTGCGTGCCCGTGTCCATGGGGATAAAGTCAGTATTTTTCGATCCGAAGGCTCAGGACGCATTAGTGGTTTAAGTTGGGCAAATGGATTTGTTGAATTACCTGACGCTGCAATCACCGTTCAGCGGGGAGATCTGGTGAAATTCATTCCGTTTGACAGTTTCAACTAACGCTCCCAACTGACATCACTTAAAAAGATATAGCCCGCACCATAGATCGTCTTGATCAATTGAGGGTTTTTTGGGTCTTCGTTTAGTTTAGTGCGCAGACGTGAAATGCGCACATCCATTGCACGATCAAAACTTTCCCCTGCAGCGCCGCCCAACCTTTCTTGCATGAAGGATCGTGAGATGAGCCGTTTTGGGCTTTCCAAAAATAAACGTAAAACTTCACCTTCTGCGTGCGAAAATGGGGTTTCTTGATTGTTTTTGGCGATCAAAGCATATTGATCAAAATCAGCGACCCACTCGGCAAATTTCGCCACGTTCCCCGGTGCTGGTTGGGCGCGATCTTTGCGCAACCGCGCCCGAATTCGGGCGACAACTTCGGTTGGGTCAAAGGGTTTGATAATATAATCATCTGCACCCAGCTCTAGACCGGTTATGCGATCCTGTACCTGTGCGCGTCCTGAAATAATGATCACAATCGCCCCTTGCTCAAGCGCAAGCCGATGCACCAAACTAAGGCCATCGCGATCAGGTAGGCCCAAGTCCACCAAACATACGTCAGGCGTGTGCGATTTAAGCGCTGCTTCGAATTCAGTTGCGCGAGAGAACCCTAATGTTCTAAATCCGGCCTCTTCTAGCGTATCGGCCAGAATGCGACGAATTTCAGGTTCGTCATCAAGAATGGTTACGAGTGGGTGTGACATTCAAAGCATCTTTCAAAGTTGTTTTTAAATCACCCATTTCAAAAGGTTTGGCAAGAACGGGCGCATTGCGTTGGGCGGCGATTACTAGGGGATGTGTGGCAGGTAGCGACGACATAAATAGCACGACTGGTTTTGCCCCGTTCAATCCCGCGATTAGGTCAACACCTGTTTCATCCCCTTCTAACTGCAAATCGCAAAGAATGAGTGTAATTTCGGGTAACTCACGCAGTAAAGCGCGTGCTTCTGTAACGCTGCTGGCTTCGATAACGGAATAACCAATTCCTGTCAGATAGGCGCGGAAAACGTCGCGTAGCTCTGACTGATCCTCAACCAACAAGGCCATTCCCGGTGGGGACACTGCGATCGCCTGGCGGGCAGGCAAGCGCAGTGTTGCGCGCGCACCTTGAAAGCCATTTTGTAAAACCAAGGATCCTCCATTTACCTTGGCAACGTCATATACCATGCTTAAACCCAGTCCCGTACCATGTTCGCCTTTGGTTGTGAAAAACGGGTCGAACGCATGCTGTAGGGCCTTTTCTGTAAAACCAGGTCCGGTATCCGTGACAACAAATTCAATCCAGGTATTTTTTACAAGTTTTGCGCTTAAAGTGATGGTGCCTTTTTTGCCGATTGCGTCACGCGCATTCAGAATGAGGTTTAGCAGAGAATCCATCAATTGCCCTGTATCCAGCAACCATTGATCCTCGTTGCTATCGGGTTTCAAAACCAACGTATGATCGGCACTCAATGCGCTATAGGCGATTGGAGCGATTTGTTCAAAAATTTCAGAAATTGTTGTGGCTTTGGGGCGTGGAGCATGATTGCCTACCATATCGGCAATCGCGTTTAATAAACTTCCGCCGCGCGTCGCCGCGTTGAGTGTTGCTTGGATCAGTTGATGCGCCTGTGGAGGCAGGTCCAGTTTTGCCAATCGGCCTTGCGCACCCATAATTATCGTCAAAAGATTTGAAAAATCATGTGCCAGTCCGCTGGTCAGGTGCGATGCCATTTCGCGTTTGCTTTGTTGTTGTAATGTCGCACGGGCCTGGGCCTCTTCGGTCACATCCATCGATAGAATGTAAACGCCGCCGATTTGATTTTGGGTGCTTGTGTCTG
>CBFHNF010000002.1:0-163116 GCA_965657135.1 uncultured Paracoccaceae bacterium
CAACGAGCGTGGCTGAGACTCAGGGTGCAGCTCTGCCAAGTAAGCTGTTGCAGCAAGCGTCAGCGGCGCAGGTTGGCACACCGCAATGACATGGATGTCGCTGCCAAGTTCCATAATGAAATCAATTAGGTAGCGCGTATAATCCTCGACATCGAATTTGCCTGCTGAAACGGGAATGTCGCGTGCGTTGTGCCAGTCTGTGACGTAAACTTCGCAATCTGGGATCAGACTTTTGACGGTTTTACGCAATAGAGTCGCATAATGACCTGACATTGGCGCGACCAACAAAACCTTGCGTGGGGCGGGTTCGCGTTCTGCAACCTCAAAATGAACCAAATCCCCAAAGGGACGCTCGATGATTGGTTTTACAATCACGTCATGATCGCGCCCGTCCTGACAAGTGAATGAGTCAAGCCCCCAATCCGGTTTGACAACCATGCGTTCAAATGAACGTTCGGTCACTTCGCCCCATGCGGCCATCCACTGGACAAATGGGTTTGGGACCATCGCTAATGCTGGATAAGAGGCAAAACTTTTTGCTGTCGCACCCATCCATTGATTGGTGTTTCGCATCGTTTCCATGATGTCATAGCTTGCCATGTGTCGCACGGATTTATCCTTCTTCTGCCTCTTTACGTCGCATAGATTGAACAGGTCTTTGCCAAAGCTGGCAAAAATGTTTATGCTGCATAGCAGAAAGAATAAGTGGATTTTTTGAAAATGACAACCGAAGATAACGAAAACGCTGTTATCCCAGAGGTATTAAAGCAAAACATCGAAACATTAGAAGAGCTAAATCAGCGGCTGGTTTCGGTGTTGCAGAATAAAAAACAAATCAATCCATCGTTGAACGGACCGGGTCAAGATTTAATGGTCAAAGCCTCTCAGGCGTATTGGTCGAACTTGATAGAAAATCCTACCAGTTTAATGGAAAAACAGATTTCCTATTGGGGTAAAACGCTAGAATACTTTGTAGAAGCGCAGCATGCGTTTTCAAAAGGAAATTTCGCAACTCTGCAAACTACGCATACTCCAGATAGTCGTTTTAAGCACGAAATGTGGTCGTCAAATCCCTACTTTAATTTTGTAAAAGAGCATTATTTGCGCACTGCAGAATTAATCAATACCGCTATTGCGGAATTGGATGGAATGGAGCCTAAAGAAAAGCGTCGATTGGAATTTTTTACGCGCCAAATTGTTGATCTGATGTCACCAAATAATTTCTTAGGGACAAATCCTGAAGCGCTAGAACGCGCGGTGCAAACGCAAGGGCAATCATTGATTGATGGAATGCACAATTTGATTGCCGACCTAGAGGCAAACGAGGGTGAATTAGTTGTTCGTCTGGCTGATGAGGCTGCGTTTGAGGTGGGAGGAAACATCGCCACAGCGAAAGGAAGCGTGGTATTTCGTAATGATATGTTGGAACTAATTCAGTATTCCCCAACCACAGAATTAGTGCATGAAACCCCAATCATAATGTTCCCACCTTGGATCAATAAATATTATATCCTCGACCTGACTGAGAAAAATAGCCTTATTCGTTGGGTTGTTGATCAGGGGTATACCCTGTTTGTGGTGTCGTGGGTTAATCCGGATGCGAGCTATGCAAATACGGGATTGGAAGAGTATGTGGCTGATGGATATTTGAAGTCCATCGAAGTTGTAAAGGAAATCACAGAGCAGCCTCACGTCAATGCAATTGGATATTGTATCGCTGGAACGACCTTGGCGCTTACGCTTTCGTTGCTCAAGCAGCGCGGTGATGACAGTGTGAAATCTGCAACATTCTTCACGGCGCTTACGGATTTTTCTGAACAGCGCGAATTTACGCCATTTTTGCAAAATGACTTTATTGACGCCATAGAAGAAGAGGTCAATGACAAAGGCATATTAGAAAGTTTTATCATGGCACGCACGTTTAGTTTCTTGCGGGCGAATGATTTGGTGTACGCCCCAGCGGTCAAAAGTTACATGATGGGCGAAGCGCCGCCTGCGTTCGATCTACTTTATTGGAATGGGGATGGTTCCAGTTTGCCTGGCAAGATGGCGATTCAGTATTTGCGTGGCTTGTGTCAGGATAACAAATTTGCGGCAAGTTCCTTTGAACTCTTTGGGCATAACTTGTCGCTTGATGATGTTGATGTCCCATTGTGTTCTGTCGCGTGTGAAACGGATCACATTGCGGCGTGGGTTGATTGTTATCGCGGTGTCCAAAACATGGGGAGCGCGGACAAAACTTTTATCCTGTCCGAATCTGGTCACATTGCTGGAATTGTGAATCCGCCATCTAAAAAGAAATATGGACACTACACGCAGGATGATCTGGGGTTGGCCGCGGATGATTGGAAAGATACTGCAACATTCAATGATGGCAGTTGGTGGCCACGCTGGCAATCATGGATTGCCCAGCATTCAGGCCAGAAGGTACCTGCGCGTGCGCCCGGCAACACAGAGTATCCACCGTTGTGCGATGCCCCAGGCACATATGTGTTACGTCGCTCGCATGTTTAGCGTAACGTTTTTGTGAAAAATGCTGCGACGCAGAAAAAACACTTGATTTGCTGCAGAGCAGCATTTATAAGGGTATCAAACGCAAGGCGGGCTTGCGTCGGGTAAAAGGGTTTTTCAAATGAACAAAGTTGAAGATATGACAAAAGCATTCAAAGACATGATGGGCGCATTTCCAGTTGATATGAGCGCATTTGACGATGCATTCAAAAATACGGCTTCAATGAACGAGAAGCTTTCAAACGTTGCTGTCGAAGCGGCGGAAAAGTCAGCTGAGATTTCAACAAAGTGGGCAAAAGATACTTTGGCGAAAATCGCGGACGTTTCAAAGGCAAAAGCAGAGCCAGCAGATTATGCAAAAGCGGCGACAGATTTCGCAACTGCTCAGGCAGAAGTTGCTGCAGAAAACATGGCTGCATTTGCAGAAGTCGCGAAAAAAGTTCAAATGGATACTGTTGAACTTCTGATGTCAACTGGCAAAAGCATGTCAGAAGAAGCGACTGCAGCCGTAAAGAAAGCGACTGCAGACGTAACAGCGGCGACCAAAAAGGCAGCTGCAGCGAAGTAATTCGCTACGCAAAATGATTGTTTGAACGGGTGCGTGTGATCGCACCCTTTCTTTTTTTGCTGCAATCGCTAATCTATGCTGCAACGCTGCATTTTGAGGGAGAATCGTTGTGGCCAACGCAAAAGAAAAACTGCTGATCAAGCGCTATGCGAGCCGCCGTTTGTATAACACTGAAACCAGCGATTACGTCACACTTGAGGACATATCTGGATTTATCCGTGATGGTCGCGATGTTCAGATCATTGACCTAAAATCTGGAGATGATCTGACACGGCAATATTTGTTGCAAATCATCGCCGAACATGAAAGCCGTGGAGAGAACGTATTGCCGGTAGACGTATTGACGGATTTGGTAAGAAGTTACACAAATCAGGCCGTCTCTGTAGTTCCTCAATTTCTGTCGATGTCATTTGACATGCTTCGTGATGGTCAAAACAAAGTCATGGAAAACATGAGCATGAATCCAATAAATTCTATGCCTGGTTTTGAAGCCATGAAAGCACAACAAGAAGCGTTTATGAAAGCATTTGGTTTTCCTTCTGTCGATCAGGCCTCCTCAGAAACGGCGGAACAAGGTTCTCCGAATAATGAACTGGACGCCATCAAGGAACAGCTTGCTGCATTACAAGAGCAACTTTCCAAGATGGGAAAATAGGCCAAGGATAATTTGTTTAAAGCGCACACTTTGAATTTAGGGCGACTGATTTCACGTTTTAACCCGGGAATTTTGCTAACCAGCCAAAATTCCAAACTAAATTCTAAAACGGTCTCGCAAACCGTACCACGTTAGTGCCAGCGCTAAAATGGGTGACTGCAGATACGTGCCGCCTGGAAACCGTTGGCTTGGGACGGCTGCCATTGCATCAAATCCAGAACTGTCGCCATGAATTGCCTTCGCAATCAGTTGTCCTGCGTGCGTTGCTGTTCCAATCCCATGACCCGAATATCCAAGCGCTGCCCAGGTATTTCGAGAAGGTCGCGAGAAATAGGGCATGCGTCGCATTGTGATGCCAAGCGTTCCGCCCCACGCATAATCTATTTTAGTATCACCTAATTGTGGGAATATCTCTGACATCGGTTTTCTGACTGTTGCGGCGATATCGGCAGGAAATTTATAGCTATAATTTTCACCACCTCCAAATAAGAGACGATTGTCAGGCGTTTTTCGAAAATAATTGATGACAAATTTGCTATCTGCGATGGCTACATTTTCATTGGGAATAACATCTAATTCCTCTCTTAAAGGTTCAGTAGTCGCAATGAAATTGTTGATTGGCATAATACGTGTGGCAAGGCTGGGTACTAAATTACCCAAATATCCATTACAGGCGTAAACAACATGTTCGCATGAAACATGACCTTGTCCAGTATGGACATGGTTGCGTATTTTGTGCTGCGAAACCCGGGTGACCAATGAATTTTCAAAGATTGTCACACCAATTTTCTGCGCAGCATTTGCCAGCCCCAAAACATAATTCAACGGATGTAAGTGTGCGGCATTCCAATCGATGAAACCACCAAAATAGGCCGAAGTATTGCATATCTCGCGGCCTTCGGAAACGCTCAAAGCCTTGATGTGAGATGCCCCGTAGGTTTTGTTTAAGAAATCAGCATAGGAACGCATCTGGTCACCAATGCGTTGGGTGTGACCTAAATTTGCGACACCAGGCTTAAGATCACAATCGATATCGAAACGATTGATGAGTGACTTAACCAAGGCTTGTGCATCTAGCGCCATATCCCACAACACTTGCGCGCTTTTAGTGCCGACAAGACTGATCAGATCATCCTGATCCATCCTTTGACCCATGCCCAATTGACCGCCATTGCGTCCTGATGCACCAAAACCGATGCGCTGTGCATCAAGCACAACAACCGAATAGCCGAATTCGGCCAAGTGGAGCGCAGTGGAGATACCCGTAAAGCCTGCACCAATGATGCAGACATCTGTTGTTACTTCACCTTCAAGTGAAGGACAAACAGGCAGATGTTTCGCAGTGGCTGAGTACCAGCTTTCAGGATGTTCACCTGGACGATCATTGGAAAAAAGAAGATTCATACATTTAACAGCAGATGTTCACGTTCCCAAGGGCTGATCACTTGTAAAAACTCTTCATATTCGGTGCGTTTTACGATGGAATATACACGCGCAAACTCGGTACCCAGTATTTCATGTAGGTCAACAGATGCTTCAAATAAATCAAGAGCATCGCCCATTACGCGGGGAATATCCTCATCACCTTCATAAGCGTCGCCCTTAAATTGTTTCGTTGGGCGAATTTCGTTAATCATGCCCAAATATCCACAGGCAAGCGAAGCTGCAATGCCCAAGTAGGGGTTGCAATCCATCCCTGCCAATCGGTTTTCAACACGTCGTCCTTTTGCATCAGACAGAGGAATTCGTATTCCAGTTGTCCGATTGTCACGTGCCCATTCCAAGTTAATAGGAGCTGCATGATCCTTGACATAACGACGATAAGAATTGACATAGGGTGCCAGCACAGCGATTGCCGCTGGTAGGTATTTTTGCAGTCCGCCAATGAAATAGAAAAACAAATCTGTTTCACCGCCCTGCGGTCCCGAAAATACATTCTGTCCGGTTTCGATGTCGATGATTGAATGGTGTATATGCATTGCACTACCAGGCTCATCTTCGATCGGTTTTGCCATAAAGGTTGCAAAGCAGTCATGGCGCAAGGCAGCCTCTCTAATGAGGCGTTTGAAATAAAATACCTCATCCGCAAGTCGGACAGGATCCCCGTGACGCAGGTTTATTTCTAACTGACCCGCTCCACCTTCTTGAGTAATGCCGTCAATTTCGAATCCTTGCGCCTCTGCAAAATCATAGATGTCGTCAATGACAGGGCCAAATTCATCGACGGCAGTCATAGAGTACGCCTGCCGCGCAGCTGCGGGGCGCCCAGAACGCCCCATCATTGGCTGAATTGATTTGGCAGGGTCAATGTTTCGAGCGACTAGGAAAAATTCCATTTCTGGAGCGACAACGGGCCTCCATCCTTTTTGTTCATAAAGGCCAACGACGCGTTTAAGGACATTTCGTGGTGCAAAGGGAACGGGTTCGCCCTTGCGGTCAAAAGCATCATGAATGACTTGCAGGGTCCAGTCACCTGTCCATGGGGCTGCAGACGTGGTCGAATGATCCGGGCGCAAAATCATGTCTCGTTCGATAAACCCTTCGTCTCCAGCGGCTTCACCCCAATCCCCTGTGATGGTTTGATAGAAAATTGAATCCGGCAAATGAAACGACCCTTGGCGTGCATACTTTGCCGCCGGCACGGCTTTGCCGCGCGCAATCCCAGGCAGGTCAGCGATAATGCATTCGACCTCGTCTAGTTTGCGCCCCTCAAGGTAAGTTTGTGCATGCTGAGGAAGCGATGTTAAAAATGTTTCAAGGTTGTTGGACATTACGTCCTCTTTTCTTGTTGGAAATGGCGTGCGATTTTATCGGCCATTTCGGGTTGTGCAGCCTGCGTACCAAGGCGCGATTGCGCAGTTGCAAGCAAAGGTTCAGGAACGACGCCTTGTCCACGGTGATCAATTAACCCCTTTGTGAAGGATGCGTCAAATTCTGGGTGCGGCTGAAAGGAAAGAATGTGATCGCCATAACGAAGTACTGCGTTTTCACAAAAATCAGACTGGCCAATTACGCGCGCATCGGGGGGAAGCGATACAACCTGATCCTGATGCCATGCATTTAGAGAATATATTTGACCATCAATGATATAATCATTCAATCCGACGCTCCATCCGTGCCTAAATTTTTCGACACGTCCACCCAAGGCCTGCGCAATAATTTGATGCCCAAAGCACACGCCCACCAACGGGCGCTTAATTTGATGAATTTGGCGGATTAGGTTCTCTAGTGGTGGAATCCACGCATGTGGTTCATATGCACCATGCTTAGATCCAGTGATTAACCAGCCATCAGCGGCTTCTGCACCAGAAGGGAATTCATTATCCACAACCGCATAGGTTTCAAATTCAAATTCATATTGACCCAAGAGTTTGCGAAATAAAGCGTCATAATCGCCCAAATCTGCTATGAGGGCGTCTGGGGAGTGGCCTGTCGCAAGAATGCCAATTTTCATCGTTTCAGCCTATATTTTTGTCTGCAATCATACGGATTCCAGATATGTTTTCCAATGTTCAGAAGCATCAATCTCAGCCAAGAGTGTGAGTTCTTGTTGTTTGGTCATACAAAGATTTTCGATTAACGCCTGTGGAAGAATGCGTGCAATCAGTGGATCGCTTTCAAAAGCATCAATCGCATCTTGCCATGTGGGTGCCATTTGGGGGAGATCCAAGTCGTAGGCATTGCCCGTAATCGGATCTGGAGGGGATAGTTCGTCCTCAATTCCTGCGAGTGCTGCGCCCAAAATCATACTAAGGATCAGGTACGGATTGATATCTCCACCGGCTACGCGGTGTTCAATACGGCGTGCTTTGGGATGGCTTTCTGGAATGCGAAGTGCTGACGTGCGGTTCTCATAGGCCCAACTTAACCCTGTCGGTGCATGAGAGTTTGGCATAAGTCGATCGTAACTGTTGCCATGTGGGGCAAAGACAAGTGTTGAGGCAGACATGGCCGCCAAGCATCCTGCGATGGCTTGAAGCAGTAAAGGTGTTCCTTCTGCGCCGCCGTTATCAAAGATATTGTGTCCATCTTCGTCCAAAATGGAAAAGTGTACATGCATGCCATTTCCGGCCTCTTGCAGAAATGGTTTTGCCATAAATGTTGCGGCCATTCCGTGTTTGCGCGCCAATCCACGTACGAGTGATTTAAACAACCACGTGTCATCGGCCGCGCGCATTGCATCGCAATGGTTCAAGTTTATCTCGAATTGACCCAAGCCGGCTTCGGAAATCGCGGTTTGCGCGTCGATTCCCATGCGAGCGCATGCGTCATAAAGTTCGGAGAAATAGGCGTCAAAACTGTCCAATTGGCGCAACGACATATAAGCACGACCAGTTAGGGGGCGACCACTTTGCGGATTAATGGGTGGACTTAGCCTATCTTGGGTATCGTCGACCAAATAAAATTCCAGCTCGGTGGCGGCTACAACCTGCCATCCGCGTGTGGCGTATCGATCTAGCACGCGGGCAAGTGCATGACGCGGGTCACCCGAAAATGGAGTATGATCGGCCTGAAAGGTCCACATTGGAACCAAAAATGTGGGTACGTTTAACCACGGCATTGGTACTGGGCCACGATCTGTCGGTAGCAGAATGCCATCTGGATCCCCGGTTTCGAAAACCAGAGGACTATTTTTGATATCTGACCCCCAAACATCTAGGTTCAGTGCGGACAAAGGCAGTTTTATTGTGCCTTCGTTAATTGTTTTGTAATCGGCGATCGGTAGACGCTTTCCCCGCATCTGACCGTTCAAGTCGCATGTTGCGACCCGAAACGTGCCGAATTGCTCCAATTCCATGAGAGCCCCATTTCATAATTTGATCAAATTATTTCACCACGCTTGCCTTTTGTCTAGTAGCGAGGTGATTTTTTTTGCTTTGCCTATCTAATTAGGTTCATGCTAAGGCGAATTTTTCCTCGTTCGGAGGTGGGCAAATGCCTGTTCAACCATTTGTTCACAAGCCCGAATAATCCGATCACAATCAGTGTCAGGATAATGAAATATCCAGCCAAAATAGGATAGGGCACGAAGGGATTAAAAGTCTTATCTGCAAAGTAATTGGCGTAATACAGAGCATCGCCCCGTTGACCTGTGGTCGGAAAGCCTGAGAAAAACACGAGTGTCGTTGCGTGGAACAAAAAGATGGCTTCGTTTGTATATGCAGGCCATGCAAGGCGCAGCATTGTTGGCCATGTTATACGACGAAATCTATGCCACCCTGTTAGACCATACGCATCCGCAGCCTCGATATCGCCTTTGGGTATGGATTGCAGCGCCCCATAGAATATTTCCCCAGTATAGGCAGATGTATTCAAAAACAACACGACAAGCGCCCCAATCCATGCCGATGAAAGAGGGTCAAAAATCGAAAAGCTCTGTTTGAGTGACAAAAACAGGAAATAGGCAAAAAAGAATTGAATGAATAAAGGCGAACCGCGAAATATGAAAATTGTTAATTCCGCGCTGCGCCTAAATACCGGATTTGAAGACATTTTACCGATCGCCAGTACCGTGGCAAAGAAAAATCCAGATAGCAATGCCAAAACGCCGAAATAAATGTTCCAGATCATTCCAGATCCAATCAGGGTAAACTGATGGCACAGCTTAAATTCGTTCCGTGGTAATAAGCGTTCACCAATTCCGATAGAGCGCAGGCCATAGTCGGCGATGATGTCCCAACAGCTCATGTTGCGGCCCTCCGCTGTGCTTCGCCGGCGGCTGTGGCCTGACCGCGTGTAAGTCGGTTCATTATTCGGTCGAGTGCGATTTCGGATGCCTTTGTAAACAAAAGGTAAAACACGAGCAGAGCCAAGAAATACCACATCCGCCAATCTGGGTGAGGATAATCCGTAAAGCGTGCCGTCTTTGATCCGCCTAATTCGCGGGCCCAATAAACGATATCCTCAACGCCCAAAAGGAATAACAGCGGCGTTGCTTTGATCAGGACCATCCAAAGATTACCAAGTCCCGGAAGCGCATATACCCACATCTGCGGAACAGTGATGCGCCAAAATACCTGACTGGCTGACATGCCGTATGCAATGGCAGTTTCTTGTTGGGTATGCGGTACTGCGCGCATTGCCCCGAATAAAACATTTGCGGAAAAGGCACCAAAGACGATGGCAAATGTGAACACGGCCAATGCAAACCCATAGGTTTCATGCACCCATTGAGGTGCGTTTCCCAAAGGAAGTTTTGCAGCCTGACACACCACAAAATCGTTGCCTTGCCTAATTGGAGCGCTCCAATCGGGACACAAAAACTTATGGCGTGACCACTCCAAAAGCTGATCTAGCGCGATGACAAAGAACATAAAAAATGCGATGTCAGGGACACCACGCACGATTGCGATGTATCCACGTCCTAACAAGTTGAAAATAAAGAACTTGGAGCGCGCAGCCATCGCGCCCACAAATCCAAATCCCAATGCACAAGGTGCCGTAATGCCCAACAGAAGGAGTACTGTCAAAAAAGACCAATAAAATCCCATGTGTTTAGGTGTTGTGAGATAACACAACATCCAGCGTAGCTGCCCTAAGGTATCGGGATCGGTACAATAATGGAACATGGTGGCCAGTTCATAGAAAATGCGGCACGCCAAACAACGCGCCGCATTAAGTGGGTTGAATTAGAATTGGCTAGAAGTCGGCAGCCACTCGCCGATCAAGATATTCAACGTACCATCGGCTTTCATTTCTTGGATTGCGGCTGTGAACTTTGCACGCAACTCAGCGTCTGACTTGCGGAAGCCCATGCCGATACCGCCACCGATATAAACGTCATCACCTGAGAATGTCATGTCGGCGCTTTCTACAACGATTGGCTCCAAATAAGCCTTGTCGGCAAGAACTGCATCGGCTTCGCCAGAGCGAACCGCAGCAATTGTTTCCTCGGGTGATGAGAACTCTAACAAAGTCGCACCGCTTGATGCGATGTAGGACGCTTGGATTGTGCTTGCCTGCGCCGCAATGATTGCGCCCGATAAGTCACCAGAAAACGCGGTTAGTGTTGCAAATGCTGATGGATCAGGAAGTGTATATTGCTCAGAGAAATCAATAACTTCCATGCGCTCTTCAGTGACGGACATACCTGCGATGATTGTGTCATAGTTGCCAGAAAGCAGGTTAGGAATGATGCTGTCCCATTCGTTTGTTACCCACTCACATGTCAATTCTGCGCGCGCGCAAAGCTCATCGCCCAATTCGCGCTCAAATCCAGCAACTTCACCATTGTCGTCGATAAAGTTATAGGGAGGGTATGCGCCCTCAGTCCCCATACGAACGACCGAATGGCCTGCCGCCATTGTCAAAGTTGCGCTCATCATCAGCGCCGTAGTCCCTAAAACGAGTGTTTTCATTTTCTTCTCCCAGTTTGTTTAGGTCTTGATTAGCTAACCCAAAAATTCCTTTAAACGCTCCGATTTTGGTGCGTTGAACAGTTCATTTGGATGTCCTTCTTCTTCTATGCGGCCCTGATGCAAAAAGATTACATGATCTGATACATCACGCGCCATATTCATATCATGCGTTACAATTAACATTGTTCGGCCCTCTTCGGCTAGGCCTTTGATAACACGGATGACTTCTTGTTCCAATTCAGGGTCTAAGGCAGAGGTTGGTTCATCGAATAACAATGCTTCTGGTTCCATACACAGCGCACGTGCGATTGCTGCGCGTTGTTGCTGTCCACCGGATAGTTGTGCGGGATAAGCATCACATTTATCACCGATGCCAACTTGTGATAAATATCCTCTTGCCGAGGCTTCCACCTCGTTCTTGTCACGTTTCAAAACGCTGATTGGCGCTTCCATGACATTTTCCAATATTGTCATGTGCGACCATAGGTTAAACTGTTGAAACACCATCGAGAGGTTCGTGCGGATCCGTGTGATCTGTTTTTGATCAAATGGACGGCGCTCTGTGCCCGTGGTCCATTTGATGGGTTCGCCCTTGAATGATATCTCGCCTGCTTGACTGTCTTCCAGCAGGTTACAGCATCGCAATAGTGTTGATTTGCCTGATCCAGATGATCCAATCAACGAAATAACGTCACCTTTATGAGCGGTGACGTCGACACCCTTTAATACTTCTAATTCGCCATAGGCTTTGTGAAGGTTGGTAATTTGAATGACAGGTGTTTTTTGGTTCACGTGATTCTCGGTAGCGATGTTTGATCAAATCTTAAGGCAGGAAAATTCGCGCGACAATAACCATAAACTCAACCCCGTCGCAAATTCATCCAACCACCTTAGGCGTGTCCAAACAAATTGCAAGGCGAACTTGGGCTGAGGATGTTCAAATAATGCTGTTTCGGGATTTTCACGATTCCGCACAAACCCAATTTGTTTAGATCGACACGAGACATGTCCCCAAGTGTATTTTGGACGGCCACAAATAGTTCATCCGTATCAAATCGCTCCGCACATATAAAAGGGAGGCTCGGAGTCGGCGTCGTCCAATGCACCACTCGCAATTTATTTGTCAGTTCGGTTTGATAGGTTAATAATAATCGCCAGGTATGTGCATCAATTGCGGCAAAGTCTGCCTTACGCGTTGAAACCGCAATGGCTGAGTTTGCATGGGCATGGGTTTGAAGGCCAGCGGTGGGTTTTAAACCAGCCTCCTCCATCTCGGATACAACTGCGGCCCATCCAGATTGCGAGAGGGGTTCATTATACGCGATTGTTGTGTTTGCAAGGTCACCGAGTTGATGCAACTTGCTGTCGCGATGAACGATGACGGCGCTTCGGTAGTGACCTGGGGGACATCCCGCTATTCCATAATCAGGGGTACCAATCAATTTTACCTTGTCATGCAGAAATGTTCGATATGGCATCCCACAGGTTTGGCCAAATACGAGATCAGAACGCTGCCAAAAATTCACAATGTTGTCTGGCTTTGTTAGGCTTTCAGGGCCAAAACCCAAATTTGACCGCAGTTTAGACCAAAACAAATCCTGCTCGGTTTGCAATTCTTGGCGGTCATACATTGGAAGGCCGGCAATCATGTCATCCGACCCTTTGGCGGGCCTTTGCGCTATCCACGTCCGTGACACCCAAAAGGCTTGATACCAATCTGATCAAGGAATCTTCTTCGGCGTTCCGCTCGCCGTCGGCCAATGCGATTGCCCAAAGTGCTTCGATCACTGCAAGGCGTTCCTCATAGGGAACACACTCTTTGATTGCCCGAGTGAATCGAACCGTATCTGGGGCCTGAATTTCGAGGGTTTCACCCTCTTGGCGTAGCGTTTCCGCAGATGTGTCATCCAAATGAAAACGGGCGGCTAGAACGCGATCTATGTTGTTTATTTCAACTTTAGCATACTCTCCATCCGAACGTGCAACACGCACCAATAAGGCTGCGATTGCCAGACGTGCATCACTATCGCTCAGCGGGGCTGGGGTTGGTGACATCAAGCGGTTTAAAAATTCGCCAATCATTCGCCATCATACCCTTCTACTATAACCAAATCACCCGTTGATACCTTGGCGCGGATTTCAAATGCCGCGCGATATTCTGGGCTTGTGTAACAAGCGCGCGCAGTTTCGATGTCATCGAATTCTAGAACCACTGTTCTTGGTCGAACGCTGCCCTCTTCTACGGTTTGTTCCCCGCCGCGCACTAAGAAACGAGCACCAAATTTTTCAAACGCAACGGCGTTTGCTTTTCTATAGTCTTCGTAGACCACGGGGTCTTCGACAGTGACGTGGCCAATCCAATAACCTTTTGGCATTTCGCTCCCTTTCAAGTTAGTTTGCCGAAAATATCAGCAATGCGTTTTAGCTCATCTGCTAAACCAAATGGGGAGTTCACGATGAAAAGTCCAGAACCCACCATTCTGTGGCCCTCCCGTACAGGTGGGAAGTTTACCTCGGCGCGTAGACCATCTGGATGGTTTTCGACCAAGGCTGCCAACATAGGATCATGCGCGCCCGAGGTCAGAATAGGGTACCACAACATGATGACGCCTACGTTCCATTTTTTGTGCAGTTTAGCAATCATAGGTGGAATGGTCGTATAATCGGTTTTGATTTCGTAACTGGGATCAATCAATAGCAACCCCCGCCGGGGGGTCGGGGGACATAAGCTGTGCGCAAGCTGAAAGCCATCTTGTTGATAGACCTTGGCCCTTTTTCCAATTGCGGATCTAAGGGCAATGGCTTCTTGGGGGTGCAGTTCCGCTAAATGCATCTGATCTGTTGCACGCAGTAATTCACGTGCGATCCATGGCGACCCTGGATAATGCCTTGGGCCAAAGGTGTCACGCACCTTGTTTAGAACCCTCAGATAAGGGTGGTCTAATCCCAGTCCTGTTTGAACGCCATCATATTCAATTCCTTTTTCAGCCTCTCCCGTTTTTTTTGCGGCATCTGAGGCAAGGTCATACAATGCGCGACCTGAATGGGTTTCAATATAGCTGATTGGTTTATCTTTGGCGGTCAAATAGGCAACTACCCAGGCAAGCGCCGCATGCTTTTGCACATCAGCCAAGTTACCTGCGTGAAAGATATGTTGATAGGATAGCATCCCTGAGGTGTGCCAGTGATTGGCTGATTACACAAGTCTGCTGGTGTCTTTGGCCGCGCGCACAAAGTCAGCAAATAAAGGATGTGGCTGAAACGGCTTTGACTTTAGTTCTGGATGGAACTGCACACCAATAAACCATGGATGATCCTTCCATTCCACAATTTCAGGTAGCCGCCCATCGGGTGACATTCCTGAAAAGCTAAGCCCTGCTTTTTCCAACTGCTCACGATAACGAATATCAACTTCGTATCGATGACGGTGTCGTTCTTCTATGGAGGTCCCGCCATATATTTCGGCAACTTTGCTACTCTCAGCTAAGGTCGCGGAATAGGCGCCTAGACGCATTGTGCCGCCTTTATCATCCGTTACTTTTCTTGCAACTGTGCGGTTCCCCTGAACCCACTCCTTTAAGTGATAGACGACGGGTTCAAACCGCTTTCCACCAGCTTCATGATCAAACTCTTCTGATCCCGCATCTTTGAGGCCCGCAACGTTTCGTGCCGCCTCGATCACAGCCATTTGCATGCCAAGACAAATACCAAGGTAAGGGATTTTATGTTCACGTGCGAATGTGGCTGCTTTGATTTTACCCTCAGTGCCGCGTTCGCCAAAACCGCCTGGTACCAAGATGGCATGAAATCCCTGTAATCGGGGCGCTGGATCTTCTGTATCAAAGATTTCTGCATCCACCCATTCCACCTTTACTTTGACACGGTTTGCCATTCCTCCGTGTGTCAGCGCTTCGGCGATCGACTTATAGGCGTCTTCTAGCTGGGTATATTTTCCGACGATGGCGACTTTGACTGCGCCTTCAGGATTATAGATGCGATCTGCGACATCGTTCCAGCGCATCAAATCCGGCTTGGGAGCAGGTGCGATTCCAAAGGCATCCAAAACAGCCTGATCCAGGCCCTCACGATGATAGGCGAGGGGCGCTTCGTAAATCGATTTCAGGTCTTGGGCGGCAATGACGCTGTCTTTGCGCACATTGCAGAACAGAGCCAGTTTATCGCGCTCTTTTTCAGGGATTGGGCCTTCTGATCGACACACTAGGATGTCAGGCGCAAGTCCAATTGAGCGCAACTCCTTGACGGAGTGTTGGGTTGGTTTCGTTTTTAATTCACCCGACGCTTTGATGAATGGCAAAAGCGTTAGGTGCATGAAAATACATTGACCACGCGGTTTATCCTGTGAAAACTGGCGAATGGCTTCAAAAAATGGTAGCCCCTCGATATCACCTACGGTTCCGCCTATCTCGCATAGCATAAAATCAACTTCATCTTCGCCAATCGAAATGAAATCTTTTATTTCGTTGGTGACATGGGGAATAACTTGGATCGTCTTTCCCAAATAATCACCGCGGCGTTCTTTTTCGAGAACATTCGAATAGATGCGTCCCGATGAGATTGAGTCAGTATTGCGCGCAGCGACACCCGTAAAGCGTTCGTAATGCCCTAGGTCCAAGTCCGTTTCAGCGCCGTCGTCGGTGACAAAAACCTCTCCATGTTCAAAGGGACTCATCGTGCCTGGGTCAACATTTAAATATGGGTCAAGTTTTCGGAGTCTAACACTATATCCGCGAGCCTGCAGTAATGCACCCAGTGCAGCTGAGGCCAAGCCCTTCCCAAGTGAAGAGACCACGCCGCCGGTGATGAAAACAAAACGTGCCATAGGTTGGTGCTCTCCCGTAGTATTGAGCATGAATGCAATAATGTGTCAGTCCCATTCGCTCTTAAAAAGCAATGTACCACGGGACTCAAGCTATAAAGGATTCGCTAAATTTTGCAAGATAACCGCAACATTATGTTGCGGCTATGTAATTAACCTCAAGGGATAGTGTTTAATCGGCGCTTGGTAGGAGCGGTGCAGTTCCACCACTGCTTGGCGGAAGCAATTCGTCTACATTCAGCTCTGGCGCAGTATCTTCTAGGGTTGAGGGTGCAACGCCAAGCCGATCCAAGACTGAACCATCTGAAGCATTTTGTGCAGCGATGATTGTTAGAGTGATCGAGGTGATAATAAATGCGATCGCCAGAATCCACGTCGCCTTGGACATCGCTGTCGCAGCACCTCGGCTCGACATGACATTGTCGCCACCACTGCCCATTCCAAGGCCGCCGCCCTCTGAACGCTGAAGCAAAACAATTCCAACCAGCCCCAAGGCTAGCAGTAGATGTATGGTGAGTACGACGTTTTCCATTCTTCCCCGCAGGTTTTCGATTTGCAGGCGTAGATAGTCATGTTTTCGCACATGAGCAAGGGGAGATTGCCTCATAAATACCATGAAGGTCGCATCACTTTTTACACCTGCGGCATTTTCGTGGTTTCCATGGCACTGTTCACTCTGTATATCAACGCGGGTTTGGTAGCGCATGAGAAAGGCGAAACATGGCAAATGTTGTGGTTGTGGGTGCTCAGTGGGGCGATGAAGGCAAAGGCAAGATCGTTGATTGGCTGAGCGAACGGGCAGATGTGATCGCGCGTTTTCAAGGTGGGCACAACGCGGGCCACACATTGGTTGTTCATGGGGTAACTTACAAGCTTCATGCATTACCCAGCGGTGTTGTGCGCGGTGGCAAGCTATCGGTGATCGGCAATGGCGTTGTTCTGGATCCATGGCACTTGGTCTCAGAGATTGAAACAGTGCGCGCCCAAGGCGTTGAAATCAACCCAGATACATTAATGATTGCGGAAAACACTCCGTTGATCTTACCTGTTCACGGTGAGTTGGATCGAGCACGTGAAGCGCAAATAAGTGTTGCGAAAATCGGAACGACGGGACGTGGAATTGGACCTGCCTACGAAGATAAAGTGGGCCGTCGCGCTATACGTGTCGCGGATTTGGCAGATCCTGCAACGTTGGAGGCGCGCGTCGATCGGTTGTTGTTGCACCACAACACGCTGCGCCGTGGTCTGGGTATGGAAGAAGTTGATCGTGGCGCGTTGATTGCCCAACTTCGTGACATTGCACCCCAGATTTTGGAATACGCTGCTCCTGTTTGGAAGGTGTTGAACGAAAAACGCAAGGCGGGTAAACGCATTTTATTTGAAGGCGCTCAAGGCGCCTTGTTGGATATTGATTTCGGGACATATCCATTTGTGACCTCATCCAATGTGCTTGCAGGGCAGGCCTCTGCGGGGACAGGACTTGGGCCAAATTCCATTGATTTCGTTCTAGGGATTGTAAAGGCATATACAACCCGCGTCGGCGAAGGGCCATTTCCTACGGAATTGTTTGATGAGGATGGTCAGCGTTTGGGTGAACGTGGTCACGAGTTTGGAACAACAACAGGACGCAAACGACGCTGTGGTTGGTTCGACGCAGTTTTGGTTCGTCAAACATGTGCAACATCGGGTGTCACAGGTATTTCATTGACCAAATTGGATGTTTTGGATGGGTTTGAGACGTTGAAAATTTGTGTTGGATACGAATTGGATGGGGCACGGTTAGAGTATTTGCCAACGGCCGCGGATCAGCAGGCGCGGTGCATTCCCATTTACGAAGAGATGGAAGGTTGGAGCGACAGCACCGAGGGCGCCACAAGCTGGAATGATCTGCCAGCGAATGCGATCAAATATGTCAAACGTATTGAAGAGTTGATCGAATGCCCAGTTGCGCTACTTTCTACATCACCCAAGCGTGAAGACACGATTTTGGTCACCGATCCATTTCAGGACTAAATATGCTAAGCTACAAAGCACGTCGCAGACTATCTTTATTAATCCTATTGGTGGGCCTGCCGCTGTATGTCGTGGTCGCTGTGAATGTTATCGCATTGTTTAATCGCCCATCTATTTTGGTCGAGGTGATTGTATATGTCTCGCTTGGCGTGCTTTGGGCATTTCCGTTTAAGTATATATTTCGCGGAGTGGGGCAGGCGGAGCCTGAACAACTAGACGATTAAGAGGTGGGTGCCGTCGCTTTGTTGATCAGCAATTCGATCAGTGCGTGCGCCTCTTGGCGCGCGTGACGTGGGTCAACAGCGCGATCTGCTTGTGCCACACTTAGCCACACGCCATCCAAATAGGATTGCACGATCCGCCGCATCGTTTCGCGAAAGGGAGAGGCAACCAGATGCGCCAATTCCGCGCGAAAGTGTGATTTTACACGCGATTGATTGATCCTGTGCAAACGCTCTAGATGTGTCGAATAGGGCGCTGCTGACCAGAATTGCACCCAAAAACTACAGTTTTGAGGCGTGAAAAACCGAGGATCAAAATGGGCATCAAATATTGCCCGCAATCGATCCTTGGGGTCTAACGCAATTTGCAAGTGATGATTGTGCGTCAACTTCAAAACCCGCAGGAGATGCCTCATCGTTTCAAACATCAGTTGGTCTTTCGATCCAAAATAGTAATTGATGCTGGCTGCGGTTGCCCCAATTTCTGCCGCAATTTCTGCCATTGTCACTGCATGAAACCCGCGTTTATGCGTGGCTTCTAGCGCTGCAACAATGAACTCTTCCTGCCTGATATCGCGAATTTTTTTACGTGTCATAGAATAATGATATCATTTATTATTGTCACATTGCAAAAACTAAATGAAAATATAATAATTAAATGATGATATGAATTATTGTTTTACTTTTTAGTGCTTCTGAGTGAATAATCCATTGGATCAATGGATTCTGATTTCGCATTTTCCAAGTGCGGTAAGGCAAATTTGTAAGTGCGCGTCACGCTAGTGTCGGTTTCATGTTGGCTTCACCAAACTTGGTGATCCATTGTGATGGCAACACTTCATCCAGGCAACTAAAGTGCCAACAAAAAGGGAATATCGTCATGCAAGTGCAACCAACTGCCAGCCACTTTATTAACGGTGAATATGTCGAGGATACGCAAGGACCCCCGATCGATGTCATTTATCCTGCCACGGGTGACATAATCGGGCGCGTTTTTGGCGCGACAGACGCAATCATTGAACATGCGATTAAATCAGCACGATTGGCGCAAAAAGAATGGGCTGCTACCTCTGGGACGGAAAGAGGACGCATTCTACGACGGGCTGCTGACATAATTCGAGAGCGAAACCATGAACTGTCTGTGTTGGAAACCTACGATACTGGCAAGCCATTGTCCGAAACCTTGTATGTTGATGCAACAAGTGCGGCGGATGCATTGGAATATTTTGGAGGGTTAGCGGGATCACTGACTGGTGAACATATTCCGATGGGTGTAAATTGGGCCTATACCATCCGTGAACCGTTGGGCCTTTGCGTGGGGATTGGTGCATGGAACTATCCGACACAAATTTCATGCTGGAAAGGTGCACCTGCACTCGCGTGCGGCAATGCAATGATTTTCAAACCCTCTGAAACAACTCCATTGTGTGCCTTGAAGGTGGCGGAAATTTTGATCGAAGCGGGCTTGCCCAAGGGGCTTTATAATGTAGTTCAGGGATTGGGTGATGTTGGTGCGAAGTTGGTTTCCGATGGACGCGTTGACAAGGTGTCGTTGACGGGGTCGGTTCCGACAGGACGCAAAGTTTATGCCGCCGCTGCTGAGGGTATCAAGCACGTGACAATGGAGCTTGGAGGAAAATCCCCCCTGATCGTTTTTGAAGATGCCGACATAGAGAATGCTGTTGGTGGTGCAATACTTGGAAATTTCTATTCTTCGGGGCAGGTGTGCTCAAACGGGACTCGTGTTTTTGTTCATCAGTCTATCAAAGAGAAATTTCTTGACCGCCTCAGCGCGCGTTTAAAGGCTGCGGTCATCGGCGATCCACTGGATGAGGCGACAAATTTTGGTCCAATGGTCAGTGAGCGACAGATGAATATCGTGAAAAACTACATTGATATTGGAAAATCAGAGGGCGCGCGCCTTGTTTGTGGTGGAACACAGTTGGATCGAGATGGTTTTTATTTGGAACCAACGGTTTTTGCGGATGTGCGTGATGACATGACAATCGCGCAGGAAGAAATCTTTGGACCTGTGATGGCTGTATTGGACTTTAGCGACGAAGCGGATGTCATTGAACGCGCCAACAACACAGAATTTGGTCTGTCAGCTGGGGTTTTTACAAATGATTTGACTCGTGCGCATCGTGTAATTGCCGCGCTAGAAGCAGGCAGTTGTTTCATTAATTCTTACAACGATGCCCCTGTCGAAGCTCCATTTGGTGGTGCAAAGCTTTCCGGCGTCGGGCGTGAAAATTCAAAAGCAGCGATAGAACACTATTCGCAAATGAAATCAGTTTTTGTGCGGATGGGAGATGTTGAGGCGCCATACTAGGCGGTCGGAAATACATCCTCGCTACATGTGCGCGCGCCAATGGACGTAGGAGAAAATCATGAATGCAGACTATGTAATTGTTGGCGCAGGCAGTGCGGGTTGCGCAATCGCTTATCGGCTCAGCGAAGCTGGTCATAGCGTTATTGTAATTGAATTTGGGGGCAGTGATGCTGGCCCACTGATCCAAATGCCCGGCGCGCTGAGCTATCCGATGAACATGTCGCGCTATGACTGGGGATATTGGTCAGAGCCGGAACCGCATCTAGGCGGTCGCCGGCTTGCTTGTCCGCGTGGCAAGGTTATTGGTGGCTCTTCAAGCATCAATGGTATGGTTTACGTACGTGGTCACGCGCGCGATTTTGATACATGGGCAAATATGGGGGCACATGGATGGTCCTATGCAGATGTTTTGCCCTATTATCTGCGCCAAGAATCGTGGACTTCTGCAGGCCACGGCGGTGATCCCACATGGCGTGGAGCATCAGGTCCTTTACATGTCACACGCGGCAAACGTGATAACCCATTGGTTAATGCATTTGTTCAGGCAGGCGTGCAGGCAGGGTACGAGGCGACCGCGGATTACAATGGCCAAAAGCAAGAAGGCTTTGGCCCGATGGAGCAAACAACCCACAAAGGAGAGCGATGGTCAGCTGCCAAGGCCTATTTGCGCCCTGCGCTAAAATCTGGCCGCGTGAAATTGCTTCGAGGATTGGCAGAAAGAGTTGAAATTACAAACGGCACGGCGACGGGTGTTCGGGCGATTATAAAAGGGGAAAGCCAAGTTATTGTGGCCAACAAAGAGGTTATAATCGCAGCTTCTGCCATTAATTCGCCCAAACTGTTGATGTTGTCGGGAATTGGCGATCCTGCTCATTTGCAGGAACATGGAATATCTGTTGTGGCCGAGCGCAAAGGGGTGGGACAGAACCTTCAAGATCATCTTGAGCTTTATATTCAAATGGCTGCCAGCCAGCCTGTATCGCTGTTCAAATATTGGAACCTGTTTGGCAAGGCATGGGTGGGTTTGCAATGGGCGTTAACTCGTTCGGGCCCGGGGGCTTCCAATCAATTCGAAAGTGCCGCATTTATTCGTTCGCGTGCGGGTGTCGAATACCCAGATATTCAATATCACTTCTTGCCGATCGCTGTGCGTTATGACGGACAAGCAGCTGCTGAAGGCCATGGGTTTCAGGCACACGTTGGTCCGATGCGCAGCCCATCGCGTGGTCGTGTGACACTGCGCTCTTCTGATCCTGCAGAGGCGCCTAGAATCCTGTTTAATTACATGTCGCAAGAAAAGGATTGGGCAGATTTTCGCAATTGTATTCGGTTGACACGCGAAATCTTTGCGCAGGATGCATTCGCCCCGTTTGTGAAACATGAAATTCAGCCGGGGGACGCCGTTCAAAGTGATGAAGATTTAAACGATTTCATCCGTGAAAATGTCGAAAGCGCATATCACCCGTGTGGGACCTGTAAAATGGGTGATCGCAGTGATCCGATGGCTGTTGTTGATCCTGAATGTCGCGTGATTGGTGTAGATAATTTGCGCGTTGCCGATAGCAGCATCTTTCCCCAGATCACAAATGGTAACCTAAACGGCCCATCGATTATGGTGGGTGAGAAGGCGTCGGATCACATATTGGGACGTACACCCTTACCTGCATCGAACCAACAACCCTGGATCCACCCAGATTGGGAATCACGTCAGAGATGACTGATTGGGGTGAGATATCCCCCTAATGGGGGAGGTAAGCAGCTAAAGAAAAGCAATTAAGTTTCAGAAAATGTACGGAATTCCACCGTTGCACAAATAAAATGCCACGTTTGCACATTTGCTGTCTAAACTTTTACGTCTATTTTTGCTACGTTGATTGCCGTAAGGGCAAGCGCAGGGCTTTTGAGAGTGATACAGTTAGGGCAATCGAACGTTTACCGTCTATCAGCGCGTGCAAAGCGGCATCGCGTGGTGGACGAGGTCGGGTATCTTACGCGATTGATCTCGTCTCGCGACGTGATGATAGAAAAAAGATCGCAGATGCGCCAACAGGTTGAGCAATGCCAAGAGTCACTTGCTCATATGGATCAAGCCATCGAACTGCTCGATAAAATGCTCCATGATGAGGCCCATTTCAGCGAACCTGATACGGAAGAGTAGAGCGTTCGTTTTCATTTATGATCAATTGACGTTCCAGCGGTGGAACAGACCGCTGGTGACATGACGGTCTTTCACATAGCCGACATGAAATCCCGATTGGTTCATATGCTTCGGGTCTTGCGACATCCAATCCATCTGCATAGACCAATTCATGTGCGTGTTTTACTTCGCATCCAAGTGCGATTGCAAACCTGCGTAAGGGCGCATTGAAAGACCCGCCCCCTTTGGTCACGTCGCGAGCGATCGATAAATATCGAACTCCATCTGGTGTTTCTGCGAGTTGCCTCAAGAACTGACTTGGGGTTTCAAATGCACGATGCACGTTCCAAAGTGGACAGGCACCGCCGAAACGGGCAAATTGGAGGCGGGTTGCAGAATGTCGTTTGGTGATTGTGCCGGCCTGATCCACCCGAACAAAGAAAAATGGAATTCCATTGTGACCTGGGCGCTGAAGTGTCGACAATCGATGGGCAACTTGTTCGATTGATACTCCAAACTGGGTCGATAGGCGCTCTAGGTCGTGTCGTTCGGTCTTGGCGGTCTCCAAAAACGCCTGATAAGGCATAAGGGCTGCGCCAGCAAAATAATTGGCAAGACCGATTTTGGCGATCCCACGCGCCTCTGGGCTATGAAACCGGGCGAGATCCAGCGTGGCATCAAGTAATTTTTCTTGGCTTAACAAGGCCAGTTGCAACAGCGTTTGAAAGCGAGCGGTCTCAATCGAAATTCGATTGCTAATGTTCAGTGTATTCGTCTCTGGATCAAAAATTCGGGTTGCTTCCTGATCTGTGTATCTAACGGTTATGCCCCGTTCATCTAATGTGCGAATAGCTTTTGCGTGCACCCACTCTGGGCTGTTGCGACCCTTTGCGAATCCTTCAGCTGCCCGATCAACGGCATCTATGTAATTGTCGCAATAGTGAAAGAAATCTCGAACTTCTTCCCAGGGGCTGGGCTGCAAGCGTGCATCATCGCGTCCCAATGCTTCGTCCAGTGAGGCAAGCCGCTCTTGGGTTTGACGATAGGCCCGATGCAGGTCCAGAAAGGCGCGCGCGATCGAAGGTGCGTTGGATGCTGCAAGGCGCATGTCCGAAAGTTGTGGTGTCAAATCGCCAAATATAGGATCGGTAAATACCTCGCGCATGTCCGAGAATAATCTTTCGTTTTCACTTGAAGATAATTCGGTCACGTCAAAACCAAACTCTTGTGCCAATGCAAGGATTACCGTCCCTGACAGGGGACGATTGTTATTTTCCATTTGGTTCAGATAGGGGAGGGACACCCCAAGTTTGGTTGCGAAATCTTTTTGTGTAAGCCTCAGGCGTTGGCGCATATCACGCAATTTGGCGCCAGAGTATAATTTTTTGACTGCCATTCGGGGTCCTTTGCAAAGTTCGCCAATTTGGTTTGCAAATATTTGCAAATTATTCTCGCAAGGTCCAGCCTTAGGGACGCTGCAATTTTGATTGCGGGATTGAAATTTGACCACGACCGTCAGTTGCCCTTGGCAATATTAGACGAAGGTACGTCTTTAGTCAGTGCTTTCGCGAAGGATTCTATTGCGTTGGATCACAAATAAAATAAATATGATCCCAATAAATACAGAGGTCCACATAAGTGCAATGAGTGCGATATCACCGGTTCCGTAGTGCAGGACTGGTCCAGCAAGCGCGGATAACGCGGCGCCGCCCCCAATCATGATCGCACTGCCAAGACCAGATGCTGTACCTGCAAGTTCTGGTTTTATCGCTAGCATACCTGCGGTCGCATTTGGAATGCTCATCCCGTTTCCAAAGCCAACAAATGTCATGAAGCCAAAGAAGCTGAGCGCACTTCCGTGTCCCAGACCGCTCACAATGATTGAGAGGGTCAGCCCGACAAGGGCCAGCACTAACCCAATCAGAACCATCAGGTCGATCCCAAGGGATTTGGAGTATCGCCCAGCTATGAAATTCCCAAAGAAATAGCCAAATGCGGGGGCTCCTAAAAAAATACCGACGGTCTGCGGGTCTAGCTTATATACATCTGCGCCAACGGCTGGGGCGCCGCCCAAGTATGCAAAAAACGATCCAGATCCAAATGCGGATGCTAAACAATAACCCCAGAACCGCTTGGACGTTAATAAGTCGGGATAATTCTGAAATTGCCCGATTACGGATTTTTCGCTGACGGGTGCGGTTTCTCCTTGATCGAAGTGGGATAGAATCAGTAAGGCAACGCCCAGACCTGCTAAAACAAAAAACGTACCCTGCCATCCAACGTTGGTGTCGATAAAGCCTCCAAGTGCTGGGCTAAACATTGGAACAACTGCCATTCCCATGGTTACATATGCAATCCGTGAACCTGAATTTGCGGTATCAGTCGTATCGCGCACGATTGCGCGTGCCACAATCATGCAGGTCGCGGCAACCGCTTGGATTGCGCGATATATCAAGAACGCCTCAAAGCTTTGTGCATTTGCGCAGCCTATTGATGACACGACGAATATGATCAGGGAACCTTGGACGATTTTCCGTCGTCCAAAGCGATCAGATATTGGGCCTGCGAATAATTGAATGATCGCACTTGCTCCAAGATAGATGCCTACGGAAAGTCCCATCGTCGCAGGTGTTGTCGACAACTCCACAGCCATTTGTGGAAGGCTGGGCAAATAGATATTCATAGCCAGCGCTGAAATCGAAGCCAGAAGGATAAGTGTCAACATTGATGGTTGTGTGGAGCGATCGAAAAACCGCGCAGCAGGAATTGAGCTCATGCTGCACAGCTAGGTCTATTACTGATCGAAGTCCATGTAAAATGTATTTATTTGCAAATTTGCTAAATTGCAAAAATATATTTACAAAATTATGCAAATTTGCCGAAAAGAGCTTGGTTATGCTGCTACTGCAGTGTACATCGGCTGAAACGAGAAAAGAGGTTGCTATGAAAGACATTTTGCAAGAGCTTGAAGAGCGTCGTGATGCTGCGCGCCTAGGTGGTGGGCAAAAGCGCATTGATGCACAGCATTCAAAGGGCAAACTAACTGCGCGCGAGCGGCTCGAACTTTTGCTTGACGAAGGCAGTTTTGAAGAATTTGATATGTTCGTTGTGCACCGCTGTACAGATTTTGGCATGGAAAATCAGCGCCCTGCGGGTGATGGTGTCGTAACCGGTTGGGGAACAATCAACGGCCGTATGGTATATGTGTTTTCTCAGGACTTTACCGTTTTGGGCGGCTCTGTCTCGGCAACGCATGCTCAAAAAATTTGCAAAATCATGGATATGGCCGTTGAAAACGGCGCGCCTGTCATTGGGTTGAATGATTCTGGTGGTGCCCGAATTCAAGAGGGCGTCGATAGTCTTGCCGGGTATGGTGAAGTGTTCAAGCGCAACATCCAAGCCTCTGGCGTTGTTCCCCAGATTTCCGTGATTATGGGGCCATGCGCAGGTGGTGCAGTTTATTCGCCCGCGATGACTGACTTTATTTTTATGGTGAAGGACAGCTCGTATATGTTCGTGACTGGACCTGACGTTGTGAAAACAGTCACAAACGAAGTGGTCACAGCAGAAGAATTGGGTGGCGCATCGACGCATACCAAAAAATCATCGGTTGCAGATGGAGCATTCGAAAACGAAGTTGAGGCCCTAAGCGAAGTTCGTCGGTTGGTAGATTTCCTCCCGCTGAATAACCGCGACAAGGCGCCAGTGCGCCCCTTCTTTGATGAGCCCGGTCGAGTTGAGGCATCGTTGGACACATTGGTCCCCGACAATCCCAACACGCCATATGATATGAAAGAATTGATCACAAAGTTGGCAGATGAGGGCGATTTTTACGAAATCCAAGAGGAGTTCGCGAAAAATATTATCACAGGTTTTGTCCGTATTGAGGGACAGACAGTGGGCGTTGTTGCCAACCAACCCATGGTTTTGGCAGGATGTCTGGATATTGATAGCGCGCGCAAAGCTGCCCGTTTTGTGCGTTTTTGTGACGCCTTTGAAATTCCAATTCTGACACTGATTGATGTTCCAGGCTTCTTGCCCGGAAAGTCGCAGGAATATGACGGTATTATTAAGCACGGTGCAAAATTGCTGTTTGCATATGGTGAAGCGACCGTTCCAAAAGTTACTGTGATCACGCGCAAGGCCTATGGTGGTGCTTATGTGGTTATGTCGTCCAAACATTTGCGTGGTGACTTCAACTATGCTTGGCCAACAGCTGAAATTGCGGTGATGGGTGCCAAAGGGGCCACCGAGATCATTCACCGTGCCGATTTGGGCGACGCTGAAAAACTTGCGCAACACACAGCCGATTATGAAGATCGATTTGCAAATCCATTTGTCGCCGCAGAGCGTGGTTTTGTGGATGAGGTCATCCAGCCACGTTCAACGCGTAAACGTGTGGCCCGAGCATTTGCATCGTTGCGCAACAAAAAGGCGCAAAATCCATGGAAAAAGCACGATAATATTCCGTTGTAAAATGACTTGGATGACCAGCGACATAAACGGTGAATTTATCATGGCGCGGCGCATGCCGGCGCGCTTTGATTTATGTGTCGAAACGACACTTCCGTTGATTTCGCGCCGTAAAGTGGCCTTGCAGATCCGTCAGGATATGTGGCGTGTGCTAAAAAATTTGCGGGGATTTTTACCCGCGGTTTCAGTGAGGCGCGACGCAGATGGTTTGTACGTTCGTGCCGGTGGAGAGTGCAGCTGCGCTGTTCACTTGCCCTCTGCTGAGGAGAAACTGCGTGACATGCTGGATGACGCTGAACGTCGTCAGCGTTGGTCAAATTTTGCCAAACTTAAGGGTGCATCATGTTAAAACATCGCGGATTCCCAGGGCGATTACAGGGAACGGATTATCAATTTACGATCCGTCGACCAAACCCAAAAGGCGTCACGCCGATCACACAGCGCGAACGTTTTCGCGATCGCAAGCCCGCAGATCGGCGTGCGGATGCGGGATTTGTGACAGCCCTTGTGAAACATTTTTGGGATCAACCGTTCGAACGCGGCAACCTAGATGCCGGGCGTCTGAGTTGGCTTTTTGGACGCGAAGTAAAACCATATGACGATCCCTTTGACCCCGAGAATTACGAAGCGCTACTGATTTTGGACCTGAATTTAATTCATGCCAATTTCCCCGACGCCTTTGAACCCGAATAAGAAAGGAACAGAGACATGTTCGATAAAATTTTGATTGCAAACCGTGGCGAAATCGCCTGCCGTGTAATTAAGACAGCCCGTAAAATGGGAATTAAGACCGTCGCAATTTATTCCGATGCTGACCGTAACGCGTTACACGTCGAAATGGCCGATGAAGCAATCCACATTGGGCCGCCACCAGCAAACCAATCTTATATCGTTATAGATAAGGTTATGGATGCCATCAAACAAAGTGGTGCCCAAGCGGTCCACCCCGGCTATGGGTTTTTGTCTGAAAATCCAAAATTTGCCAAGGCACTGGCCGCAGCCGGTGTTGTATTTATTGGTCCACCTGTTGGTGCGATCGAAAGCATGGGTGACAAAATCACATCCAAGAAAATCGCTCAAGAGGCAGGCGTTTCGACTGTGCCTGGTTACATGGGATTGATTGAGGACGCGGATGAGGCTGTCAAAATCAGCCAAGAAGTTGGTTACCCTGTGATGATTAAAGCCTCTGCTGGAGGGGGCGGTAAGGGGATGCGTATCGCGTGGAATGACGATGAAGCACGCGAAGGTTTCCAGTCTTCCAAAAATGAAGCCGCAAATAGTTTTGGCGATGATCGTATCTTTATCGAAAAATTTGTCACGCAGCCGCGACACATCGAAATTCAGGTTTTAGCCGATGCGCATGGAAATTGCATCTATCTGAACGAACGCGAATGTTCAATCCAACGCCGCAACCAAAAGGTTGTCGAAGAAGCGCCAAGCCCGTTTTTGGATGAGGCAACACGCAAGGCGATGGGCGAACAATCCTGCGCCCTTGCCAAGGCGGTTGGATATGCATCTGCGGGAACAGTTGAATTTATCGTCGACGGGGATCGCAATTTTTATTTCTTAGAAATGAATACACGTTTGCAGGTGGAACACCCAGTCACCGAATTGATCACAGGTGTTGATTTGGTTGAACAGATGATCCGTGTTGCGAATGGCGAACCCTTGTCCATCACGCAGGACGATGTAAAGATCAACGGATGGGCGATTGAAAATCGTCTTTACGCCGAAGATCCCTATCGCGGCTTCCTTCCCTCGATAGGTCGCTTGACACGCTATCGGCCTCCTGCGGAAGAGGCGACAGATACCGCCGTCGTGCGTAACGATACTGGCGTGTTTGAGGGCGGCGAAATCAGTATGTATTACGATCCGATGATCGCAAAATTGTGCACTTGGGCACCAACTCGTGCAGATGCGATCGAAGAAATGCGTATCGCGCTAGATCGCTTTGAGCTTGAGGGGATTGGCCACAACCTGCCATTCTTGGCTGCTGTGATGGATCATCCTAAATTTACATCTGGCGAGATGACCACCGCATTTATCGCTGAGGAATATCCCGATGGGTTCCAAGGCGTTGCCTTGCCCGAAGGTGAGCTTCGACGCATCGCAGCATCTGCCGCCGCGATGAACCGCGTTGCCGAAATTCGGCGCACGAAAATCTCGGGCCGTATGGATAATCACGAACGTCGTGTGGGTGATGATTGGGTTGTCAGTCTTCAGGGTGAAAATTTTGAAGTCTCAATTGCAGCAGATGCGAATGGATCAACTGTGACATTTGCTGATGGTGCGTCATTACGAGTCGAGGGCGATTGGACCCCGGGCATGATGTTGGCCGATATGATTGTAGATGGGGCACCCTTGGTAATGAAGGTGGGCAAAATCACTGGTGGTTTCCGCATCCGCAATCGCGGCGCAGATTTACAGGTTCATGTGCGCACTCCTCGTCAGGCCGCACTTGCGGAGCACATGATAGAACAAGTACCGCCCGATACATCCAAAATGTTGCTATGCCCAATGCCGGGCCTGATCGTCAAAGTGGATGTCGAAGTTGGGCAAGAAGTCCAAGAAGGTCAAGCGCTTTGCACAGTTGAAGCCATGAAGATGGAAAACATCCTACGCGCAGAGCGCAAGGGCACCGTTTCCAAAATCAATGCATCCGCTGGGGATAGCCTCGCTGTTGATGACATTATCATGGAATTTGAGTGATTGGGCGCGCTCACATAAGATTAGGAATGCGTCACTTGTCTTGGCGCATTTCCTGTTGGCGCATTGGCATTTTGTCAATGCTGCGCGAAATTTCGCGAATATCCCACGGAAATGGTTTGCGTAGCGCTTTATGGCCGTCTTTGCCAATCAGCAAGATCATAAATCCGTGGGGACGAAATGTTGTGCGCAGTTTTGACTTCATGGTCGGATCAGTATCGATGGCAACGACCACATCGCGTTCGCGCAATGCATCAATCTGCTCATTGATCATGGCCAATTGGTCTTGGAACCGTGGATCGCGATCCGAATTTGCGAACACGATCAATACACGGTTTTTCCATTCATATGCGCCAAGCTCAGTGGTTGGCGTAACGTCTACAAAGATATCCGTTGCGTCACTTGCGAACGCACTTGTTGTACCAAGAACAACAAAGAGGATGGATCTGAAAAATTTCATGGCTGCTCCCTTTATAACAAAGATAGGTGGCACGGATGGCAATGCAAAGAGGTTACGGCATATTTGTGCCTGAAAAATGACTGCGCAGAGCGGGACATCAGACAACGCTGCGCAAAAAGGAGAGCGATATGACGCAAGATAAAGACACATGGCGTAAGCAGGCCGAGAAAGAGCTGCGTGGACGTCCATTAGATGACCTAACGTGGAACACGCTTGAGGGTATTCCCGTGTCGCCCCTTTACACCGCAGATGATGTTGCGGGGCTGGATCACATGAATACGATGCCTGGAATTGAACCCTTTACGCGTGGTGTGCGGGCTACGATGTACACTGGGCGTCCTTGGACGATCCGTCAGTACGCAGGGTTTTCAACAGCTGAGGAGTCAAACGCCTTTTATCGTCGGGCTCTGGCCGCTGGGCAACAAGGCGTTTCCGTTGCCTTCGATTTGGCGACACACCGTGGATATGACAGCGATCATGAACGTGTGATTGGGGATGTCGGAAAGGCAGGCGTTGCAATTGACAGCGTTGAGGACATGAAAATTCTATTTGATGAGATCCCGCTAGATAAAGTGTCGGTTTCAATGACGATGAATGGTGCCGTAATTCCAGTTTTGGCCAACTTTATCGTAACAGGGGAGGAACAGGGGCATGATCGTTCGGTCCTTTCGGGTACCATTCAAAATGATATTTTGAAAGAATTCATGGTGCGCAACACTTATATCTATCCACCAGAGCCGTCTATGCGCGTCATCGCGGATATTATTGAATATACGTCAAATGAGATGCCGAAATTCAATTCCATCTCAATCTCGGGCTATCATATGCAAGAGGCGGGCGCGAACCTTGTTCAGGAATTGGCCTATACCCTCGCGGATGGTAAGGAGTACGTCAAAACAGCCATGGCACGCGGCATGGATATTGACAAATTTGCGGGTCGTTTGTCGTTCTTTTTCGCCATTGGAATGAACTTCTTTATGGAGGCGGCCAAATTGCGCGCCGCGCGTTTGCTGTGGCACCGCATTATGGATGATTTGGGTGCTAAAGATCCCCGTTCAAAAATGCTGCGAACGCACTGTCAGACATCGGGCGTATCGTTACAAGAACAAGACCCGTACAACAACGTAATTCGCACCGCTTATGAGGCAATGTCAGCAGTTTTGGGAGGCACACAGTCACTGCACACAAACGCATTGGACGAGGCGATCGCACTTCCAACTGATTTTTCGGCGCGAATTGCACGGAACACCCAGCTGATCTTGCAAGAGGAAACCGGCGTCACCAATGTCGTCGATCCATTGGCTGGGTCATATTATGTGGAAAAACTAACTGCTGATTTGGCTGATGCCGCATGGAAATTGATTGAGGAAGTCGATAAAATGGGCGGCATGACCAAAGCCGTTGCAAGTGGTATGCCGAAATTGCGGATCGAAGAAACCGCTGCACGTCGTCAGGCGGATATTGATCGTGGCGATCAAGTGATCGTTGGCGTCAATAAGTACCGTCTAGAAAAAGAGGACGAGATTGACATTCTGGACGTTGACAATGTTGCCGTCCGCGAGGCGCAGATTGCACGCTTGGACAACATTCGCAGCACCCGTGATCAAGAAAAATGTGACGCTGCCTTGGCTGAACTTAGTCGCCGTGCCGCCGAAGGTGGCAACCTGTTAGAAGCTGCGGTTGAAGCTGCACGCGCACGTGCCTCTGTAGGAGAAATTTCAATGGCAATGGAAAATGTATTTGGTCGTCACAGAGCCGAGGTCAAAACACTGGCGGGTGTGTATGGCGCCGCTTACGAAGGGGACGAAGATTTCGCAGCAATTCAAAAGTCGGTTGAAAATTTTGCTGAGGAAGAAGGCCGCCGTCCACGGATGCTGGTCGTCAAAATGGGCCAAGATGGGCATGACCGTGGCGCCAAAGTGATTGCAACGGCATTTGCGGACATAGGGTTTGACGTGGATGTTGGACCCTTGTTCCAAACCCCCGAAGAAGCGGCGCAAGACGCAATTGACAACGACGTGCATGTCATCGGCATTTCATCTCAGGCGGCAGGTCACAAAACACTGGCACCGCGTTTGATTGAAGTTTTGAAAGAACGTGATGCAGGTGACATTTTGGTGATCTGCGGTGGGGTGATTCCGCAGCAGGACTATGATTTCTTAAAATCTGCAGGGGTAAAGGCGATTTTTGGGCCAGGAACGAATATTCCAAATGCCGCGCAAGAAATTTTGAATCTTATCCGCGAAGCGCGGGATTAAAATCAAAAAAAACCCCGCCGTTTGGCGGGGTTTTCTTTATCCAGCTTTTGGCATCACTCGATAGCCTATCTCTTCGGTCACTTCGAACAATCCGTCCTCTTTACGCATGAGTTTTCCCGTGCGCAGCATATGTGCAAAGTGTCGAAAGCTTTCTTCGCGGAAAAAATCACCCTCTGTTCCGCTTAATTTTACCGTGCGCAACAGCTGTGGACGTGAAAACTGATCAATTCCGCGCACTTGCGATAGATATGTTGCTGCGGCTTCCAACTTTGCCTCCAAAGAATGCGCTCCAACATGGGCTGCAAATTGACCAAAGTCTGCAAATTCAGACGGCTCTGCCTGAACAATCTGTGCGCTTGTTTCTACATTCGCTTGCTCTGATACGGCGACTTGGGTGGGCTCATCCTCTGGCGCGGGTTGTGGAATTTCTGTGTCATCGATGCGCTGCTCGGCAACCAATCTTAGGGGTGCAGATTTGCGCGCACCGGTTGTTTCTGGACGGCGCGGACGAACTGCTTTGGCAAGGTCATTGCGATAAGCTTCCGCGCTGTTCTAGGATCCCTAATATTTCAGTGTCCAATTTTGGCGGTTCCGCCCCGAAAAAGCGGTCTTCTGCTGCCAGATCACGAAAATACTCCGCCACCGTTTTCATCATGTCAAAAGAGTTGTCAAACCCTTCCAATGTGCACGAAAAGGTCCCGTAGGACACGGTTAGCACTTTATTTGTGTTCTGAGTCATCATTTGCGCGTAGCTTTAGATTGTTCAATGTCGTTTCTATCATGCGGTCATTGGCAAAAGCGGTTCGAATCTGTGCAATTCAAAGTATCATTTCGTGGCATTATTGTGGCATAGAGGCAAAAAATAGGGTGTTTCATGTGGATTGTTTCCGAAAATGAACCAATAACGATCGCAGGCGGTGCAACCTTCTCGCGTGGGTTGTTAATGGAATCATTAGAACGTGCTCCTGTGGTTTATGCCGCAGATGGGGGCGCGAACCTGTGCATGCAGTATGGATGCCAACCTGAAAAGGTCATCGGTGATTTGGACAGCATTGCAGCAGATGTTCGAAATAATTTATCGGAAAACCAAATCATTCATGTGGCGGAACAGGATACGACTGATTTCGAAAAACTGCTCAATCGCGTTGATGCGCCTATTATGTTAGCTGTAGGTTTTTTGGGCGATCGGATCGATCATCAAATGGCGGTTCAAACCCATTTGATAGCCTACGCGCACAAAAAGGTGATCTGTATCGGAGAACAGGATATTATCTTTGTTTCACCGCCCCGCATCGTACTCCCGCTGGAAAAAGATACGCGTGTTTCACTCTATCCAATGGCGCAGATGCGGGTGGACTCGTTGGGGTTATTTTGGTCAACAAATGATCTGAATTTTGCTCCTGATGGCCAAATTGGAACGTCGAACAAGGCCACCGGCACCGTTACACTTGTTCCAGACACATCACGCCTGCTGGTCATTTTACCACGCCGTTGTTTAGATATTGCGATCTGCGCGCTTAAGGATGCGGCTCAGTGGGATGCACCAATCTGACGTTCGCGAAAGACGATGTACAGTCCACTGGCCACAACAATGGTCATACCGGTAAAGGCCATCTGATTTGGGATGTCGCCAAACACCAAAAAGCCCAAAATGACGGCGCTTACAATTTCTAGGTAGTGAAGGGGCGCGAGCGTTGAGCTTGGGGCATGGGTCAGTGCAAGGCTCATCAATAAATGCGAAAGTGATGCGCCAGCACCTACACCAATCAAGTAAACCCAAAAAATGCCATCCGGCCAAACTGGGTCAAGTTGCACAATGCCACTGCCACTGGCCCACAGCAATACCGGTACGCACATTATTGTGCCGATCCAACTTGTGTGAAATTGCATTTGAACCGCGTGCATGTCCCGTGACAGTGTGCGCGTAACAAACATATAAAACGCAAAGAATACGGCCGTTCCCAACGGAAACAGTGCGACCCACCCAAAGGCTGCAAAGCTAGGTTGGATCACCAAGAGAATACCAATAAAGCCAACAATACAGGCCATCAATCGACGATATCCGACAGTTTCTGAAAAAACGTATTTACCCACCACCAGCAAAATGAAGGGTTCAATAAATGCGATGGCAAGCGCATCTGCAATGGGCATCACTGCGATGGCCGCCACAAAGCAATAGGTCGACAGGATCAGCATCAAGGCCCGAAATGCCAAATTGCGCATAAGCTTTAAGCGAAACTGAAATGCAAAGCCCATGGCCCACATAATGGGAAGCATAATAATCGCTTGGAAAAAAAAGCGCGCTGTTGTCACTTGTCCAACTGGTATTGCTTCACTGGCAAGTTTTGCACACACGTCCAATAAGGGGGCGCATATGCAAAACCCAATCATAAGCATGACGCCTAGGCTTGTGTTTTCACGAGGGCGTGATGTGTGCAGCGTCATTTTAAGTCTTTCGCAGTAATTACCGTGACAGTATCAACAATTCGGGATGTTCACGGCAAGTCCCCCTAGCGACGTTTCCTTGTACTTTTCGCTCATGTCTTCACCGGTTTGACGCATCGTTTCAATACATGCATCAAGTGGAACCAAATGTGTGCCATCGCCGCGCAAGGCAAGCGAGGCGGCAGAGACGGCCTTGATCGCGCCTAATCCATTGCGTTCGATGCAGGGCACTTGAACCAATCCGCGAACGGGATCGCATGTCATACCCAAATGATGTTCTAGCGCGATTTCAGCGGCATTCTCGACTTGTTCAGGGGTGCCGCCTAATACAGCACACAATCCGGCTGCGGCCATAGCGCTTGCGCTGCCAACTTCGGCTTGGCAACCTGCTTCTGCACCACTGATTGAGGCGTTGAATTTTACCAATCCCCCAATTGCCGCAGCCGTCAAAAGAAAATCGCTGATCTTGCTTTGGCTGGCACCGGGAACGTGGTCCAAATAATATTTGATCACAGCCGGCACAACACCTGCGGCACCGTTTGTTGGCGCTGTAACCACTTGACCACCCGCTGCGTTTTCTTCGTTCACAGCCATGGCGTAAACGCTTATCCAGTCATTGATTGTGTGCGGTGCTGTTAAGTTCATGCCCCGCTCGGCTTGTAATGCGTCATAAATCCCTTTGGCGCGGCGTTTCACGTTTAATCCGCCCGGCAAAATGCCGTCACGGTTTAATCCGCGTTCGATACAATCGTCCATTACGCGCCAGACACGCTGCACGTCGCGATCAAAATCTGCATGCGATTTGCGTGTGTGTTCGTTTGCGCGCTTCATCTCGGCGATGGTTTTGCCCGAACGCATCGCCATATCCAACATTTCTGCCGCGGATTTGAACGGATATGGGACAGGTGCACCTTCGTCGGTTGCTTTGCCCATGGCCAATTCATCTTCGCTAAGGACGAAGCCACCGCCAATTGAATAATAGGTACGTTGTAAAATCACATCGCCCTGCGCATCCGTGGCCATTAAGATCATTCCATTTGCGTGCCCAGGTAGCGCGGGACCATAATCAAAAATCAAATCGTCTTTGGGCCGAAACGCAAGTGGTGGTAATCCTGGTGGGGTGATCAAACCCGTTTCATTTATATTGGCCAAGGTTGCCTCGGCCTTTTCAGGATCATAGGAATCGGCCTGAAACCCTGCGAGCCCCAAAATCGTCGCGCGATCAGTCGCATGGCCGACCCCAGTAAACGCAAGCGATCCGTGCAACGATCCTTTTAGTCCCGCAAATATAAATGGCGAGGACCGTATTTCATCTAGAAATTTGTTGGCAGCAACCATCGGTCCCATTGTGTGGGAAGAAGAGGGCCCAATGCCAATCTTGAACATATCAAAGACGGATAAGAACATTAGATTGCACTTCCTTCTGGAGGGTTTGCATAGTCTGGTAAGGAAAAGGGAGTTTGGTTCAACCCTTCCGCACGGATCGCCACTTGGACGGCTGGCCGTGACTCAATTAATTTCGAAAGCGTGTCTAAATTTGAATAGTGCTTACGATCAAACCATGTTTGATCCTTGCTTGGGTACAAAGTACACCATCGCATCAAGGTGACGACATAATAATCCATGATTGATGGACTCATTTCGTTTCCTGACCATTCGTTTAACGCCGCATTCAACATTGCGAACCCTTGTGCCATGCGGGTTTGCGCACCAGTGCGTAAATCATCACATCCTGAATCACTGGTGTATTTATGCGCATAAACCAATAGTCGAAAATCCGCATGCATCGTGTTTGACATGAAAAACAACCATTTCAGGAAAGCCGCACGCTTTGGGTCGTTCTGAACTGGGGCCATCGCACCATGTTTGTCCGCAAGCCAAAGCAATATCGCAGCCGTTTCAAAAATCGGTTCATCATCGATCAGCAGTGTCGGAATTTTGCCTGCTGGATTAAACTTTAAATAGTCCGGGTGTTTGTGCCCATTTTGCGCGCGGTCAACCAAAATGGTTTCGTAGGCTTGGCCAAGTTCGTCCAAAGCCATGCGAACAATCAAAGATGCGTTGTCTGGTGCATAAAATAGGCGGTACTTCATAGGCGCAGTGATAGTTGGATTTGCTACTTCTGTATCCACAAAAACGACTATTTTATTCCGTTCAGGACAATCGTTCTTCTGGATTGCAGTAATTTGCAAAAAAACTTGGCGATTGCCTCTCGCCCCAAGCAGGCTTGTCCACTATAAGCGTCGCAAAAGGAGTACGCAGCAATGTATGATGATCTAAGCCCGCAGGATAAGGCGAAATATGTCTGCGCATTGCGCGCAGCCGAGTTTGTCAAAAGCGGAATGAAAGTTGGGCTAGGGACGGGCAGCACTGCTTATTGGTTGGTTAAACACCTTGGCAAGTCCGTTCGTGAAGGGGCCTTGGATATTGTAGCGGTCCCCACATCTTCAAGGACCGAGGCACAAGCCCGTGAAGAGGGGATCAAAGTTGTTACCCTAGATCAGGCAGGCTGGCTGGATATAACTATCGACGGTGCAGATGAGTTTGATGCAAATTTCAACCTGATCAAAGGGGGCGGTGGCGCGCATCTGCAAGAAAAAGTTGTCGCAATGGCATCAGATCAAATGATCGTGATTGCAGATGCATCAAAGCGGGTTCAAACACTGGGACAGTTTCCTTTGCCTGTTGAAGTTTTGCAATTTGGCGCTGCCGCAAGCGAACGTTTGATCGCGGATCTGTTGGTTGCGCATGGCTATGAGGGTATTGAAATTACACGCAGAATGATGGGTTCTGAACATTTTGTGACAGATGAGGGTAACGTTATCTTGGATCTGCATATGGATGAAATTCAAGATGCCGCGGCCTTGGCGCAGGCAATCAATCAGATCCCTGGGGTGGTTGAAAACGGTTTGTTCATTGATATGTGTGGTGCAGTTGTTGTCGGAAATGAGGACGGAACTGTACGGACGGAATGGAAATCAGGCGAGGCTGCAGAAGAGCGTGACATGATGAACAGCACAAAAGAAAACTTATTTTCAGATATCGAGAGTTAAGATGGCCTTTGACTATGACCTGTTTGTGATCGGTGGTGGTTCTGGCGGAGTGCGTGCCGCCCGCGTTGCCGCGGCCGAAGGTGTCCGCGTCGCACTTGCCGAAGAGGACAGATACGGCGGCACCTGTGTTATCCGTGGGTGTGTTCCAAAAAAATTGATGGTTTATGCCAGTGAATTCCCAAAATCATTTGAACTGGCGCGTGCCTACGGCTGGGCGGTCAGCGAAGATGGGTTTTCATGGGATGCCTTCAAGTCACGACTGAATGCAGAACTAGATCGCCTTGAGGGAATTTATCGTAATCTGCTATCTGGGGCGGGCGTTGAAACCTATGATGTACGCGCAACGATTGTTGACCCGCACACGGTTGCTTTGGCTGATGGTCGGACCGTTACTGCGCAGCATATCCTAATTGCGGTTGGCGGGCGGCCTGCCCTCCCCAACGTTAACGGTATTGAACATGCGATCACATCAAATGACATGTTTCATTTGGAGCATTTTCCAAAGCGAATGATCATCGTTGGAGGTGGCTATATTGCGTCTGAATTTGCAGGCATCATGAAGGGCCTGGGAACTGATGTGATCCAATTTTATCGTGGTGATCAAATCCTGCGCGGTTTCGATAGCGAGGCGGTTGAACACGTCGCAAACGGCATGCGCACAAACGGTGTTGATGTCCGCACGAACACCAATGTTGTTTCGATTTCACAAACGGAAGATGGGCTATTCGTCACTGATACAGACGGCAATGTGCATCTGGTTGATCAAGTGATGTATGCAACGGGTCGCAGTCCGAATACGAACAACTTAGGGCTTGAGGCTTTGGGCGTTGAATTGGGGCGTAAGGGTGAAATTATCGTTGATGCCTATTCACAAACCAAGGTACCATCAATTTATGCGGTTGGGGATGTCACGGATCGTGCAAATTTAACGCCGGTTGCTATTCGCGAAGGGATGGCATTTATTGAAACGGTGTTCAAAGGCGTTCCAACTGCACCCGATCACGATCTGATCCCAACAGCGATCTTCACGCAGCCTGAAATGGGGACAATTGGGCTTTCTGAAGAGGAAGCACAGGCCAAAGAAAAGATTGATGTTTACACAACATCGTTCAAATCTATGCGTGAGGGGTTTGGTGGTGTGGAGGAACGAGTGTTCATGAAACTGATCGTTTCGCAAACAAATGGTCAAGTGCTTGGATGTCATATTGTCGCGCCACATGCCGGTGAAATGATCCAATTGGTGGGTATTGCGGTTAAAATGGGGGCGACTAAGGCGGATTTTGATCGCACTGTTGCAGTTCACCCCACAATGGCCGAAGAATTGGTTACGATGCGAAATCCAACGCGCAGTTCTTGAAAAATCTTATATTCTGCCCAGTTCTTAGGTAGTTTGTATAAACAAAGTAAAAAAGGGAAATTTTGATGGCTGGAAACTCTGGCGGCCCATGGGGCGGCAACGGATCTGGTGGCAATCGGCCAAAGGGTGACAATGACGGTGATCGCGGGGATCGACGTCCCTCTGGTTCGTCCGGACAGGTCCCCCCAGAAGTTGAAGAAATGCTACGCGTGGGCCAAGAACGCTTTCGCGTTCTAATGGGCGGCGGAAACGGTGGATCAGGTGGATCTGGCGGACAAGGTGGCGGTGGTCCTGAAAACATACGAGGAATGCTGGGGCTGGGCGCCTTATTGGCGATTGGTTTGTGGGCGTTCTCAAGCTTTTACACCGTAAAGCCCGAAGAGAAATCGGTCGAACTCTTCTTAGGTAAATTTAATTCTGTCGGTAATCCGGGTCTAAACTTTGCGCCTTGGCCTTTGGTCACATACGAGGTGCTGCCCGTGACACGTGAACAAACGGAAAGTATTGGCATTGGCGGACGCGGCAACGATGCGGGTTTAATGCTGACGGGTGATGAAAATATCGTCGACATCGATTTCGAAGTTGTTTGGAATATTGCAGACCCATCAAAGTACCTGTTCAATCTGCGTGATCCACAGCAAACGATCCGCGCCGTGTCTGAATCAGCGATGCGCGAAATCATTGCTCAGTCTGAGCTTGCGCCAATTTTGAACCGTGATCGCGAAGCAATTGCTGTTGCGGTTGGGGATCTGATACAAGAGGTTCTAGACGCATATGAAAGTGGGATAAGCGTTGTACGTGTAAACTTTGACCGCGCGGATCCGCCCGAGCAAGTTATTGACGCCTTCCGTGAGGTACAAGCCGCGGAACAGGAACGTGACCGCCTTGAAAAGCAGGCAGATGCCTATGCAAACCGTGTCCTAGCACAAGCACGCGGGGAGGCTGCACAAGCTCTTGAAAAGGCGGAGGGGTATCGAGCACAGGTTGTCAACGCTGCAACGGGTGAAGCGAGCCGTTTTGGCGCTATTTTGAACGAATACTTAAAAGCGCCGGAAGTGACCCGCAAACGGATGTATCTAGAAACCATGGAAGAAGTTTTAGGGGGCATTGATAAGTTCATAATCGACGACACCGGTGGTAGCGGCGTTGTTCCCTATCTTCCCTTAAACGAACTGCGCAAGGAGGCAAAATAATGCGAAGCCTGTATATTATTTTAGTCGCCCTTATCGCGATTGTCGTAGTGGTCATGTCGTCAATTTTCATCGTTGACGAACGCAACAAGGCACTGGTTCTTCAGTTTGGCCGCGTCGTTGCTGTGAAAGAAGACCCGGGTCTGGCATTCAAACTGCCGCTAATCCAAGAAGTGGTATATTATGACGACCGCATTCTCAGCATCGATGTTGATCCTATCGAGGTAACGCCGTCGGATGATCGACGTTTGGTTGTCGATGCCTTTGCGCGTTTCCGTATTGCCGATGTTAACAGGTTCAGAGAACGTGTTGGTACGGGTGGTGTCCTTGCGGCGGAAAGAAGCTTGGATAGATTGATGCGCGATGAATTGCGCGGGATTTTGGGTAAAGTATCATCCAATGAAATTCTAAGTTCTGATCGTGCTGTGCTGATGCAACAAATCTTGGCAGGTGCGCGTGTCAAAGCGTTGGAAATTGGCTTGGATATTGTCGATGTACGTTTGAAGCGGACGGATTTGCCGCGACAAAACTTGGACGCAACCTTCGCACGGATGCGCGCAGAACGTGAGCGTGAGGCGGCCGATGAAGTTGCCCGCGGTAACGAAGCTGCTCAACGTGTACGTGCCCAAGCAGACAGAACCCAAGTTGAAATCGTATCCGAAGCAACCCGCGAAGCCGAAATTATTCGTGGTGAGGCTGATGCGACACGCAACGCGATTTTTGCTGAGGCCTTTGGTGCTGACCCAGAGTTCTTTGATTTCTACCGTTCGCTAAACGCCTATCGAACTGCGTTACAGGGTAATAATTCGACTATGGTGATGGCGCCTGATAGCGAATTCTTTAACTATCTAAAAACCGACAACCTTAACAAATGATCCAAGAGTTTTTATGGGCCCTTGGGCTTGTGATGGTGATCGAGGGGCTGGCCTATGTGCTGGCCCCTAATCTTATTTTAGGGATGCTCAAAGTGCTGTCGGAAACCACTCGCGAACACCGTCGCATGGTGGGTGCGATATTAGCACTGCTAGGCGCATTGATCTTATGGGCTTTGCGCTAAATATTGCCTAACGCGACTTCACAATCTCATGAACTCGTGTTTCAGTATCTGGAATTTTGCCGAACCGAGGCACATCTTATGCCTATGCCGCAACGGCGAATGTATCAACCGAGGAGTTTATAAAATGCACATTACCTCTCTGGCGAGGGCGCAATCGCAACCGAAGTTTCATAGCGCAGGTGTCGCGTTCACATTTCTGACATTTGTGGCGCTGTTATGGATGCAGACGCTTGCGGCTGCTGCGCGAGGCGCACCAGCAACTTTTGCTGACCTGGTGGAGCAGGTAGGTGGTGCAGTTGTAAACATTACAACGAGGACGAAAATGGCCACCCCTATCGGTCCACAAGGCATCGTACCTGAGGGGAGCCCGTTTGAGGATTTGTTTCGAGGTCCCAACAATGGCCAACGTGGGCCGCGAAGTGCATCGGCACTTGGTGCTGGGTTTGTAATTAGCGAAGATGGCTATGTTGTCACAAATAATCATGTCATCGAAGGCGCAGATGAAATCGAAGTTGAATTTATCAATGGTGATGTATTTCCCGCCAAAATTATTGGAACAGACGCAAACATTGACATTGCATTATTGAAAATTGATGCTGATACGCCATTCGAATATGTTGGATTTGGCAACAGTGATGTTGCGCGCGTCGGCGATTGGGTTATGGCGATGGGTAATCCATTAGGTCAGGGTTTTTCTGTATCTGCAGGCATCATTTCGGCGCGCAATCGCGAATTGTCTGGCCCATATGATGACTACATTCAGACAGATGCGGCGATTAACCGTGGCAACTCGGGCGGACCATTGTTCAACATGGATGGGGACGTCATTGGTGTGAATACCGCAATCATTTCACCCTCTGGTGGCTCGATCGGACTTGGATTTTCGATGGCATCGAACACCGTTGAACCTGTCGTAAAACAGCTCAAGGAATATGGAGAAGTTCGTCGCGGTTGGTTAGGTGTTAATATCGGCAGTGTGAATGAAGAAATGGCCAAAGCATTAGGTTTGGATGACCCTGAGGGTGCAATTATTCGGGATGTTTTTGATGGTCCAGCAAAAGATGCAGGACTTAAAACGATGGACGTGATTGTCATGTTTGACGGGAAAGAAGTTGCAGATTCAGGGGCATTGGTTCGCATCGTCGGTGCGACCCCCGTTGGAAAATCTGTGAAAACAATTGTTCTAAGAGATGGTAAGCGGATGAGCATTGAAGTGGTGTTGGGACAGCGCCCAGATCCGAACGCGCTGGCGCAAAATAATTCAGCTGAACAGCCTGAGCAGCAAGGTTTGTTGGGCATGCAGTTGTCGGAAATCACGCCTGACATGCGCACCGATATGAATCTAGCTGACGATGTGACTGGCGTGCTCGTGCTTTCTGTCGAGGCAGATAGTCTTGCCGCTGCCTCTGGACTTTCTGCGGGTGATGTTATCACAGATGCCGCACAAAACCCCATCGCAGAAATTGATGATTTAATTGCGCAGGTTGACGGCGCAACCGATGCGGGCCGCGAGTCGCTTCTGTTGCTTGTGCGTCGTGATCGCGAACCACGTTTTGTTGTACTAAAGTTGAACTAATCAATATGGGGGCCTATGGGCCCCCATTTCTATTCAAGATCAAGTGAGACAAGACCTAGTTCTTGCGCGGTGGCTTTTGCAAGGGTCGTGCTTTCAATCCCTTGCACAGTTTGAAAATCCCGTATCGCGCGGCGGGTTGCCAGATCTAGGGTGCCGTTAACGACACCTGCAAATAGGCCCCGCGCGCGGAGTGCACGCTGAAGCGAGCTGACAAATTCAGTTGTTAAATCCTCGGGACAAACGGCGTCTATTTTTTTGACCAGACGCGGTTTGGTGATAATCTGTGTACGCTTGGTTTCGTATTCTGTGGGTGAAATCAGATTGCCGTTATTGTCCCGCGCTTCAACTTTGGCCAATCGCGTCTCAACGCGGCTGGAAATTTCAGCGGGCGTAACTTTGTTAAAATAGCATTGATTGTCGGGCTTGCGTGAAATTTCGTCTTCAGAAGCTATGTTGCACCCAAGTAGTCCACCTGCACACACTATACCGAAGAGAAAAAAATCTTCATTTATCTTGTCCTTAGGTGCCCAAATACAATCTTTGAACGCCCTTTGATACAAGGTTTCAAGGAAAAAATTGACCTTTCCAACAATAAAAGGTCGCAAATCACACTGGTATCGCGGATTGAGTAGCACTAAATAGCTATAAACTTAGGAATCGGAGAACGAAGAAATGGCGAAAATCACTTATGTTGAGCATAACGGAACCGAGCATGTGGTCGAGGTTGCCAATGGCCTGACTGTGATGGAAGGCGCGCGTGATAATAACATTCCAGGAATCGATGCAGACTGTGGCGGCGCGTGTGCGTGTTCAACATGTCATGTTTATGTAGATACGGATTGGGTTGCGAAAATTCCTGGCAAACAAGACATGGAAGAAGACATGCTTGATTTCGCATTTGAGCCAGATGCAGAGCGTTCGCGTCTTACGTGCCAAATCCGCGTTACAGATGATCTTGACGGTTTGCGTGTCACAATGCCCGAGAAGCAAATCTAAAACAGCGCGCAATTGGAAATTACAAGGCGCGCCAACCAATGTCGCGCCGGTAAAACCCACCCTCCCACTTAATTTTTTTAATTTCTGCGTAGGCGCTTTCTTGCGCCCGCTTTAGTGTGTTGCCCCGCGTGGTGATATTTAGGACACGCCCACCATTGGCCACCGTTGTTTCGCCATCTAACTTCGTGCCCGCATGGAAACATTTGTGAAAACTATCGTCCGCGAGTGTTTCTAGGCCCTGAATAAAATCACCTTTGGCATAAGATCCAGGATAACCGTTTGCGGCCATCACAACTGTCATTGCATGATCATTGGCCCAATTTACTTTCGCGGTGTCAAGGCGACCCTCTGCGGTTGCAAGCATTAGATCTAGTGCTTGCGCGCCCAGGCGCATCATCAACACCTGACACTCGGGATCGCCGAAACGGACGTTGTACTCAACCAAACGGGGTTCACCGTCTTTGATCATCAAACCGGCATACAGCACGCCTTGGTAAGGGGTGCCTCGACGCGCCATTTCGGCCACGGTAGGACGCACAATCTCGTTCAGTGCGCGTTCCGCGATTGCGCCGGTTAAAACGGGCGCTGGTGAATAGGCTCCCATGCCGCCGGTATTGGGGCCTGTGTCACCCTCACCAACGCGTTTGTGATCTTGGGCCGTGCCGACGGGCAAAACATTTTCACCGTCACATAAAATAAAATAAGAGGCCTCTTCGCCTTCCATGAATTCTTCGATTACGACTTCTGCGCCTGCGCCACCAAATGCGCCTGAAAACATATCATCGATTGCACTGAATGCTGTGTCCATATCCATTGCAACAATCACACCTTTGCCCGCGGCTAATCCATCGGCCTTTACAACGATCGGGGCACCGTTTTGTCGAACATACGTCTTGGCACTTTCCGCATCGTGAAAATGGCCATACGCTGCGGTTGGCGCATTTGCCGCAGCGCAAATTTCCTTAGTAAAGCTTTTCGAGGCTTCAAGTCGCGCGGCCTCTTTGGATGGACCAAAGGTAAGAATGCCCGCCGCGCGCAGATCATCCGCTATGCCCAATGCCAAAGGTGCCTCGGGACCAATGATCACAAAGGATATATCGTGTTCACGAACAAAATTTAGGATATCGGCACTATCTTCTGGGTCCACATCAACGCAAGTTGCATGCGCGGCAATCCCTGCATTTCCTGGCGCGGCAAAAAGTACATCACATTTTGGATTTTGTTTGACTGCCCAGGCCAGTGCATGTTCGCGTCCGCCGCTGCCCAAAATCAGGATGTTCATCGTAATACTCCACTTGGCCTTTTGTTGCGCGCGTTCTAAGCTGTGAAAGAGCAAAGTACAAGCGAGGCACAATGTCCGACCTGATCGATGATCCACGTATAGGTTTGAATGATCCTGAATTTTCGGTGACTGAAATTTCAGGAGCAATCAAACGTGTTATCGAAGGCGAATTTTCGAATGTTCGTATCCGCGCCGAAGTTGGGCGGGTTTCTTTTCCGCGATCAGGGCATATTTATCTGGACCTAAAGGATGATAAATCGGTCCTTTCTGCAGTGACTTGGAAAGGTGTCGCAAGTCGTCTGAGCGTGCCGCCCGAAGAAGGCATGGAGATTGTGGCTTCGGGGCGGATCACAACATTTGGCGGCCAGTCGAAATACCAGTTGGTGATTGATGATATCAAACCGGCAGGGGTCGGTGCCTTGATGGCGATGTTGGAAAAACGCAAAGCCTTGCTTGCTGCTGAAGGATTGTTTGACCCATCGCGCAAACGTCCATTGCCCTATTTGCCAGAGGTGATCGGCGTTGTGACTTCGCCTTCTGGTGCAGTGATCCGCGATATTTTGCATCGATTGCGGGATCGTTTTCCGCGCCGCGTTTTGGTTTGGCCTGTCGCCGTTCAGGGGGAAAAATGTGCAGGCGAAGTTTCACGCGCCATTGCAGGGTTTAACGCCATGACGCCTGGTGGGGCCTTGCCAAGGCCTGATGTTTTGATTGTTGCACGTGGGGGTGGATCGCTTGAGGATTTGTGGGGGTTTAATGAGGAAAGTGTTGCGCGCGCTGCTGCGGCATCTGATATCCCATTGATTTCGGCGGTTGGACACGAAACGGATACGACGCTGATTGATTTTGTATCCGATAAACGCGCGCCAACTCCAACTGCGGCCGCGGAATTGGCAGTGCCTGTTCGACATGAAATTTTGGCATGGGTGGATCAACAAGGTGCGCGGTTAACCCACGCGCTTAGTCAATCACTGGCGCAACGCACACAACGTGTGCAGGATATTTCACGGGCAATGCCCCGGGTTGAGGCGCTGCTTGACACGCCGAGACAGCGACTTGACCTCTGGGGGGATAGATTGCCGGCGGCCCTACGCCATCTGGTCCAGCGCCGAAAAACAGTTCTGGTTGAGCGCGTTGGTACGCTACGCCCATCTTATTTGCGTACACGTATTGATACAGAATCCAAACGCTTTGTGGCATTAGCGCCGCGCCTTGGGCCGGCCTTATCTCGGGGTGTTCTTCAGGATCGCAACCGTTATGAGAATGTTTCGACGCGTCTTCGCAGTGATATTTTAGAGCGCGACATTGCACATAAAGGCAAAGGCTTTAGCGATCTGTCACGGCGGTTTATCCAAGTCGCCTCAAACGCGGTTGCAACACAACGTGAAAAATTAGAGGCCTTGGATCGTTTGCGCGAAACGCTTGGATACAAAGAAACACTGCGTCGGGGTTATGCCGTTGTGCGGGATGGCGACAAGGTGGTTACCAATCAATCTGATGCATCAAGAGCGGCAAGCCTTGAAATTGAGTTCAAAGACGGACGTGTGTCACTCAACCGTGGCGTGGGACAGGCAAAATCAAAAAAACAAAACCCTACCGATGATCAAGGCAGTTTGTTTTAAACGCCAACTTGCGGCCCTGCGCATGTCAATTTGCGACTCGTTGGGCGCATATATTGTACGCTGCCGTTGAACCCGTGTTCACCGAAAAACTGCGCTACCACACCATCATCAGTGCGCATCATTCGCCAGCATTGGGGTTTGTTTTCGACTTCGCCATAATAGGAATACGAAAAACAAACCAACCCGTTCCATTCAAAATATTCGCCAAATACGCAATCTTGTCCTTCAAAGGCCCATTCAACGTGCCTATCGGGCAGATAGCGTTCGGTTCCAACCAAACCTTCGGGGCTATAGAAATCGAACGTACGTCCTGTTGCATGTGCTTCAAATTCCTCAATGCTCATTTCGGTTTCGCAAAGAGCAGCATTTGCGCATAAGAGGAGGATCAGAATGAAATGTTTCATGTGATAAAATTAGCAGGAATTTCACCAAGGGAAACTTTTATTCGCATTCCGAACGCTTCTAGGCAGAGGTGTGTCGTTTTTGGCCTCGCGCAGCACGCGCATTGGGCAGTACACAGGCATGAACCACAGGAGTAGAATCTCATGGCACTTGATGATCGCAAAGGTGTTTGGAAGTCCGGCAAAGGCAAAGGTCGCCATACGCCAAAAGGTCGCCAATACGACGATCAGGCATTAAGCGATGTGCAAGCGCTGCTAGGCCAACACGAACGCCGTGCGGATTTGTTGATTGAATTTCTCCATCTTATTCAGGATGAATATGGTCATTTGTCTGCCGCGCACCTACGCGCATTAGCCGAAGAACTTAGACTTTCTCAAGCAGAGGTTTTCGAGGTTGCGACGTTTTATGCGCATTTTGATGTTATCAAAGAGGATGAAGCTCCGCCTCCTGCACTTACGATCCGTGTTTGCGATTCATTATCATGCGAATTGGCGGGTGCAGAACAGTTGCAAAATGCCTTGGAGCAGGGTTTGAATCCAGCACAAGTACGCGTCGTCCGTGCCCCCTGTATGGGGCGCTGTGATACTGCGCCAGTCTTGGAAATCGGACATAAGCACATTGATCATGCGACACCTGAAAAAGTTGACGCAGCAATCGCAAATGGTGATTTTCATGCAGAAATTCCTGATTACGAAACTCTGCAGGCTTATCGGGCAAACGGTGGTTATGACACACTAAAATCCTTGCGTGAAAATGGCGATTGGGAAGCAGTGCAGGACAAAGTATTGGAAGCGGGCCTACGCGGGTTGGGTGGCGCTGGCTTCCCATCTGGCAAAAAATGGGGATTTGTGCGTGCAAATGAAGGGCCCCGCTATTTGGCCGTAAACGGTGATGAAGGCGAACCGGGAACATTCAAAGACCGATATTATTTGGAACGCACTCCGCATGTGTTTCTTGAGGGGATGTTGATTGCGGCATGGGCGGTTGAGGCGGAAAAGGCCTTTATTTATATGCGTGATGAGTATCCGGCGGTTTTGCATATATTGCGCACCGAAATCGCAGCGTTAGAAGCGGCGGGAATTGTTGAGCTGGGCTTTATTGATTTGCGTCGTGGGGCAGGGGCCTATATCTGCGGCGAAGAAAGTGCGATGATTGAATCAATCGAGGGCAAGCGTGGATTGCCACGCCATCGTCCCCCCTTTGTCGCACAAGTTGGAATTTTTGGGCAGCCAACCTTGGTGCACAATATTGAAACATTACATTGGGTTGCACGCATTTGCCGCGAGGGGCCTGAAATTCTGAACGCTGTAGAAAAGAACGGACGCAAGGGATTGCGCAGCTATTCTGTATCAGGTCGCGTTGCGAACCCTGGCGTGTATTTGTTGCCTGCAGGATCGACAATCACCGACATCATTGATGCCGCGGGTGGAATGGCCATGGGGCATGAATTCAAAGCTTATCAGCCGGGTGGTCCTTCCTCTGGGCTGCTCCCTGCAACGATAAACGATGTGCCGTTGGATTTTGACACATTGCAACCATTGGGTACGTTTATTGGATCCGCTGCGGTCGTGGTACTGTCCCAGCATGACCGAGCGCGAGATGCTGCATTGAATATGCTACGTTTCTTTGAGGATGAAAGCTGTGGCCAATGTACACCTTGCCGCGTTGGGTGTGAAAAGGCGGTGAAGTTAATGCAGGCTGACACCTGGAATCAACAGCTATTGGAAGAGCTATGCGGCGCAATGACGGATGCATCTATATGCGGTTTGGGACAGGCCGCGCCCAATCCAATTAAGCTGGTGATGAAGCATTTTAGCGACGAAATTTAATCGTTGTCCCCAGCTACGACCTTGTGAGGATTGCATAAAAGCTTTTTCGGGGGCTTTAATCCTCTGTGGATTGCGATTAGGTGAGATGTAAGCTCACTTTTTGGAGGTAGCATGGCGTTTTTCTCAAAGCTTAAGGAACGTTTGTTTCGTTCGTCATCCAAGCTGGATGAAGGACTGGACGCTATTGTAGAAGAAGGCGGAGATGAAGAGGTACTTGAAACACCTGCTCAAGAACCGCTTGCCCCCGAGCCCTTCACAGTCGATTCTATTCCAGAGCCAGAGCCAGAGCCAGAGCCAGAGCCAGAGCCAGAGCCAGAGCCAGAGCCAGTCATTATTCAACAATCAGCGCCACCAGATGTTTCACCATCTAAACCGGGGTTGATGGGGCGATTGCTTGGACGTTCAAAACCAACAGTTGTACGTCGCACGTTGGATGATGATATGCTGGAACAGCTGGAAGAGTTGTTGATCCAGTCGGATATGGGGGTAGATACTGCGCTGCGTGTCACGGCAAACATGGCGCAAGGCCGGTTTGGAACCAAATTATCCAGTGATGAAATAAAATCCCTGCTTTCAGCAGAAATCACACGCATTATGGAACATGTGGCTAAACCCATGCCGCTATATCCAACCAAGCCGCAGGTCGTTTTGGTGGTCGGTGTTAATGGATCAGGCAAAACCACAACGATCGGTAAGTTGGCGAGCCAATTTAAGGCAGCGGGCAAATCTGTGGTGATTGCTGCGGGGGATACGTTCCGCGCAGCAGCTGTTGAACAGCTTCAGGTTTGGGGGTATCGCGCGGGTGTTCCGGTATTGACTGCGCCCGAAGGATCGGATCCTGCGTCATTGGCCTTCGATGCAATGACCAAGGCGCAAGAAGAGGGCGCAGACCTGTTAATGATTGACACCGCGGGGCGTCTGCAAAATCGCCAAGATTTGATGGAAGAACTCGCCAAGATCGTTCGGGTTATTCGCAAAAAAGACCCAGAGGCACCGCACAACACTCTTTTGGTGTTGGACGCGACCACGGGTCAAAATGCGCTATCACAAGTAGATACGTTTAAAAAACTCGCTGATGTGTCGGGTTTGGTTATGACCAAGCTTGACGGCACGGCAAAGGGCGGCGTTTTGGTGGCATTGGCGGATAAATTCGGCCTTCCTATTCATGCGATTGGAGTAGGGGAACAAATCGACGATTTGGCCCCCTTTGATCCAGAAGACTTTGCCAAAGCTCTGACGGGATTGGAATGAAAATTGATAGCTGACTGGGTCTATGCGGTTGAGGGGACACCAACTGGGCACTCAATCGCGCTGGGACTAGCACTATTAGCGGCCTTTCTGCATGCGGTCTTTGGCGCATTGCAAAAGGGTCGCCACGACCCGTGGCTTTCGCGCGGGGCAATGGACTTTGGTTACGCCACACTCATGCTTCCATTGGTGGTTTTTGTTGTTCCTGCACCTGAACCAGCGCTGTGGCCCATTTTATTTGGCGCTTGGGCCATTCATTCACTTTACAAAGTTTTGCAGGGCTTTGCCTATGTCAAAGGTGGCTACACCGTTGTCTATCCTGTCGTGCGTGGCACTGGACCGCTATTTACAGTGTTTGGAGCCTATTTAATTTTTGGTGAAACATTCACTGGCATCCAATGGTTGGGTGTTGTCGTTCTTTTGTGCGGTATCTTTGGATTGGCAGTCTATAATTTCTTTTTCCTCGAGAAAAATCGCGATACGCTCGGATCTGCTTTAATGTTTGCATTCGCAACTGGGTTCTTCGTGGCGCTATACACGACCTATGACGCTTACGGAATTAGGGCTGCGGAAAACCCATTTACCTTTTTGGTGTGGTTTTTTGTGGTGGATGGTGTGACCTTTCCTATAGTGGCGCTACTTCGTTGGCGAAATCTTGATCATCGCCCTGCGATTGGCCCTCTCATCTTGCGCGGATATGTGGGCGGAGCGGTTGCCATATTCAGTTTTGGCTCCATCATGTTAGCAACGCGGCTGGACAAAGTCGGAGAAGCCGCCATATTGCGTGAAACATCGGTGGTGTTTGCGGCATTAATCGGGTGGCTCATCCTTAAAGAAAAAGTTGGGCCGCGCCGTATTCTTTTGATGTGTTTGATCGCACTTGGGGCGGTGATTGTGGAGTTAGGTGGATAAGATGAACAAAGAAAAGCCAAATAAACAGATGTTGAAAACTATTTTGGAAACACTTCCAGTGGTGGTGTTTTTCGTGACGTATATTTTGTTCAAAAATCAGGTCGTCGAGGTCGCAGGTCAGCAATACACTGGTTTTGTGTTGGCAACTGCCATCTTTGTTCCATCCCTTTGTGTATCAACGATCATCGGATGGCGTTTATTTGGAGAGGTGTCCAAGGTTCAATTGCTGACCTTGGTTTTGGTTCTTATTTTTGGTGGTTTGACCATCTTTTTAAACGATGAAAGCTTCTTTAAGATGAAGCCGACCTTGGTGTATGTCCTGTTTGGCGGTGCAATTTTGGTTGGCCTACTTCGAGGGAAATCTTATCTGCAATCTATTTTGGGCGGATCTGTTCCAATGAAGGACGAAGGTTGGATGATTATTTCGCGGCGCATTATGGTGTTTTTCTTTTCGCTTGCGGTTCTAAACGAAATTATTTGGCGCACCCAATCATCCGAAATGTGGGTGTATTTCAAAACATTCGGGCTGACATTCGCATTGTTGGTATTTTTGGCATCGCAGTACAAAGTTTTGCAGCAATATGGCGAGTTTGACGAAGACGATTCCTAGGCGGGATTGTGTAGTGCTATAGGGAATGTTCTGCTGCCGACTGGAGGCATGGTAGCGATGTGTTGCAACGTGGCAATGGGTAGCTGACGTGGGTGGAAGAGCCACCGCGCATAAAGGTCAAATATACCTGTGCGCGTATATGCGCTCCAGTGGCACAGGCGACGTTCGCGATGCCCAATACGAATATCCATTGAATTCAGTGCATCGATTATGTCGGTGCGATCAATCCATAGTGTCACATGATTTGACCGCGCGGGTTGATATCCTCCAAATGCTGGCCCCATTTGGGCACCGGCAAGTTTCATCCAAGAGAAAAGAAATTCGTAAAATTTATTTTCGTGACTGGCAATTGTTAATATTTCGCAAGCTTTACCTGCATCAGTGCTTAACGCGGCTTCGGTAGGCACCTGGTATTCCGCGGGAAACAGAAGAATTGCCCGTTCGACATCTCCTGCCTCAAGCAAGTGAAAGGCGCGAAGTGCGACCCTGGCCCCCATTGAATGGGCCATAAGATGTATGGGTAATTCGGGGTGATGAAGACGCAAGGCTTTGATCAATTGGCCCAGTTCGGCACCTGCACGCGCAGCAAGATCATAAACGGATCCTAACTTCCCGCGCGCGGGCCAAGCGAAGCCAATGGCGCAGGAATCCGCTGGCGCCATATGAAATGCATCTGGCCAGCTAAGTGTTCGGTAATCTTGTTCGACCGCGTCTGGGTTAAACATGGTCGCGTGGGGGCAATGGTTCTGATCACCACTGTCAAATTTGTATCCGTGGATCATTATGACAAATGATGATATTTTTTTCTGCAAAGATAGATGCTCACCCAACTCAGCGATCTGATCGCTCAGCGGTACACCGGACAACGAATTGATGCGTGCAACTTTCATCAACATCTCCGAAAACAGTGTTGTCCGCGGGATGCCGAAAAAAGAAAACGAATAGATGACACTTCTCTAAAACTTTGATGACAGTCGGGGCGCGTGACCCAATTGACCACGCATACGGCTTGGGATATGTACGCTATGTGGCGATTTGTTACCGGATTGCGGGCCACGTTAAATAAGCCGCTAAAAGGTCAGGACGAAAGCGCCCCCTTTCCCTTGGCCCAGTGGAAGGGGTTTTTTATTGGCGAAACGCCAAGTGAGAACAGAATGAGCGATACATTAAAACCACGCACAAAAATGGTGCATAGCGGAACCCGTAGATCACAATATAATGAGGTGAGCGAAGCCATATATATGACCCAAGGGTTTGTGTATGACACTGCCGAGGACGCGCAAGCGCGTTTCATTCAGGCGGGTGACGATGAATTCATTTATGCTAGATACGGAAACCCAACCGTTGCAATGTTTGAAGATCGCATTGCCGCTCTCGAAGGGGCAGAAGCCGCTTTTGCAACCGCTTCAGGCATGGCGGCGGTAAATGGTGCATTGATGGCATTGGTTTCAGTTGGGGATCATGTTGTTGCGTCACGTGCCTTGTTTGGATCCTGTCTGTATATCCTAGAAGAAATCATGCCGCGTATGGGCGTGCAGGTCACTTTTGTTGACGGCACAAATCTAAATGAGTGGCGTGCGGCGATCACGACCGACACTAAAATTGTGTTCTTTGAAACGATTTCAAATCCAACGCTCGAGGTGATTGATACCAAAGCAGTGGCTGAAATCGCGCATAAAAATGATGCGCTGGTGATCATAGACAATGTTTTCGTAACACCAGTTTTTTCCAACGCGATTGGATTGGGCGCGGATTTGGTTGTTTATTCTGCGACCAAACATATCGATGGGCAGGGACGTGCGTTGGGTGGCGTTATTTTAGGGCGTCGTGATATGATCCGCGGTCCGATCGAAACCTACATGAAACACACGGGCGGTTCAATGAGCCCGTTTACGGCGTGGGTAATGTTAAAAGGTTTGGAAACCATCGATCTGCGCGTTCGCGCCCAAGTGGATACAGCCAAATATCTAGCAGAAAAATTATCTGGACATGGGAACCTAGTGCAGGTGATTTATCCAAATCATCACGCACATGCGCAATTTGAATTGGCAAAAGAGCAGATCGGGCAGGGCGGAACGGTGTTAGCACTGGAACTAAAAGGCGGGCAGGAGGCCAGCTTTGCGTTTTTGAACCGTCTTGAGATTGCTATAATCTCAAATAATCTTGGGGATGCAAAATCAATTGCAACACATCCAGCAACAACGACACACCAGCGCCTTCCAGATGATCAAAAAGTGGCGCTTGGGATCACGGATGGGCTTATCCGATTTTCTGTAGGGTTAGAAGACCGCGAAGATTTGTTGAACGACATTTTGGCCGCTCTGGGTTAATTTGACGCGTGTCGTTTTTCACGTCGAAAAAAGCGTTACTGGAAACTTTCACTGATGCACCCTACATTATACCAAGTGTTTAGTGTTGGAGTTCGATATGAACATTCATAGTCGCGATGTAGATAAAGAGATTGAACGTAGCGAGGCGCAGGCTGCCTTGGACGCGCTGCGCAGCTTTATTGCGGAAAAGGAGGCGGATGCACTGGACGGTCCGCATCTGACAGCGTTGCGTGGATTATTGCCATCAGCCTACCCTGAATTATCGCGCAATTTTCCTGCGGACTTTAACGCTGACGCTGCGTACAAAGGCACGTTACCTGATTTGCAAAACGGCCCCAGTTCACTGATCCGCGGTGAAAATCGTGTTATTCAACATGTTGGGATTTCAAATTTCCGCCTTCCGATTAATTTTGCCACCAAAGAGGGTGGAACAATCGGTTTAGAAACATCTGTGACGGGTACTGTCAGTTTAGAAGCAGATAAAAAAGGTATCAATATGTCCCGCATCATGCGCAGTTTTTATAAACACGCAGAAGAGCGGTTCAGTTTTGATGTCGTGTCAGCGGTGCTTGATGATTATAAAAACGACCTTGAAAGTTTTGATGCGCGCATTGCATTGCGCTTTTCCTATCCGGTGAAAGTTCAATCTTTGCGCTCGGGATTATCAGGGTATCAGTATTATGACATCGCCCTTGAACTGGTTGAGCAGGAAGGGCAACGCCATAAGATGATGCACCTTGACTATGTTTATAGTTCGACATGCCCCTGTTCACTTGAGCTTTCTGAACATGCGCGGCAAACGCGCGCGCAACTCGCCACTCCACATTCACAACGTTCAGTGGCGCGTGTTTCATTAAAATTTGAAAGTGGCGATAAACTATGGTTCGAAGATGTGATCGATATGTGTCGCAGAGCCGTTCCAACGGAAACGCAGGTGATGGTTAAGCGCGAAGATGAACAGGCGTTTGCAGAACTAAATGCGGCCAACCCAATCTTTGTTGAGGATGCCGCGCGTTTGTTTGCAGAGCAATTGAGCGCAGATCAACGGGTTTCAGATTTCCGTGTCGCGGCAAGTCACCAGGAAAGCTTGCATAGTCACGATGCCGTATCTGTGTTGACGAATGGCGCAACGTTTGCATCAAATTCAATTGATCCACGGTTCTTTGAGAGCCTTATCCACCGCGGATAAACGCGCTTGACTTTGGACTGCTTGCAGGCCAACGGTTTGTTATGTTTGATATTCGTCCCATCGGATACGTGATTGGTATTATTGTCGCCTTTCTAGGTGCAATGATGTTTTTTCCAATGGTGTTGGATTACGCTGATGGCAATCCACATTGGCGTGTTTTTGCACAAGCCAGTGCCATTACGACATTGTGTGGTCTGTTCGTGTCTATGTCGTGTTCCAACGGAAAATCCCAAGGTCTAGAGCTGCAGAAGACTTTTTTACTAACGACCGGTGTGTGGATTGTTCTTCCTATTTTTGCGGCACTGCCATTCGTGATGGGGGCAACCCAGTCATCGGTTGTCGATGCGATTTTCGAAGCGACATCGGGGCTGACAACAACCGGTTCCACTGTCATAAGTGGACTGGATGATCTTCCACGCGGCTTACTTCTTTGGCGTGGCTTGCTGAACTGGTTGGGCGGCATCGGGATTATCGTGGTTGCGATGGTGTTTTTGCCCGAACTGCGCGTTGGGGGTATGCAAATATTCCGCGCAGAATCCTTTGATACAATGGGTAAAATTCTGCCACGCGCGACCCAAATTTCTGGTCAGATATCCATCATCTACATCGGGCTAACCATTGCGTGTTTCCTGAGTTACATTGCTGTGGAAATGTCAGGGTTTGATGCATTGATCCATGCGCTGACTACCGTGGCGACAGGTGGGTTTTCCTCTCATGATGCTTCCTTCTCTGCGATGGAGGGTCCTGCCGAATATGTCGCATCTGTGTATATGGTTCTGGCCGCACTGCCCTTTGTACGTTTCGTCCAACTTTTAAATGGGAGCGCACAGCCCATTTTTAATGATGAGCAAATTCGTGGATTTGTTGCGACGCTTGCTGTGGTCATTGGCATAAGCGCCATCTATCTGATTTATTTACAAGGTTTTGTAATTGAATTGGCCATTCGAAAAGCAACATTTAACATCATTTCTATTATGAGTGGGACAGGCTATGCATCAGCGGATTATATGCTGTGGGGCGCGCCCATGGTTGCCATTTTCTTTTTTGTCGGTCTGATCGGGGGATGTGCTGGGTCTACGGCATGTTCGGTGAAAATTTTTCGCTATCAAATTATGCTGGCAGCGATGGCAACCCAATTAAAGAGGATACAATCACCAAGTAGCGTGCATGTTCCGCATTTTCAGGAACGACCAATTTCACAAGACGTCATGGATTCCGTCATGGTATTCTTTGTGATGTTCTTCATTTCGCTAGGTGTCTTGGCTTTTTTGTTAGGGCTGACGGGGCTTGATTTCATCACAGCGTTATCGGGGGCTGCGACGGCCATAGGAAATATTGGCCCCGGTCTTGGACCCGAGATTGGCCCAACGGGAAACTTTGAAAACCTCAATAGTGCGGCCAAAGGTTTGCTCATTTTCGGCATGATTTTGGGACGCTTGGAATTGATGGCGGTCTTTGTTTTGTTCACCCGCCGTTTTTGGCAGGCCGCTTAGTCAATCCAACATTCTAGTGGCGTTGACATATTCTGCGCTGACGCGATCAATGCCACATCATCCAAACGGTTGGTTTGACCAGATCGCAACGCTATACCTGCTGATTTCAATAGTGCAGATAAACTCGCTGCGTTAACCGCAAAATTTACGTTGTCGGGTATTTTACGACCGGCAGGCTTTTGGGAAATCAATACGCCTGCAAGATTGCCAAACCGATCCAAGATCGCACCTCCAAAATCACCAGGCTCGGCAATAAGATCCAGTTGGAATTTGGTTGTGTTACCATTTAGATCCGTCGTTTCGGCGACCATGGCCTCCGTGACTGAGGCGAGTCCCAAACGGCCACCATAAGGAAAACTTGATAGGAATGCTGTATCCCCCTTGCGCATTTGACCACCAAGTGTTGCAAATGAAATTGGTGCAAGGTTTGATTTGGGTGCGACCAATGCTATGCCTGTTTCGCTCTGGGTGATGATTTCAGCGTCATACGACCCACCAAATGTTAGCGCACTGCACTGCTCCAAGTCACCTGTGTCGGTCACAGCATGTCCGTCTTTGGATACAAATACAGCGCTTTTGATAACGGCAGGTTTGCGCACTGATACTCCAAATTGCGCCTCGGGGTCATTGATTTCTGCACTCAGGCTTGGGTCGAGTGTTCCCGCAAATGTCGTGAAACTCGTGCTCATATGCTGCACAAGTCGATCAAACTGTTCACCTTGCTCGGCGGGCCAAATCAATCCGAACCCCTTTATTTCTCCGTCAGCATGCGTGGCCGAGATATAGGCATGAGTCGCTGAATTTTCACCCGTGATTGTGAATCGATCTCGGCTTAGTGATTTATCAACATTCATGGGCACGATCGAGAGAGTAGGCAAAATGCCATAAATCGCGGCCAGATCACCACGATTGCCGCGCGCCGAAATCAAAAACACATGTGCAGAAGTATCCTTGGATTTCGCCGTGAAATGGGCCAGTGGCGCGGCGTAACTGTCAAATTCAACAACTTCGGTTGGAAGATCAATGCTGATACCTGCCTCCAAATCGCGATGGGTACGCAATCCCAATCCATCGAATATCGCAAAATATTGAGCGCGCAGTTCTGCGCGTTGTGCCGTGGTCAGTACACCAGTTTCTTCGTGTCCATTATCCGCTTGCCAGGCTGCCATGGATGCGCGCGTGCCGCGCCCAAAGGATGCATCAATGGTGCTATTATAGTAACTAGCCCACTTAAGGAACCGTTGCAGATCCATCTTTTGGTCGCGACTAAGGAGATTTTCACTCGCACGCGCTTGGGCAAGCGTTTCATCAGGCGGGGTACTGATTTCAACGGTTTCTGTCTGAACTTCTGTTGTTTGAAGTGAAACTTCACTGGCTTCGCGTTGCACTGGTTGAGACGGTTCGATCGCAATTGGGGCAGGGCCAATTGGATAAATGCGCTGTCTGTAATTCGAACCGGTTGCTAAAAAGCTATCTCGTGGAATCGCTGCACGATCGCGCAGTTGTGACATGCGCAGATCAGCCTGATCTTCTGGCAATGGGCCTAAGGTCAGCGCATACCAACCGGATCCAATAGAGTGGGCCTGAATGTCGGGAAATTCTTGAGAATAAATACGCGCTCGTGTCTCAGCCTCTAACAAACTTGGTTGGGCTTCAATTTGGATCCAACGCATGTCTTGTGGGAAACTGGCATTCGCCACAGCCACAGTTAAAATCCCAATTACCAAGCTTAAATATCTACGCATCCCTACCTCTTAAACGTACCAAATTTCCACCTATTTGACGGTCATATCAAACATTTCACGGATTTCTAGTTTTATCTTTAGCATATTTCCCCGCGCTAGGTTGTCTCGTTTCTATGAAATTTCCCTACCCTTCATTGACCGCCATCGCTGCTTTGCCTATTTAGAAGCAAATCGCGCCGCATGAATAAGGTTTCAATGTTATGACAATCGAAAAACCTCAATCTTTTCAAGAAATTATTTTAAGATTGCAAAATTACTGGGCGCACAATGGCTGTGCCATTTTGCAACCCTATGATATGGAGGTTGGGGCTGGCACGTTTCATCCTGCTACAACACTGCGGGCGTTGGGCACCAAAACATGGGCCGCGGCCTATGTTCAGCCGTCACGGCGGCCAACGGATGGGCGTTACGGCGAAAACCCTAATCGTTTGCAGCATTATTACCAGTATCAGGTTTTGATCAAACCAAGTCCGCCAAATTTGCAAGATTTGTATTTGGGATCGCTTGAGGCCATTGGGATCGACATGGGCTTACATGATATCCGATTTGTAGAAGACGACTGGGAAAGCCCAACATTGGGTGCTTGGGGCTTAGGTTGGGAAGTTTGGTGTGATGGCATGGAAGTGAGCCAATTTACCTATTTCCAACAGGTTGGGGGACATGATTGTCATCCTGTCTCTGGCGAATTGACCTATGGTCTTGAACGGTTGGCTATGTACGTTTTGGGGGTCGATCATGTGATGGACATGCCATTCAATGACCCAAGTGCGCCGATTGCCTTAAAGTATGGTGATGTGTTCAAGCAAACTGAACAGGAATATGCGCGTTGGAATTTCGACGTTGCCAATACGGATGTGCTCTTGCGTCATTTTGAAGAGGCCGAGGCCGAGTGTCAGTCAATTTTAGAACAAGACCACATTGACCCAAAAACATCAAAGCGGATCATCATGGCGCATCCTGCGTATGATCAATGTATTAAGGCAAGTCATATTTTTAACCTTCTTGATGCGCGCGGTGTCATATCGGTGACTGAACGCCAAGCCTATATCGGCCGCGTACGCACCTTGGCAAAGAAATGTGCTGATGCCTTTGTTCTTACGGATGCGGGGGGATATGTGTAATGAACGGGCGCATCATAGTTTTTGTGATTATTGCGTGTGCAGCGATCGCTGGGGCCGCTATGTATTATTTGCAAATATATGGATTTTATGGGGATGTCAGCGATACGGATAATCGCATTTTCCTAACCTCGTCGATAACGGGAACACCCGAAGAAATTTCGATAGCATCACTTAGCGCGATTGACGCCGATAGCTCGCCCATTCGTTATCGTGCTTGTTTCACCACAGAACAATCGATTGCCATGCTCAGCGAAAGTTTCGAGGTGCACGCGGATGCCGAACCACGGGTTGCACCAGGTTGGTTTGATTGCTTTGACGCAGAACAACTCGGTGCCGATCTGGCCATCGGGAACGCAATTGCGTTCTGGGGACAGCGCAACATAGAGTATGGCGTTGATCGCGTGGTTGCCATTTATCCCGACGGCCGTGGGTATGTCTGGCACGAGGTGAATGATTGTGGTGACAAACTCTATGACGGATCACCGAAAGATCCAAATTGCCCTGAAAGGGACTAAGAATGCCGAACCTATTAATTGAACTGTTCTCAGAAGAGATTCCTGCCCGTATGCAGCGTCGCGCTGCAGAAGATTTGAAAAAGATCGTAACGAATGGGATGGTTGATGCAGGTTTAACCTATGCGGGGGCCGCTGCGTTTTCGACGCCACGCCGCCTTACACTGGCTGTTCAGGATGTGTTGTCCGAAAGCCCAACAATCCAACAAGAGCGTAAAGGACCGCGTGTTGATGCGCCAGACAAAGCGATTGAGGGTTTTTTGAGGGGTGCAGGTCTTACGAAAGATCAGCTTGAAGTGCGCGAAGAGAAAAAGGGCAAAGTGTATTTTGCAACTATCAAAAAGCCAGGCCGGCCAGCGACAGATATCATCGCAGAGGTTTTGGAAAATGCCGTTCGCAACTTCCCTTGGCCCAAATCGATGCGCTGGGGGGCTGGAAGCCTGCGTTGGGTGCGTCCGCTGCATTCAATTGTTTGCATATTGACGGATGATTTGGGCACGCATGTTGTTCCCTTAAATATAGATGGCATAGAAAGCGGCAACACGACACTGGGTCATCGCTTTATGTCATCGGGTGATAGGATTACTGTTTCGGGATTTGACGACTATGCGGCCGCATTGAAAAAGCACTACGTCATTCTTGACCCAGAAGAGCGTGCGCAGATGATCTGGCAGGACGCGGCCAATATCGCCTTTGCGAGCGGACTTGAGATTGTTGAAGATGCGGGCTTGCTTGCCGAGGTGTCTGGTCTGGTCGAATGGCCCGTTGTCCTGATGGGTGAAATTGACCAAGAATTTTTGGAACTGCCGCCCGAAGTATTGCAAACCTCGATGCGAGAACATCAAAAATTCTTTTCGGTAAGGGATACAAAATCAGGCCAAATAACCCGGTTCATCACCGTTGCAAATCGTGAAACAGCGGATCAGGGTGCAACAATTTTGGCAGGCAACCAAAAAGTTTTATCTGCGCGTTTAGCGGATGCCAAATTTTTCTGGGAAAATGATTTACGCGTTGCCACGATCCAAGGGCTGTCAGCGTGGTCTGATCGATTATCCAACGTGACCTTCCACAATAAGCTTGGCACTCAAAAGGATCGCATTGATCGCATTATGGCCCTTGCCAATGCGCTGTCGCCGATGACGTCGGCTGATGCGCGTTTGACCGAAAAAGCAGCAGAGATCGCCAAAGCGGATTTGTCATCTGAAATGGTTTACGAGTTTCCCGAACTTCAGGGACTGATGGGGCGGTACTATGCGCAAGCGGCAGGTGAAGTGCAAGAGGTGGCAAACGCATGTGAGCAACACTGGCAACCGTTGGGGCCGTCCGATGATGTTCCTACCGAAGCGGTATCTGTCACCGTGGCACTGGCAGATAAAATGGACACATTGTGCGGATTTTGGGCGATTGACGAAAAGCCAACGGGTTCCAAAGATCCCTTTGCGTTGCGGCGTGCGGCACTTGGGGTGATCCGTTTGGTGTTGGAAAATCAAACACGTCTTCCTTTAACTGAGGTGGCGAAATTACACTTTAATCGATTTGAACATGGGCAGAATGATGAGGACATGGCATCAGATCTATTGGGCTTTTTCCACGATCGTCTAAAGGTGTATTTGCGCGATCGCGGCATCCGTCATGATGTTATTGACGCCTGCATCGCGATGGAGGGCAACGACGATATTGCGTTGTTGGTTAAACGTGCCGAGGCATTGACAGAATTTCTATCTTCAGAAGATGGCGAAAACTTGGTTCAGGGGTTCCGCCGCGCGAACAATATTCTGACCCAAGCCGAGGAAAAGGATGGCGTCGAGTATTCATTTGGTGCAGACGTAAAGTTTGCAGAAACAGAGGAAGAGCGCGCACTGTTTTCTGCCATCGATACGCAGGGGCCCAAAATAGACGATGCAATCCAGGCCGAGGATTTTGTGTCTGCGATGGGTGCAATGGCGTCATTGCGCGTGCCTGTGGACGCATTCTTTGAAGCGGTGCAAGTCAACTCTGACAATGAAATTGTGCGGCGCAATCGCTTGAATTTACTGTCCCAGGTTCGCAAAATTTGCGCGCGCGTGGTCGATTTAGGCCTTATCGACGCGGCCTAGAGTCGCCTACCGCAAAAAGACTTAGCAGCTTTTTCTTGATTGATGGGCGGACTTAGCTATGCTGCAGCGATACCTTTAACGCCGCAGTGCAGCACAAAATGCCGACAATTGATCTTATTACACCTACAGCCCCAATAGCGACCCCAACTCATGGCGGGCGGGCAAAATGTTTACAACGACTCGTGCGTTTGGATTTGCCAGTTCCCTCGACAGTTGCGCTGTCGTTTGAGATGGTGAAATCAATTGCGGCAGGCAACACTCCGGATCTGGACATGATCCTTTCGGCCTTTGCACCAGATGATATTTTGTGTGTGCGTCCATCTTCGGAAAGCGCTGATTGGGGCGGCCCTAGCGCGATTTTGAATATTGGTATGAACGATGCTCGCTATGTAGAGTTGTCTGACAAATTAGGGCAAGAGGCGGCTGTTGATCTCTATTTGCGGTTCGTACAATCTTATTCGATCAATGTGGCCAGACTAGACCCAGACGCGTTTGAACATATAGAGGGACGCGATCAGGCTGCATTGGCCGCGTCACTTCATGCTTATCACGATGAAACCGGCGAAGAATTTCCGCAACGCATCGCTGATCAATTAACCGAAGTATTGCGATCCATGTCGCGCGCATGGGAGGGTACGACCGCGCGACTGCTTCGCGAAGCCAAGGGCGCACCAGTAGATGCGGGCTTAGGATTGGTGGTTCAAAAAATGGCCTTTGGTATAGGCAAAGGCGAAAGCGGTTCTGGGGTTTTGCAACTGGTGGATGGCAATACTGGTGATGAACGCATCATGGGACGCTACGCACGCCAAAGCCAAGGACGCGATGCGCTGGAACAGCATCGAAGTTCATTGTTTTTGGCACATGATCCTCGTGGTCCGTCACTGCAAGATAACGAACCTGAAATTTTTGCCAATCTTGTCGAACAGGCCCAATTGATGCGTCGTCGACTGCGTGAAGAAATGCAGATCGAATTTACAATTCAAAACGGTGAGTTGTTTATTTTGGATGGTGTCCGTGTGAATCGCCGCGCAAATGCGGCGATGCGGATTGCTGTGAAGTTGGCAGAGGATGGTATCATTACGCAACAAGAAGCACTGATGCGGATTGACCCGCGCGCGCTTGGCGAATTATTGCACCGGCAGATCGATCCTGAAGAGCCGCGTGATATTCTGGCAACCGCGGTTGCCGCCAGTCCAGGTGCTGCAACGGGGGCGATCGTATTTGACGCACTGACCGCGCAGGCACACGCGGCCCGGGGTGACGCTTGTATACTGGTACGCAGAGAAACCAGTCCTGAAGATATCCGTGGCATGCACGCTGCTGCCGGTGTTTTGACAGAACGTGGCGGCATGACCAGTCACGCCGCCGTAATCGGGCGGGGTATTGGACTACCCTGTGTTGTTGGAGCGTCAGATATTCGATTTCAGCAATCCAAAAAGCGGCTGACCACTCCAGATGGACGCGTTTTTTGTGAAGGTGATATCATCACGATAGATGGGACAAATGGACAAGTACTGGCAGGCCAACCCAAAATGGTCGAAGCTGCGTTGGATGAAAGTTTTCAAACCTTCATGAAATGGGCTGCGGAAAATTGTGATATTCATGTGCGTGCCAATGCGGATACGCCTCGTGATGCACAAACGGCACGAAATTTTGATGCCCAAGGGATCGGTTTGTGTCGGACTGAACATATGTTTTTTGAAGTCGACCGCCTGACCGTCATGCGTGAAATGATTTTTGCAGATGCGGCACATGATCGACGTTCCGTGTTGGACCGTTTACTGCCTATGCAGCGGGCTGATTTTATCGAATTGTTCCGCATCATGCGGGGGCTACCAGTATGCATTCGCTTGTTCGATCCACCTTTACACGAATTTTTGCCTACGGATCGGGCGGGATTATTGAACTTGGCTGAGGCGCTTGATTTGCCACTGTCAACTGTGACGCAGCGCGTTGATTCAATGGGGGAATATAACCCAATGCTTGGCATGCGGGGTGTCAGACTCGGTATCAAAGTTCCTGAAATTTACGAAATGCAAGCACGCGCAATTTTTGAAGCCACGGTTGAGTCTGCCCAAGACGGGGAACCCGTGGTACCAGAAATCATGATCCCGCTGGTCAGCGCCAAACGCGAAGTGGAATTGGTGCGTAATCGGATTGATGCCATTGCCGCAGCGGTTCGCAATGAACGCGGCACAGAGTTTAATTATAAGTTGGGTGTGATGGTTGAAACGCCGCGTGCAACGCTGCGTGCCAATGATATTGCGCAATACTCTGCGTTTTTGAGTTTCGGTACAAATGATTTGACGCAAATGACCTATGGTTTGTCACGTGATGACGCCGGTCGCTTTATGTCGGATTATGTGAAACAGGGTGTATTTCCAGAAGATCCTTTCCACACATTGGACACCGAAGGCGTTGGCGAACTTTTGCGTATTGGTGTGGAACGTGCACGCCAAGTTGACCCAAATATCGTATTATCGATCTGCGGTGAACACGGCGGAAGCCCTGAATCAATTGCGTTTTGTCGCCAAATTGGGATGGATTACGTGTCATGTTCCCCATTCCGCGTTCCGGTTGCAAAGCTTGCTGCGGCGCAACTTGCCATTGTAAGTCAAACAAGCTAAAAGCCGCGCCAGGAACAGGGAGTGGAACCACCATTCATCATGGCGGGTGTGGCATGAGCAACCAAGGGACATTCAATTTCACGCACTTGGCGTGACGGATGAAACATTCAAATGACTCGTGTAATTTCGATGATTGTATCGATATGCTTTATGGCATCAAACGTGATTGCCGAACGCTCTGTTGATCCGCTTGTGGGGTTGATGCAGTTGAACCAACAAAAATTTGTGGCGCTGCCTCATGCGGATATTGGTGTTGTTAATACGCCGCAAAATAAGCCTGATATATTTTCCAAAGCATACCTTCGCGCGCTTCCGACTGCACAGGGCGGGAAAGAATGGGCATGTTTGAGTGAAGCTTTATATTTTGAAGCGCGTGGTGAAAGTGTGAAAGGCCAGTTTGCAGTGGCAGAGGTGATTTTAAATCGTGTCAGCAGCTCAGCGTTTCCGAATACGATTTGTGGCGTGGTCAATCAAGGAACAGGACGAAAGTTTGCATGTCAGTTTACCTACACCTGCGATGGTCGTGCCGAAGTGATCCGCGAACCAAAGGCCTATGAGATGGTAGGTAAGGTTGCAAAACTTATGATGGATGGGAGGCCGCGTACCCTAACCAAAGGCGCAACATATTATCACACCAAATCTGTTCGCCCGCGTTGGGCACGCGTGTTTGAGCGCACTGCAACCATTGGTTTTCATCATTTTTACGTAAAACCGGTCCAAATTTACCGAAACTAATTCACACTAGACGTGGGGGCAAAAAAACTGCAAAACCCGTGGCAAGATTTGGCATAGGAACCAGCGCATGAATGATGAAACTAGATTAGCCTTTGCCCATCCCCTAGAGCGTGCAAAAGCCAGTTCCATTTCAACGCAGTATGACCGCATTTCACTGCGCGATCATATTGTCGAAGTTGAAATTGGCGCCTTTCAATTAGAGCGCGGCGTTACACAACGCGTGAGTTTCAACATCGTGGTCGAAGTGCAGCCTATCACCCAACCGATATTGGACGACGTGGATCGCATCCTGTCATATGATCGACTAACCGAAGCGATTGCAATTGAACTAGCAGCCGAACGACTAAATCTATTAGAAACACTGGCTCAACGCATAGCTGATCGCATTCTGTTAGAGCCGCAGGCGATCCGTGTTTTTATTCGCATCGAAAAGTTGGACCGTGGTCCGGGCGCCCTTGGTGTTGAAATTGTCCGTGGCGGACGCGGATATGCACCGGTTGCCGAACCTGAGACCGTGCATCCAAATATCGTTTACATATCGAATGCCGCCTTTGGCGAAGATGAGATTTCTTCTGTCTTAGCGCGGTTGCACGCGAAAAATGCGGCAGTGGTTTTGTGCGTCCAAGAGGCGACCAATGAACACCTTAGTTCGGACGATCCAACGGGGCAGGCTCATATCGATCTCCTTTCAATCGAGCAAAATGCATGGATCATTGCAGCACATTCCCAATATTGCGATGTTGTGGCGACCCGGACCGAGTTAGATTGGGCGATCAAAAACAATAGATTGGCGATTTGGGCACCCAGTAAAATGGTTATGGATGCGACGGATGCGTTCGAAACATATGCTCCTGCGTCGCTTGCTGTTTGGTTGGCGGCTGAACTGGATGCAAAAACCTGTTCGTTGATTGGTGCTGATCCTGTTACAGGGGCCGACACATATCATTCGTTCGCAGATTTTGACCTGACCAATCTATCTCGATAGGAGCAGCCCAAAGATGCGATATCTGCGGCCTATATTGCAGCGTGGTGCCGTGTCACCCAAAGACGCACTCGCCTTTTGCGATCCAAGTTATTGGTTTACGCACTGTTATGTGTTCACCCGCGAATTTTCTGTCGGACGCATTTCTGTCGATGAATTATTACCTGAGGAACGTGAACGTTTGACCGTTCCTCGTGCGCCGATCGCGGGGCTGAAATTTCAAAAGCCCCTTATAATGGGGATTTTGAACACGACCCCTGATAGCTTTTCGGATGGTGGGCAATTTGACCAGTTCGATACTGCAACGCGTCATGCGACGCAGATGCAAATTCAAGGCGCCGATTTGATTGACATCGGGGGTGAATCGACGCGACCAGGCGCCGACTATGTCGAAAGTGGTGATGAAATTGCACGCACCGCACCGAAAATAAAAATGTTGTCCGATACGCTTAGCATTCCGATGTCGATTGATACACGCAAAGCACCAGTTGCCCGGGCTGCAATTGATGCAGGGGCCCAAATCGTGAATGACGTTTCTGGTTTCACGTTCGATCCTGAGCTTGCTCCGTATGTTGCACAAAACAATATCCCAGTTTGTATTATGCATTCACAAGGTGATCCCAAAACAATGCAAGACAACCCAAAATATGAGCATGTGTTGCTGGATGTCTTTGATTTTCTAGAGGATCAAATTGCTCGGCTTGAAACATTGGGCTTGTCGCGTCGGCAAATTATTGCGGATCCGGGAATTGGGTTTGGTAAATCGCTGTCGCACAATTTACAACTATTGACTAATATCGGCGTATTTCACAGCTTGGGGGTTCCAATATTACTAGGGGTTTCTAGAAAAGGAATGATCAAGGCGATTTCAGGGGCTGAACAGGCAGCAGATCGCGCACCGGGTTCAATAGCGGTTGCCCTTTCTGCGCGGTCGCAAGGTGTTCAAATTTTCCGTGTGCACGATGTCGCCGAAACGAAGCAAGCATTTGATTTATTTGAAGCAGTAGAGCAGGGATTTTTTAATGGGGCGTAAATATTTTGGAACCGACGGCGTACGAGGACGTGCAAATCAGTATCCGATGACCGCTGAAATGGCGTTGAAAATCGGTGCAGCGGCTGGACATTATTTCCGTCGTTTTTCGGATCGCACTCATCGCGTCGTCATTGGTAAAGATACGCGTCGTTCAGGGTATATGTTTGAAAATGCGCTGACTGCTGGATTGACCTCAACAGGGATGGAAGTCTTACTGCTGGGGCCCGTACCCACGCCTGCTGTGGGGCTCTTAACGCCATCGATGCGGGCTGATTTTGGCATTATGATTTCAGCGAGTCACAATCCTTATTATGACAATGGTATCAAATTTTTTGGTCCAGACGGATTTAAATTGTCAGATCAAGCAGAAGAAGAGATTGAACGCCTGATCGATGAAGGTGTTTCGTTGAATGATGCGGATAGTATTGGGCGTGCGCAACGGATTGATGACGGTGTTTATCGATATGTTGAACGCGCAAAGACTTCGTTTCCTTCGGGCATGCGGTTGGATGGTGTGAAAGTGGTGATTGATTGCGCAAACGGCGCAGCATATCGGGCTGCACCCGAGGTTCTTTGGGAACTTGGCGCCGAAGTGATCCCTGTTGGCGTTTCACCAAATGGTCGCAATATCAATGAAAATTGCGGATCAACCCATCCTCAAAGTGCGGCAGAAACCGTCGTTGCACATGGGGCCGATGTTGCTATGTGTCTGGATGGTGATGCGGATCGCATTATTTTGGTAGATGAAACGGGGCAGGTTGCCGATGGGGACCAGCTGATGGGCTTAATGGCTGCAAGCTGGGCAGCAGAGGATCGATTGGCTGGTAATGCACTGGTTGCCACGGTGATGTCCAACCTCGGCCTTGAACGCTTTTTGCAAACTAAGGGGATCGCGCTTGAGCGTACCTCTGTAGGCGATCGTTATGTGGTTGAACGCATGCGTCAAGGGGGATTCAATCTAGGTGGTGAACAGTCTGGTCATATCGTAATGACAAACCATTCCACCACAGGTGATGGCCTGATGGCAGGCTTGCAATTCCTTGCTGAACTTGTGCGCAGTGGCAAAAAAGCAAGTGAACTGGCCAACACGTTCACCCCTGTTCCTCAGTTGTTGAAAAACGTGCGGTTTCAAAAGGGTCAGACACCGCTGGATACATCAGACGTACAGATGGCGATTGCAGCGGCCGAAGCAAAGCTAGAGGGAAATGGGCGTTTGCTCATCCGCAAATCAGGAACCGAACCGCTGATCCGGGTCATGGCAGAGTGTGAGGATGCCAAGTTGTTGGAGGAAACTGTTGATATGGTGGTTGCCGCGGTTCAACACGCAGCGGGTTAGTCCAATTAATTGCCACGAAACAGTCGTTTCAATGCGCCATACTGGCTGAGGCACAAACCGAACAAAATTAGGGCCATGGCTAGGAATAGGTTCTGACGCGGCGCTTCGCCTAACACCAAGATGCCTAACACAACTGACCAGAGTGGTACCTGATAATTTGCAAGGCTCATGAAAACGGGGCCTGCTGATCGTATGGTAAGGATGCGCAATAAATTTGCACCAGCCGTTGGAACCAGACCCAGATACAAAATGATCAAAAGGGTTTGTGACGAAATCTGTGGTGGGGCGCCTTCGACCGAGTATGCAAATCCTAGGGAAGTAAGGGCACCAATCATCAGGGGAATGGCCGCCAATCCCAGTGGATCAATTGGCGGTAGTCTGCGAATAAGCACAGAAGATATGGCATAGCAAGACGCCGCGAGCACGCAAAACAGGCGCCCGAAGAGTTCTAATTCGCTGCCGCTTGGGGAAAATGCCTCGGGCCCTATCAAAATGGCAACGCCGACAAAGCCCATCAAAAAACCAAATGTTCGACGAACGGTCATTTTTTCGCCCGGAATGAAAAAATGCGACAATGGTAGAACAAGCAACGCGATTGAGGCCATCGATACGCCCGCAAACCCAGATGTGACATGGGTTTGTCCCCAGCTTAACAGAGAAAACGACAAAGCCGAGCTGAGAATGCCAATTACAAAGATGCTGGGCCATGCGGTTTTGTGTGTTAGAAAAAAGCGACGTCTTGATAAAAGCCATACTGCAACCGTGAGCAGGGATCCAAATGTAACACGAGAAGCAGCAAGCCAAAATGGGGTAATCCCCGCAAGGGCAATTTCAACAACCATAAAGCTTGAGCCCCAAATAAGTCCAAGCAATCCAACCATCATCCAGTTGCGCCAAGTAATTTCAGGTTGCATTCGATAGCGCTCTTGATGTGGATCGGGGGCCAATTTGGCCCCCGATGTGTGATTTAGTTTTTCGCTTTGTCGACCATTTTGCCCGCGGAAATCCACGGCATCATCGCGCGAAGTTGTTCGCCAACTTGTTCGATCTGGTGTTCATCGTTGATACGACGTGTCGCCTTAAAGAACGGCTGACCAACTTGGTTTTCCGCCATAAAGTCACGAACGAATTTACCGCGCTGGATGTCATCAAGAACAGCTTTCATACGCGCTTTTGTTTCGTCGTATGGCAAGATGCGTGGGCCAGTGACGTATTCACCGTATTCCGCAGTGTTCGAGATTGAGTAGTTCATGTTTGCGATGCCGCCTTCGTAGATTAGGTCAACGATCAACTTCACCTCGTGCAAACACTCGAAATAGGCCATCTCAGGTGCATAACCCGCTTCGACCAATGTTTCAAAACCCATGCGGATCAATTCAACCAAGCCACCACATAGAACCGCCTGTTCACCAAATAGGTCAGTTTCACATTCTTCGCGGAAGTTTGTTTCGATAATGCCTGAACGACCACCACCAATTGCAGAGCAATAGGATAGACCAATTTCTAATGCGCGCCCAGTTGCGTCCTGGTTCACAGCAACCAAACATGGCACACCGCCACCTTTTATGTATTCGCCGCGCACGGTGTGACCTGGGCCTTTTGGCGCCATCATAATCACGTCAACACCTGGCTTTGGTTCGATCAACCCAAAATGTACGTTTAGACCGTGTGCAAATGCGATCGCTGCGCCATCACGTAGGTTGTCGTGCACGTACTTTTTATATGTTTCTGCCTGAAGTTCGTCGGGCATTGTGAACATGATGACGTCGCACCATGCCGCTGCTTCTGCGATACCCATCACTTTTAGGCCTTCGCCCTCTGCTTTGGCAGCAGATGGTGATCCTTCGCGTAGGGCCACAACAACATTCTTTGCGCCAGAATCACGTAGGTTCAACGCATGTGCGTGACCTTGTGAGCCATAGCCAAGAATGGCAACTTTAAGATCTTTAATTAGGTTTACGTCGCAATCGCGATCATAATAAACACGCATGTTTTGTCCTCTTCCATTAAATGATGCTGCAACATAGAGAATAATTCGGTATTAGGCTTTCGAAATTCGCACAAATACGTTATTATATGAAAAAATTATTCGTAAATTATAAAAATATGAAAATATCATGCTTGATGATCTTGATCGACGCATTCTACGCTATCTTCAGGCAGAGCCTGAAATGCCGCTTGCTGATTTGGCTGAACGTGCCGCCACGACACCGTCGGTTGCGTCGCGGCGTTTATCGCGGATGCGCCGCGATGGAACAATCGTAAGCAAAACTGTGGTCATTGATTGGGCGGCCCTTGGATACGAGGTCGAGGTGTCGTTGCGTGTGACATTGGACAAAACGCAACCGCGCGCTTTTGAAGCCTTCATCGATGCGGCACGTGATGTTCCCGAGGTTATCGAAATTCAAACTTTCTTGGGGCGCGTGGATGTTCGTCTGTCTGTGGTTGCCCGCGACATGGCAGATTATCAGAAAGTATATCGGGATCGTATCCTAACCTTGCCCCACATCGCCGAGGTCGAAGCCTTGATGCATGTGGCACGCATCAAAACCAATTCAGGGGTGCCTATATGATATTGGATGAAACAGATCGTGCGTTATTGCGCCTGTTACAACAGGATGCAGATCAAAGCGCTGCTGCACTTGCGAAGTCATTAAACATGTCGCAACCCGCAATTTGGCGTCGGATAAAGCGGCTAAAAGAAGACGGGATCATAAAAGGCGTCACCCTAAACCTTGATCATGAAAAACTGGGCCTTGGGGTGACGGTTTTTTTGGGGATTAAGCTGGCCACAAAGGGTCGCGTCAGCTTAGAGGATTTTGAACGGGCCGTAAAAGCGATCCCAGAGGTACAGCAAATCGAACACGTGCTGGGGCTTTATGATTATCGACTGCGCGTTGTGGCGCGCGACATTTCCGATTTTGAGCGCGTATTGCGCCGTCGCATCATGACCTTGCCAGGCGTGGGTGATCTTGAGGCGAACGTGCTTTTGAGCGAAGAAAAACGCCCCGGCCCGATTTAGCAAAGTGAATATTTGTCGCATGGGGCAATTTGGGCTAATGTCTATGGTACGTCCAAGATACAACGTTGATTCAATTACAGGAGGCCCGGATGGCTGCGCTACTTGAGCATATTGATCCAGAGGGATTGGAAGAGTTTTCGGTGGTCTTTACGGATCGCTCACTGAACCACATGTCAAAATCGTTTCAGTCGGTCATGACAGATATTTCTGGCATGTTAAAAGAGGTATATAATGCTGATGCAACTGCCCTGATCCCAGGGGGGGGAACATACGGTATGGAGGCAGTCGCTCGACAATTTGGCCGCGACGCCAAAGTGCTTGTCGTTCGAAATGGCTGGTTCTCCTATCGCTGGAGCCAGATTTTTGAAACCTCATCAATTGCCTCCGATGTCGAGGTCATGAAGGCACGCCGTACAGGAAACGGTGTACACGAACCATTTCGCCCCGCCGCAATAGAAGATGTCGTTGCCCGTATTCATGAACTGCGCCCTGACGTTGTTTTTGCACCGCACGTTGAAACATCTGCGGGTGTTATCCTGCCCGATGATTATGTCACAGCATTGGCCAGCGCGGCGCATGATGTCGGCGCAATTATGGTATTGGACTGTATCGCATCGGGTTGTGTTTGGGTCGATATGAAGGCCACAGGCGTTGATGTGTTGATTTCCGCCCCGCAAAAGGGGTGGTCTGCATCGCCCTCTGCAGGTTTGGTCATGATGTCAGAACGTGCCGTCCAGCGTTTGGATAGCACGACGTCAGACAGCTTTGCGATCGATTTGAAGAAATGGTATTCGATTATGCAAACCTATGAAAATGGGGGCCACGCCTATCACGCGACAATGCCAACTGACGCATTGCGCGCATTCCGCGATACGATGTTAGAAACCAAAGAGTACGGATTTGGCAAATTGTGTGACGCGCAGTGGGAACTGGGCAATCGCGTTCGTGATATTTTGAAGGCGAAAGGCATTCAATCCGTCGCCGCTGACGGGTTTGGTGCACCAGGTGTTGTCGTAAGCTATACGGGCGATGCTTCTATCCAAAACGGATCAAAATTTGCGGCGGAAGGCATGCAGATTGCCGCGGGGGTTCCGCTTGCCTGTGACGAACCAGAAGGATTCATGACGTTCCGTTTGGGCTTATTCGGTTTAGATAAACTCTACAACGTGGAGGGCACAGTTGCGCGATTGTCCCGCGTGCTGGATACTGTGCTGAAATAACCTTTGGAAATTTAATTTTGTATGAGCCGATTGTGTTTCACAGTCGGCCTTTATCTTAGGCCAAGGCCCATTTGCATCAGCGTTTTGCGGACCTGAGGCATAGCATACAGTGCGTTCAGTCCGGTTGCGCGTAGATCCCGCAGGGGCTGATCATCAAACATGGATGCGCGATTTAGCAGCGTGATCCCCTGAACACGAAGTTTTAAATCCCCAAATCGTGATTGCTGATAGGCTTGCAGCATATCAGCTGAGCCCAAATTTTCGCGATTATTCGTTGCGAGATCCCTCAATGATCGAATGTCTGCAAGGCTCATATTCAAACCCTGCGCACCGATTGGGGGTACAACATGTGCGGTTTCAGCAACCAATGCAACACGCTGACCGCTTAAGCGATCGGCAAGCTGTGATATAATGGGCCAGATGCTGCGTTTGCCCAACAACTGCAATGGGCCAAGCAAGTTGCAAGAACGCGCGGTCATTGCAGCTTCAAATTCAGGAACATCCATATCAAATAGCGCCTGCGCATTTGGTCCAGTTTCCATCCAGACGATGGCCGAACAGGGCATTCCTTCGTGATCGGGTAGGGGCACCAATGTAAATGGACCACCGGTGCGATGAATTTCAGTTGAGACGTTTTTATGCGGGATCGGGTGCGTCACGGCAAAGGCCAGTGCTTTTTGCCCAAAACGCGTGGTGCGCACACCAATGCCAGAGAATTCACGCATTTTCGAATTGCGACCATCCGCTGCAATGACCAGATGTGCGCGATATCGATCCCCATTAGAAAGCGTCACGCGTGCCTCACCTTCTCTTGTGAATAAGCGCGCACATGATTCACCCGTTAGGAATGTTAGAGATTCTAACTCTTCAATCCGTTTCAACAATGCAAGGCGTGCCGCGGTATTTGGGATATTCCACCCAAAGGGCAAGTCCGACACTTCTTTTGAATTAAATTCTTTTTCAACACGCATTCTTGGCGGGCTTTCTGCCCCGCCGGCATCCACAATTCGCATGATATCTAACGGCATCGTTTCAGGTGCGAAATATTCCCATATTCCTAAATCATCCAAAAAGTTCCGTGCGGGTTGTAAGAACGCTGTCGTGCGCAAATCCGCACCATCATCCGCGCGTGAGGTGACGGGTGGCATTGGATCAACACAGAGTGTTTCAAAACCGGCCTGCGCAAAGGCAATCGCCGATACCATTCCAGCAATGCCGCCCCCTGATACAATAACGTCAACTGAATGATCACTCATGACTTTATCCTCTTGCTTGAACCATAGTTAGGCCAGATCAACGCAAATCAAAAGGTTGCTGCGTCACTCGGTCACCAGTTTGGTCAAAAAATTCGATAAATTTTGCGTACGGTGGTGAATGTGTGCATCCTCGCTTATGCCATGTACCAAAACAGTTTTCATTCCCATGGAATGCGGTACCAAGAGATTTTGCGGACTGTCTTCGAACATTGCGGCCTTAGTAGGGTTAATCGCGGCCTTGGCAAAGATCGTATCATAGGCCGATTTATTGGGTTTAGGAATCAATTCTGCGTCTTCTAGGGCGTAAACAGCGTCGAACATATCGTTCATCTGCAATCGATCCAGCGCCTGCAATGCATAGTTTCGTGGCGCATTTGTGTAGACAATTTTAAGTCCTGGCAGGTCCTTAAGGCGGGCATTTAATTCATGATCTGGATGCAGAACCGAAAAATCGATGTCGTGAACGTCGTGCAAAAAATCTGCAGGATCAACGTCGTGATGGTGCATCAAACCAGTGAGAGATGCGCCATATGTATCCCAGTAATGTTGTCGTAGTTTATCTGCCTCAGATTGCCCTAATCCAGTTACCTTGACGAAATAATCTGCCATCAAAATTTCGATCTGATCAAACAGCTTATTGTGCGCGGGATAAAGCGTGTGGTCCATATCAAACACCCATTGGCGCACATGCGAAAACTGACTTTTGGGCATATTATAGTCCTAAACATATTCAAAAAAGCGAAAGGGTTACTTGATTTGCGCGTAAAACACCCCGTAAGGTGTTCCAAGATAACGGACGAGTAACATGACACAGATACGACAAAATAACAAAGACGCCTATGGTTTGATACTAGATGCGATTGATATCGGAGTTTACAAACCGGGTGACCGACTTGTCGAGAGTGAACTGGCAGATCGTTTCGGTGTGTCACGGACGCCCATTCGTGAGGCGTTACAGCGTCTAGAAACGCAATCCCTCCTAAGTCGTGATGGCCGTAGCTTGATTGTTTCTTCACTTGATCATAGCCAAATCGCCGAGCTGTATGTCGTAAGGAGCGAACTCGAAGGTTTGGCCGCTCGTCTGGCTGCGCGTCATGCCACGATAGAAGAAAAACGTGTTTTGCAGGACATGGTTGATGACGATTACAAAATTGTGGATGATCCAAACGCTTTATCACGGGCAAACCGCAGATTTCATAAACAAATACACTTGGCCTCGCACAACCGGTTTTTGGTGCAACAGCTAGATTTGGTTCATCGATCAATGGCACTGATGGCAACGACATCCTTAGCAGCAGATGGCCGCGGTGAAGTTGCACTGGCAGAACACCAACAAATCGTCGATGCAATTATGAATGGACATGAAGATAAAGCAGACGAGTGTTTACGTCAGCACATTTCGATTGCATTTTCGACGCGCCTCAAACTTCTCGCTGAAAGCGTTTAGTTCATCGAGTCTGCAAAACGTTCGAACAAATAAAAGCTGTCTTGTGGACCGGGGCTTGCTTCCGGATGGTGTTGCACAGAAAATACAGCACGATCCTTCATCCGGATCCCACAATTTGAACCATCAAATAATGATACATGGGTTTCAATTACACCTTCAGGCAGCGTTTGTGCATCGACCGCAAAACCGTGGTTCATCGACGTGATTTCCACTTTGTTCGATTCATGCTCTTTTACGGGATGGTTTGCACCATGGTGTCCGTGGTTCATTTTTATCGTTTTCGCACCAAGTGCCAGTGCTAGCATTTGGTGACCTAAGCAAATTCCAAAAATAGGAAGGTCTGTGGTGTCCAAGATTTTTTTGATCATTGGCACCGCATACGCACCGGTCGCTGCGGGATCGCCTGGGCCGTTGGATAGGAAAACGCCATCTGGCTTGTGTGCTAAAACGTCTTCTGCACTTGCCGTCGCGGGCAATACGGTTACGTCACAACCAGCCGAGGCTAAGCATCGCAGAATATTACGTTTTGCCCCGAAATCCAACGCCACAACTTTGTGTTTTGCTTGCGTTTGCGGTTTGTACCCCTCGGGCCATGCCCAACGCATTTCATTCCACTTGTAACTTTGTGCGCAGGTCACGTCTTTTGCCAGATCCAGGCCTTCAAGACCGCTGAACGATTTGGCGGCAGCGACCAATGCATCCGTGTCAATATTGCCGTTTGGATCATGGGCCAACGCGCAATGGGGCGCGCCTTGCATTCTGATGGCGCGGGTTAATCGACGTGTGTCAACGCCACCGATCGCAATACGACCGCGACGTGCCAGCCAATCTGAAAGATGCGATTGTGATCGCCAGTTTGAGGGTTCCGTTGGGTCCCATTTCACCACCATGCCCTCAGCGACAGGATCCGCAGTTTCATCATCTTCATCGTTGACGCCAGTGTTTCCGATATGCGGGAATGTGAATGTCACAATTTGTCCAGCATATGATGGGTCAGTCATGATTTCCTGATATCCTGTCATTGCCGTATTAAAGCACAATTCGGCAACTGTTTGTCCCGTTGCCCCAAACCCATATCCATAAAACAAAGTTCCATCGGCTAATGCCAAACATGCGGTGGGTTTTGGTGCAGTTTCTGATGCCATACTCTCGACTCTCTGGGGTGCAAATTGTCGGCAAACTAGTTTGAACGTAGGGCAGGGTCAAGCGCACATTATACATATTATCGACTTGCTCCAAATCCAAGTTTTGGCTAGGGTGGCGCACTAAATTAACCCTAATTCCTAGGAGTGGGAACATGGATTTGCGCGCATCGATCATGGCAGCAACGAAACAAGCGATGAAGGATAAGGCGGCTAACCGCCTGTCAACACTACGTCTTATCAGTGCTGCTATTAAGGATCGTGACATTGCTGCACGTGCAGACGGAAATGATGATGGTGTGAGTGATGATGAGCTACTGGCGATTCTTGGTAAGATGACGCGCCAGCGCAGCGAAAGCGCAAAAACCTATGAAGAAGCAGGTCGCATAGATTTGGCTGAGCGTGAATTAGAAGAAATCACGGTTATCGAAGAATTTTTGCCCAGACAATTGGATGAAACCGAAGTTGACAACGCAATCGATGCCGCCATTGCAGCGGTCGGTGCGGGCTCTATCCGCGATATGGGTAAAGTCATGGGCGAATTGAAGTCGCAGTTTACAGGGCAAATGGATTTTGGAACGGTTGGGGCGAAAGTAAAAACGAAACTTTCAAGTTAAGCTGCGATAATCATTAAAGCGCGCTTGCAGCTCGACAAATAGTTCTTTGCGTTCTTCTTCGGACAGGAATGCACCAATTTCCACCTCACGACCATTCCCACTAAGGGTGACATAATGCGGAACGGGACCGCCAGTTTCATGCATATGTACGCGTGCCCAATAGGCATTGCATTCCCAATCTTTTTGTTCTCCATTTGCTTCCTGCCGGAGCAACTTGAATTGATCCGTATCCAACGTTAGGCGTTCTATTATCGAGCGGTCGCGGAAATTTTTGCGGATTGCAAAATATATTGCAGCAACGGTTATCATTAAGAACGGCAAAAGCGCCCAAAACAATATGGTGCCAATGAGCGCGAACAGTGGGATTGTAATCAGGACAAAGGTGGTCATGATGAAACTTGCAAACCCGCTATGGGGCAGTGAACTAAATGGCCACAGATCTAGTTGGTCTTGAACTTCGCTGGATGTTTTTTGGGTCCACTGATAGGGCATTTTTTATTCTCTTTGGTATTCGCAGAAAGTAGGTGGAAATAATCTGAAGAAAAGGTGAAAATTTGTCGCGTTTTCGAGGCGGGGTTCCTATGGTGACCAAAACAAGTGTAACAGGGGCAAATATGCCAGAAAAAATCAACCTAAGTATTTCCGCCGCCATTGATTTGATACAGCGTGCATTTATGGCCAATGGGCTGAATGAGCAGGGTGCACATTGTGTGGCTCGCGCTCTTGTTGACGCAGAAGCAGAGGGTCAAGTCGGCCATGGTTTTTCGCGTGTTGGTGATTACATTGCGCAAATGAAAAGCGGTAAAATTTCTGGGAACGCATTACCCCGCATTATTTCAAGTTCACCCAGTTTTTTCCACGTTTCTGCTGAAAATGGTTTTGCCTATCCTGCAATTGATTTCGCGATTGAGCATGGCTGTGAAATGGCAAACGACACTGGATGTGTGGCAATGGCAATTTCACAATCAAATCATTGTGGAACCTTAGCCGGCCATGTGGAAAAGTTGGCGAATAGGGGTTTGGTCGGAATTATGGTTGCCAATACGCCAGCTGCAATTGCACCTTGGGGTGGCAATAAGGCCCTTTTTGGAACCAACCCAATTGCCTTTGCTGCGCCGCGTGCGGGGTCAGATCCCCTGATTATTGATTTATCCCTATCTGTTGTGGCGCGTGGCAAAGTTATGAATGCCAAGAAAACAGGCCAAGAAATTCCATTTGGCTGGGCCTTGGACAAAGATGGTCAGCCAACGAAAGATCCAAATGTGGCGCTAGATGGTGGAACGATGGTTCCCATTGGTGAGGCTAAGGGTACCGCATTAGCATTAATGGTTGAAATACTTGCCTCTAGCTTAACAGGTGCAAATACGTCTGGGGACATGCCATCGTTTTTCGCTTCATCCGGACCATCGGCAAATGCTGGACAATTTTTGATCGCAATCAGGCCAAGCGATAATGCAGGTTTCCTAGCGCGGCTTGAAGCGCTGTTGAGCGATATAGTCGAAACTCCTGGTGCAAGACTTCCGGGATTTCGTCGACAAACATCGCGCAAGGCCGCAATTACCAATGGGATTGATGTGCCATTGCAATATATCAGCGTTATACAGGATATGTTTGCCTGATAGTCGATATTCGCCCATAAAAAAACCCCCGCAACTGCAGGGGTTTTTTTTATGTTATTGCAGCACTTAGTGTGAAGGCTGCTTATCCCAATCTTCCTGTTTCGGAAGAATTTCAAAAGTATGCTCTGGGGGTGGTGAAGGCAATGTCCACTCCAATGTGTCTGCATACTCATTCCAAGGGTTCGGTGCTGTGTTACGCTTACCAGCAAGCAATGAATAGATCACGATCCCGAAGAAGAACAGGAATGATGCGAATGATAGATACGCGCCATATGATGAGATTTTGTTCCAGTATGCGAATGCTTCTGGATAATCGATGTAACGGCGTGGCATACCCTGACGGCCCAAGAAGTGCTGTGGGAAGAACGTCAAGTTCGCACCGATAAACATCATCCAGAAGTGCAGTTTACCCGCCCACTCAGGGTAATCGCGGCCTGTCATCTTTGAGAAGTAGAAGTAGATACCTGCAAAGATACAGAAGACGGCACCCAATGACATAACATAGTGGAAGTGTGCAACCACGTAGTAGGTGTCATGATATGCACGGTCAACACCTGCTTGTGATAGAACGATCCCTGTCACACCACCGACGGTGAAGAGGAACAAGAAACCGAATGCCCAAAGCATTGGTGTCTTAAGTTCAACCGAGCCGCCCCACATTGTTGCAATCCATGAGAACACTTTCACACCTGTTGGAACGGCAATCACCATTGTCGCCAGCATAAAGTATGACTGCTGCGTCAATGACATACCAACTGTGTACATATGGTGCGCCCAAACAACGAAGCCTAGAACACCAATCGCGATGATCGCCCAAACCATTGGTAGATAACCAAACACGGGCTTGCGAGAGAACGTCGCAATGATGTGAGAGATCAAACCAAATCCAGGAAGGATAATGATGTACACTTCTGGGTGGCCAAAGAACCATAGGATGTGTTGATACAGAACGGGATCGCCGCCACCTGCTGGATCAAAGAATGTTGTACCAAAGTTACGGTCGGTCAAAAGCATTGTGATCGCGCCTGCCAAAACGGGCAAGGACAATAGGATCAACCATGATGTGACAAAGATTGACCATGAGAACAATGGAACCTTAAACAACGTCATGCCTGGGGCACGCATGTTTAGGAATGTTGTAATCATGTTGATCGCACCTAGGATCGAAGACGCACCTGAAACGTGTACCGCGAAAATCGCGAGGTCCATCGAAATGCCGCCTTCGTTCACGGATAGGGGTGGATATAGGACCCAACCAACACCAGAACCCAACTGTTCATTACCACCTGGTGACAAAACAGAACAAACGGCCAGTGTCGTACCAGCTACGTACAACCAAAATGAAAGGTTGTTCATGCGTGGGAAGGCCATGTCCGGTGCACCGATCTGCAAGGGCATGAAGTAGTTACCAAAACCACCGAATAGCGCAGGAATCACAACGAAGAACATCATCAAGATGCCGTGGCCTGTAATCAAAACGTTCCATAGGTGACCGTTTGGTGTACATGCTTCTGTTGCCGCCGCAGTAAAGCGCGCGCCTTCCATACACATGTATTGTACGCCCGGATCCATAAGCTCCATGCGCATGTAAACTGTAAATGCCACAGAAATGAAGCCAACCAACGCTGATACGATCAGGTATAGGATCCCGATATCTTTGTGGTTTGTTGACATAAACCAACGCGTGAAAAAGCTGCGCTGATCTTCATGTTCGTGGCCGTGGATGGCTGCGTCTGCCATAGTCTGCCTCCTGTTAACTACGAAACGGACGAGTCATCCCGCCCAGTGAAACTTCTGACGTCGTTTTAATGTGCAATTTTTTAACAGGCAATGGCAGTATTTGCCGCATGCCTATAAAAATTACATTTTTTGAATTTGAAAGAGAGGAGTTTGATTTTATTAGGTTCTTTTTTACACTAATTTTGACAAATTTGCTCAACGCCACATTCAAATGTATGTTCAAATGATTGCCTTAACGCCACATCAAGGTCAAACATCGAAACCGGCAAGCCCAAATCCACCAAACTGGTCACCCCAAATTCAGTGATGCCGCAGGGGACAATGCCATCAAAATGGTGCAAATCGGGATCCACATTTATCGAAATGCCGTGAAAAGAAACCCATTTACGCAATCGTATCCCGATTGCTGCAATTTTATCTTCGGCCAATGCACCCGTGATGGTTTTGGGTTTGTCGGGCCGTTCAACCCAAACCCCGACTCGTCCATCTCGGATAAAGCCTTGGACATTAAATTGCGCAAGCGTTGTGATGACCCACTTCTCGAGTTGACGAACAAAATACCGCACATCGCGTCCCCGTTTGTTTAGGTCTAGCATAACATAAACAACACGTTGACCGGGGCCATGATAGGTATACTGACCGCCCCGTTTTGATGGATAAACAGGAAAGCGATCCGCCCTTAGCAGGTCCTGCGGCTTTGCTGATATCCCCGCCGTATACAAAGGTGGGTGCTCAACCAGCCATACTAATTCATCCGTGTCGCCTGCAGCGATGGCCTCGGCGCGCGCCTCCATCAAGGACACGGCCTCTTCATATTCTGTCATGCCCGATGATACCCGCCATTCAACCATTGATTTTCAACCTCGTATCCACTGTGCAGCATTAAAGGAGTTTGAACTGGGGTTGCAAGTTTGATCGTGATAATTTTTGCGTTTCTGGAAAATGCCCCCTTTTCTTTGCGTGTGCTTTCGGGGTAACTACACACTGACCACAGCGTGCGGCCGTGGCGGAATTGGTAGACGCGCAGCGTTGAGGTCGCTGTTCTTTAACCGGAGTGGAAGTTCGAGTCTTCTCGGCCGCACCATACCTTCAGTCCAACTTATTGATGATTCTCAGCTTTATATTGCAGGAGTTATCACTATGTCACACATCCGGTACACAATCAGTCGTTTTGGCACCTATTACTACAACCGTAGAGTGCCTTCTAATGCAGTAGCAGCTAATGGATCACATATTAGGCAAGCACTATCGTCCTGCCCAATAGAAGCAAAAGCCTATTCAACTCGTCTAAGTAGCGTACTAGAGGCTACTTGGGCTGCACATAATAATACCACGACACCAATCAATATTCCTGCTGTTGTGGATAGCTTCAAGCCTAAGTTGTATCTCTTATCAGAGATGGCAGACGAGTACCTGTCTCTGAGGAAAATTGATACAGCACCACCGAAGTTGGCTTTAGATACCTTCATATGTCTAGCTGGTGATAGAGATGTCGTGTCCTACACCAGAGATGATGCTAAACTGTTTGTGGATGTGTTGCTCAAGCATGGCAATGAGACAGCAACAATAAGACGTAGAATTAACTGTATCTCTGCAATACTAAATTACGCCTATGCAGAACTTGATGTTGATAAACGCAATCCGTTTAGCCGTCTGTTCATCATGGGCGAGGGACAAGATGCCCACAAACGTGGAACCTTTACTCTAGACCAATTGAAACAAGGTTATGACCATGCATTGTCGTCTGGTTCACAAGTTAAGCTGCTGATGCCCTTGCTAGGAGAAACTGGCTGTAGGTTAGCTGAGATAGTTGGGCTGGAACTAGACGACTTTAGAAGAACCTTTTGTCGTGCGAACACGGAAAGACGGTACAGTACAACGTATCAAGATTGATCAGTCTAAGAAGTTTGTAAGGCGTATCTTTAGTCGTGCTGATTGGAACTGTAACGGAAGGTTTTATGGTGGGTTTTGGCAGCAAGTGGGATCAGAGTATCGTAAGGAAATTTTCATCAACGACAGCCCAACAGTAGAAGTAGATTACAAAGGACTTCATGCAGCAATCCTCAGTGCTGAGAAGGGTGTGGTGTATTATGGCGACAGGTATGACCTAGGTACAATTGTCTGTCCTAGATTGGATAAACAACAGCAACGCAAGGCAGTGAAGCTGTTGGTATTGGCAGCCATCAATGCAAAGGATCGTGGTTCAGCCTTTGGTGCTTTTAGATACAATCAGCCTGATGGCTCCATTGAAAAGACCCTTACTAATGATGAATTAGGCTTATTGTTAGATACTTTTTTACAACAACATCCATACTTAGAAGATGGTATTTGTTCTGATAAAGGTATCAGACTTATGAATGTAGATAGCAATATTACGAACTACATCATCACTAAGTTTGTAGCCTTAAGAAAGCCAATCTTATCAGTACATGACAGTTACATTGTAGGCACTAGAGATGTAGAACTACTCAGAGACTGTATGAGACAAGCCAGCTTACATGTTGTTGGGGCAGACTTAGCAGCAGAACAAGAAATACCATCTTATCAAGATATAATGGCAACTAGATACCCTGATAGAGATTACCACCTACAGGTATTAGATCACCACTTAACTAAACCTGCCAAGAATAAGACGACAGGATATAAACACAGATACCAAAAATATAAGACCTACAAGGAAGGGTAATTGGCAGAACGTGGTATGTCGTGAGAAAGTAGCAAGAAAGCTACCAAGTAAGACACACAGCAATCATTACTAAGACAAGTTGAAGTATGATCAATGATTGACTGGTTTCGACAATACCAAAATCTCTTTCTGACCAACTTGTTTAATATGCCAACTTGACTGCTGCAGCATCTGCCCCATCAGTACATCTCGATTGTTTGCTAAGTGGCTCACAGACTCGGCCATTTTCAATAGTGAGGCTTCAAATCTATCCGTGCGACCTTCTGACTGCCTTAAGTGGTGTTCTAAGGTCTCTACTTTTTCCTTCAGAGCTTTTCTTTCTGACTTTAGAAATTCTACGGCCAATTCATAAGCCTGTTTATCGTGTGCGAGCTGCTTGTTTTCTTCACGTAATTCGTGGATTTCTTCTGTGTCAGCAGTTTTGATGCAAAGCATTTTCGTTAACGATAGCGCACTCTCTATTGAAACTTGTTCGTCTATAATTTCTATATCGGTGTTTCTTGCCAAAAAGCGAACAAACGAAAGTTTCCTGTTTGTGATCTCACTGATTTGTTGGAGTGGGACTTGAGCATTTGTATTCATTCTATTCGTCGCTCCCACTTAATTACATTACCCCATCTTGGCCGATGGTTGGCTACAAAAGTATTTCACTATACAATCATGCGGCGATAAACAGAGTCAACTTGTCTCTTGGATCTTCAAGCTCGGTTAGTGTGCGGTTTAGAAGCTAACTTTGTTTTTTGATGCAGACATTTGGAGGATTAATGAAAAAACCCAAAAGCCCTTGCATCGATGTATGTGAGTTTTCCGGGCCCAGCGGCTGGTGTTTGGGCTGTGGTCGAACACGTGAAGAAACTGCACGCTGGAAAAAAATGAAGCCTTATGAAGTTAATGCAATCTCGAAAGAACTTGAACGGCGTACCGCAAAAATGAACCAGCGATCTGAGCACTAGGTTTAACTGTGCAACTGTGCTAAAAGTATGCATCAGTTTGCGATTTGGCGTAGTGCAGTGAAAAACCTATTTATAGTTATAGCAGTTTTATTTGTGTAGGTTCTGGATTCTATTTTCTTTCACCATATTTGCAGCTCAACACAGAGCCTAAAAACTGGGAAAATGGATATCAACAGCCAGTAACGCCTCGCCTCAAGAATACTCTCAATGGACTTGGGAAGGGATTTGAAGTCAGATTTTCGATAACATTACTTGCATCTAATTTCATTATAGTCTTCCATATATTTGTAAAAACTACGGAGATCTAAAATGAAGAAACTAGGCATTGTAGCGTTATTGCTGTCTCTATCTGCTTGCGGCAGTATTGGCGGATATAGCCTAAACCCGATGGACTACTTAGGTGGCTCTTCTGATGCAGAAGCAGAAGCGTCAGAGTAATCAAATCCAAACGAGAGCTGGCTTGAATTTATGATCGATTAGAGCCAGCTCATTGTCGAGAGCCTTCCCGTTTGCGAATCTGGGATAAACACAAAGAGTGAAGTACGCATGAAAAAAGCATACGGTATTGTTGTATACGAAAGTATTTCGGACGAAGCGAAACTACAGGCATATGTTGAATTAGCCCCTAAGGCCTTTGATAAATACGGCGCAAAGTTTTTGACACGTGGTTATCCCTCAGTTTTAAAAGAAAATGCTCGCAACGAGCGCACTGTTGTTGTTGAGTTTCCTAGTGTGGAGCAAGCAGAGGCATTTTACGAAAATGATGAGTACCAACTAGCCCTCGAAGCCCTCGGAGATGGTGCTGTGCGTAGTTACAAAGTATGTGAGGCTTTTTAATGCTACTACGATCACTATGTCTTTTAATAATCTGTGCATGCGTTGCTGGATGCAGCGTTCCCATTGTGCCGCTTATCTGACGTCTAAAATCGATGAGCAAAAGAGCTCCTAGAGGTTAGCCTGGCGTTGCTTATAGGTGAAACGTACATCATAATGTCGGAAACTTTTGTTATGAGGTCCAAATGAAAAACTTAGCCTTGTGTTTGGTTTTTGTGGCAATGTCGTCGTGCGGCACCATTGGTATTGTCAGTTTCAATCCCGCTGATTGGTTCAGTAAAGAACCTGAATTACTCAACGAATAACGATATTGTGTAATCTAAATACTAGCTTGCCAAGAGAACTGAAGATACAGTTAGGTGGTAATTTGTTGATGTAAGAAACGAACGGACCCGAGTCATGAAACGAAACGCTATGGTCGTATCTTTAATGATAGCAATGTCGTCTACCGCCGTAGTCGCAAATACTTGTGATAGCATCACAGAAATCAATGTCCTGTATCGATCGGTTGCAGAAAAAAAGGCAACGGACACTCAGATCAAACGCTTACAGCAAGAAGTAGGCGTTGTTGCAGATGGTAAATGGGGACGTATGAGCGAGTCCGCTTATAATGCGTTGCTTAAACGGTGCGATAGTTATTCCTATCCGACAGACGTCATGCAAATTGATAATGCTACGATTACGGACTTTGTAAGTGAAAAAACGGTTTTTGAACAGCTTGCTGTCCCGATCTGTACCAACCAACGTCTTCCAATCTACGGACAAGTACAGGCTCCTAAGAATACTGGAGCGGTCATTGGTGGAGCTATTGCCGGAGGTGTGATTGGTAAAATCGTTACTGATAACGACGGTGGTGCTGCCGTTGGTGCGTTGATAGGTGGAGCTATTGCAAACGAAAACCAGCAAAGTAACACTGTCACGAAAGTAATAGGCTATGAGAATAAAACCGTTTGCAAAGACAGTTATGTGGACATGCCAGCCAAAACCGAAAAGGGCTACGCCTATTCTACAATTCAGTTTGAGGTAGATGGTGTATCTTATACACTCGAGTTCAAGAAGAGGTAACACAGATCATGTTGAGAACATCAACGGCATTGGTTATTGCAGCATTTATGGCGCTGGGACTGAACAGTGTCAGTTGGGCACAATCAACTGATGAAGAAATATCTGCGCTGCCAAAGCCAACGGAACAAGAGATAAAGAATCAGTGTGCGTTAATCGGTAACCTAACATTCTTGGCTATCGAAAAATTTAATAAAGGCCGTAAGCTGGATGAGGTAAACGAGGAACTTGCTGGTGTTGCGGAAACAGCCTTCAATAAAGAAGAATTCGCAGCATATAGCGATCAGTTGCGTGAACGTTATAATGCAGCACTGCTCGACGCCTTCCTGAACGAAGGACTTAACCCCAAGGTTGTTGCCAGGAAACAAATTAGAGACTGCATCCAAGAAAATCTGTAAGGCTCTTTGCTTAGCTTTGTCACACATCTTGTCACACATTTGAAAAAAACTAGGATTTTTTTAAGGTTTAAGGCGAATTATTTTTGGTATAACTATATATTGAGGATTTTGTTAAGTTACTGATAAGAAAGTGTTAATGTGCTAGCGTTGAGGTCGCTGTTCTTTAACCGGAGTGGAAGTTCGAGTCTTCTCGGCCGCACCATATCACCCGATAGGGTTTTGAAACTGGACCTGTCACGGTTTTGTGCCGCTCCAGCGGAAATCGCAATTTTCACCTACATAAATGGACTCGATAACGCTCGCAGAAAACATTCGGCCCTAGACTGGAAAAGCCCTGTCGCTTTCGAACGAAAAGTGGCTTAAACGAGCACTTGGAGCGGCACAAAACCGTGACAGGTCCACACTGCGCTATATTGCAGGTTCGTCTATGTAAGGAATGAAAACGTGTCATCACCAGATACAGAATATTTGTCATTGGATGAATTTTTACGTCATGGGTGGGATCACTTGGGGCGTGGGGTAGTCGATGCAAAACATCCCGCACGCACTCCAACACTTGCGACTATTGCCCCAAGTGGATTTCCCGCACAGCGCACAGTTGTGTTACGAGATGTCCAACGCGCAGATGGTATTGTTGAAATTCACACTGATTGCGAAACGCCGAAGGTGGCAGAATTACAGTTACATAACAAAGCGTCACTGCACATCTGGATTAGAAAGGCGATGTTTCAACTGCGTCTTGATGTCTGTTTCGATGTCCTGCGCGGTGAACAGGTTGCAGATCGTTGGAATGTTGTCCCACCTGCATCACGGATTTCATATGGGACACAACCGGTTCCAGGTCAGCGTATCAAAGGACCATTTGAATACGAAAAACCAGCGGACCCAACACGTTTTGCGGTACTAACTGGCAGGGTGCAACGCTTGGAGATCTTGTATTTGGGTGCAAAACACCAGCGCGCCGAATTTACCCGTGCGGATGATTGGCGTGGGCATTGGATGTCGCCCTAGTGCGACGCGTTTTTCAACGTAAAAAAAATTCTTCTCGTTCCATCTGGACTTGTATGCCCAGTGATCCGTCGGCTTGTACTGGGGATTTGCGCAAGAAAAGCATAACGCCGTGGATTTCATTGTAACTAAAACAGCTGTCGAAAATACGAGACACGAGGTATTCTTGTGTTTTGTAATGTTGCGCTACGGCAATTTCCAAAATTGTTTTTATCAAGGGATCATAGTCGAATACGCATTCCATATGATCTCGATCCACCACTACAAGCGACTTATCAATATATAAAGTCATATCCAAAACATGCGCATCTGGCACGATGTCATTTGGACCATAGGTCCCAATTCGACAAGGTAAGGTCAAATTGTCTAAGTGAATTTGCGCATGTTTTGTCATGATCATTCTTTGTTATGAACTGGCGAGTTTCTTCTTGGGATCAAAGAAGGGTGTTTCACATACGACCGCGTCGCGGACGCCATTTTTTGTATCAATGCTTAGGTGTGTTCCAAGCGATGAATGCAATGATGAGACCATCGCAAGTGCGATATTCTTCTTAAGGCGCGGCGAATAAACAGCGGAGGTCACTTTGCCAACTTGCGCATCCGCAAAATGAACTGGCCAGAATGTTGTATTCGGACCTTTCAGCGGTTCACCGTTAAATTCAATCCCAACTAATCGTCGTTGAATGCCGTTCTTCTGAATGCGTTTTAACGCATCTTTTCCAACAAAATCGGCGCTCATCTCAAGATCAACAAGTCGTTCCATGCCAACCTCAAATGGGTTTGTGTGGATATCGGCATCTGCATGATAGGATAGCATGGCGCCCTCGATACGTCGGATCGACGAGGTATGTCCTGGTTGTAAGCCATGGGGTTGACCAGCCTGCATTATTTTTTCCCAAAGCACGTCACCCTTTGAGCCATCGCGCAAATAGATTTCGTACCCGAGTTCGCTAGACCAGCCGGTGCGCGACACAATCAATGGGATTCCGTCCAGTTCGACTTCGCGCAGCCAATAATATTTGAGCGTTGAGATATCCTCGCCAAAGAGATCCTGCATGATAAGACCAGATTTCGGGCCCTGAAGCTGAAGCGGGGAAACATCTGGTTCGTAAATGCTCACATTCATTCCCGAATGTACCGCAACACCCTGTGCCCATAATAAAATATCACTGTCGGCCAATGAAATCCAAAAATGGTTTTCTGCAAGACGCAGCAATATTGGATCATTCAATATCCCACCCGCTGCATTTGTGATCAGGATATATTTGCACTGTCCCACCTGCATCTTAGACAGGTTGCGCGGCGTCAGCATCTGCACAAATTTTGCGGCATCTGGGCCGGTAATTTCAACCTGCCGCTCGACGGCAACATCACACAAAATAGCATCGTTCACGAGGTTCCAAAAATTTTGTTCAGGATCCCCAAAATCACGCGGAATATACATATGGTTGTAAACAGAAAAATCCTTTGCTCCCCAGCGGACTGTCGCATCAAAGTAAGGGGATTTTCTGATTTGTGTGCCAAAGCCAAAATTGGATGTAGTGCTCATTATTTTATTATTCCGGTTGAGTTTGTAGTTCGTCAGGATGTAGCCCAGTATTTAACAAAAAGAAGCCGTGAAATGATTTAGTTGTTGTGAAATGTTGTTTGTTTGACTGCGGCCCCTAAAACTATGGAATGAACAACCACGATACGACGCCGTTTTTACGATTATTCGCCCTAGTGATTGGCAATTTCAGCGCGCCATGCGGACTGCGCAGGATTATTGTTGCACTGGCCTATGGAATAACGTGCCATGTTCTGTTCGCGATTGCGGTGCTTTCCATGATTGTGGTTATGTATTCGGGTATGACAGCCGCATTTGGACGTGTCCCGCATCCGTGGTCATGGGGGCTAAACTTGTTGTTGGTGCTGCAATTCCCTGTGGGGCATTCCATTTTGTTATCGCGTCTTGGCCGTTCTGCGCTGTTACTGCTGGCCAGTACAGAGAACGCCAATGTTTTGCAAACGACCCTATTTGCAATAGTGGCATCAGTCCAGTTGTGTCTGTTGTTCTTGTTCTGGAGCCCATCAGGGATCATATGGTGGGTAGCCGAGGGATATGTGAAATGGATTATGACTGGGCTGTATACAAGTGCCTGGCTATTATTGATCAAGGCCAGCTATGATGCCGGGACAGAGGTGCAATCCGGTGCGCTGGGTTGGATGTCGATGCTGCAAAAAATTGCACCCAAGTATCCCAATATGCCGGTATCGGGATTGTTCGCAATCATCCGTCAGCCGATCTATTTATCATTTGCGTTAACCTTATGGACCGTTCCCGTTTGGACGCCTGATCAGCTGCTTGTGTCAACATTGCTCACGGCCTATTGCATCACTGCGCCAAGGTTTAAGGAAAAGCGCTTTGCGGCGCGCTATGGAGAAGACTTTCAAGATTATCGTGCGCAAACGCCTTACATGCTGCCGCGCATTCAAAAAACAAAGTAAGATACGTTGGTTTCCGCTTTGAACTAAGCGAAATAATGCATAAGTTCACTACAACACACATATGGAGGATATGTTTATGTCGAAGACAGCAGCAGATTATTTAGCCGAAGCAAATGCGGTTGTGAACCGTGTCAGCGTCGAGGAAGCCGTCACACTTTGGGGGCAAGAGGGAACAACATTTGTGGATGTTCGCGACAGCGGTGAGATTGCAAAGAGCGGCACAGTGAAGGGCGCATTGCGCATTCCCCGTGGCATGATCGAATTTGCAGCGGATGATACATCCAAACTGCACAACGAAAACCTAAGCAAAGATGACCGCATATGTTTGATTTGTGCAGCCGGTGGGCAAGCGGCATTGGCTGGGAAAACTATGGTTGATATGGGCTATACCAACGTTGTCAACGTAGGCGGTTTTGCGGATTGGCAAGCAGCGGGTGGCGAAACAGAAGCATAAGGTTTCGCGTGTTTCGTATCGTTCTTGCGGCTCTTTTCTTGGCGGCTCCAGCTTTTGCAAGTGATCAATGTGATCGATTGGGCGCGCTAGAGGCGGATCCAATGTCTGTGGGAACGCCTGTGGCGTTTAGTGCGATCGATGATCCCTATGCGTTGATCGCGGCCTGTTCGAAGGCGCTGGATACGTCGGGCCCTCACAGCGGGCGCTTTTTGTTGCAACGTGCGCGTGGGTATCTGCGAGCAGGTGAGGGAACGCTCGCGATCAAGGATATTAACGCGGCACATCAAATGGGATACCCGGCTGCGACTTTTGCTCTTGCAACGGCAAATTATCTGGGTGAGGACGTTCCCCAAGATTTTGACCGAGCGCGCGCATTGTTTGAAATATCCTATGCTCAAGGGGTTGTTTGGGCGGCCAAGGGGCTGAGTATGTTATATGACAACGCCTTCTATGAGGGATATGATCCGCAAAAATCTGCGGACTGGCTGTTGAAGTTTGAAGAGTGAGCCATGGCGTTTTTGTATCAAACTCAGGTGCTGCCTGATTGGATAGATTACAATGGCCACATGCAAGATGCATTTTATGGTCTGGTTTTCAGCTACGCGGTGGATGCATTTCAGGATTGGGTTGGGTTTGACGCCAGCTATCGTGAGGCCACATCGTGCACCATTTATTTGGTGGAAGAGCATAAGTATTTCCTGAAAGAGGTAAAACAGGCGGATCCACTAACTGTTGAAATACGGCTTTTGGGGGTGAACAGAAAAATGTTTCACCTGCATTGCACAATGACATGCGATGATCGTGTTGTTTCAGTTGCTGAGCTAATGGAAATGCACGTCTATCAAATCCCAAAACCAAAAGCAGCCCCAATTCCCAAGAAAATATTGGAGCGGTTGATTGAGCTGAAAATATCAGCTGACGAGCAATCACAGATTCAGCTGCGCGCTCGTAAGATAGGGTTTAGCGAATAGTGGGGCAGATAATGCCCCAATTTTTTGTCTTAAATGACTAGCCTAGGTAAATTCCAATACCGCTTGCTACGATTAACAATAACGACATAAATGCCACTTTTTTTGCCAAATACACACGCTCACTCCGTTCGAAATTAGAGCGATATTGGTATATGTCCTTTAGATTTTGGTCTGCATAGCTCATTGATTTGCCTCATTTATTATTTTTTTATCCATTATAATTAGCATAATTTTCTATCAAATTGATCAGATTTTTACGGGGTCTGTTTTTTATGTTGTTAAATTGCAACATATATCAACTATTGCGCAACAAATAGCGAGTACAGGTGTGCAGGGTTAATACACTCAGGCAGTTTTGCACAGATACTTGCAACATGGAATTCTGTCCGAAATTTAGGCCAATAACTAATATGCATGACCGTACAAAAGGCTTGTTGATTACATTAATCGGTGTCCTTTTCGTCGTGCCAGACTCAATAATGGTTCGCCTCATATCATCTGATCCCATGGTGACAGCCTTTTGGCGAAGTTTGACATCTGGAACAATTGTCGCAGTTTTTGTGTTGTTAAGTATGCGCCAACAAGCCTGGCAGACGCTTACGAAAATGGGTCCTTCAGGTTGGCTTTATTGTGTTTTAATTGGAACGACATCGCCCGCATTTGTATTGGCGGTTCAAAACACCAGTGTTGCAAATGTCGTATTGATCTTTGCCTCAATGCCAGTGTTTTCGGCTATTTTGAGTTTTGTCCTCCTTGGTGAAACACCTAGCCGACCACTTATATTCACAGGTTGTTTTGTTTTTTGTGGGCTTGGCGTTATCGGATACGGATCAGGCGGCGGAGGCGAGTCCAATTGGATTGGCGATTTATGGGCCATCTACATCGTGATCGCATTTGCACTTGCACTGACACTATTGCGCCGTCAAAAGCATGTCTCAATGCTGCCCGCAATCCCAATTGGTTATATCGGATCAGCCTGCATAATGTTCTGGTTCATTAATCCAACAGATACCCTCCATGTTGATGCGCCTCTATATATCGTTCATGGCGTATTGATTGCGGTATCTACCTGTGGATTAACATTGGGACCTCGCTATATTTCATCGACCGAGGTTTCATTACTAATACTATTAGAGTCTGTGTTTGCGCCGATCCTTGCTTGGGTGATGTTGGCCGAAATTCCATCAGTCATGACCGTTTTGGGTGGTGTTCTTATCCTTGCTGCGTTAGCCCTCTATAATATCCTGTCGTTTATGCGCTCGACGTGATACAATACAACTTTACGGATATTGTTTTGAAAATTACTACAGCAGAATTTGTAGCGATCATGGCCATGATGGTGGCCACGGTTGCTATATCCATAGATGGAATATTACCTGCACTCACGTTGATTGCAGATGAATTGACACCAGATGCGCCAAATCGGGCGCAGCTTGTCCTATCTGTGTTTATCGTCGGAATGGCGATTGGTACATTCGTGATGGGTCCATTGTCGGACAGCTTTGGGCGCAAGCGTGTCATTTATTACGGTGCTGCGCTTTACATAACATGTGCCCTGATCTGTGCGCTTACCCAAAGTTTTGAGGTTTTGTTATTCGCGCGGATGATGCAAGGTATCGGCGCATCAGCCCCGCGCGTGGTGTCGCAAGCTTTGGTCCGCGACTATTATCAAGGTCGTGAAATGGCACGCATTTCATCCTTGATTATGATTGTATTTTCGATTGTACCCGCCATTGCTCCATTACTGGGGTCATTTGTAATGCTGGCCTTTCAATGGCAGGCGATCTTTGGGATGTTTATTGTATTTGTCGCCCTAAGCACAGTGTGGATGGGCTTGCGTGTTGATGAAACAGTTGGTCCTGACAATCGCATGGCGTTCCGGCTGCGTCCCATTAAGAGCGCGATCAAAGAGGTTTTGACCCATCCCATGATCGTGATCGCGATTTTTGGATTGATTTTCGCCTATTGTGTTTTGTTTGTTGCCATATTTTTGGTGCAACCCGTGTTTGAACAGGTCTTTGAGAAAGGTGAAAGTTTTCCTTATTGGTTCGCGTTGGTTGCGGTATTGTCGGCATCCGCCAGTTATGTGAACGCGCGTTTGGTGCGACGTTTGGGTATGCGCAAGCTGATTGATGCAGCATTTCGCACCCAGACTATCCTGAGCAGCATGATGCTGGTGCTTTGGATGCTTGGGGCATTACAGGGAACGATTGGGTTTGCAATTTTTATGATTTGGGTTTTTTCGTTGTTCTTCATGGCTGGCATGACAATTGGTAATCTGACCGCTTTGGCTATGGAACCTGTTGGGCACATTGCTGGAACAGCTGCAAGTGTGATCAGTGCAGTAGCTACGATTGGATCGGTTGTGTTCGCCGGGATTGTTGGTCAATTTTATGATGGAACCTTACTTGTGATGATATTTGGTGTGGCTGGATTTTCGATTGCTGGGACAATTGTGGTCCTGCAATTGAAAAGTTTCGATAGACCTAGTACACCGAATGCGTTTGACCGGCATGGGGAGGGGCGCCTTAATGACTGAAATAATGGACGCTTCGTCCAAATATCAAGACAGCTTGCCTATTTCGTCGGATCAATTGATTTCATTGTTAAACGACTGGAAAATCGCATTCACACGAGTGGATCATATTCCACTGCGCACAGTCGAAGAGTCCAAACTAGTGCAGGACATGTTTTTATCCTCTGATCAGGGGGGCGGGCGCATTAAGAACCTATATTTGCGGGACCATAAAAAACGAAACTATTTGATCGTCGCAGAGCAGGACCGCAGCATCGATCTGAAGACTCTACGGCAAAACTTAGGATCAGGGCGATTGTCCTTTGGGTCAGCAGATCGCCTTATGGAACATCTGGGTGTGCGTCCCGGTGCCGTGACGCCCTTATCAATGATAAATGGGGTTAAAACAGATGTGCAAATTTTCATCGATGCAGATTTGAAAAAATGTACACAAATTTACGTACACCCATTGGTAAGTGATCGCACGCTGGGAATGTCGGTTGACGGATTAAACACGTTTTTTGATAAAATCGGTGTCAATGTTTCGTGGATCGACTTGTAAACAGGCGCGAAGAGGTCATGTGCGCTCGTACCCTAAGGCCAAGTTAAAATCCGTATCGCAGGTATCGCCTGTACAACACTCCACAATGTTTGATTTGCAATGTGCGCAGGCCTCGTGCCCGTGAACAACAATCGTTTTTAGCGCAGCCGCGCATCGCGGACACCGCTGGATATGTGTATTTTGGGGATTCAGAAGATTGTCCATGCACCTATGTAGAAAACTGACCTGCCGTGTTAGTTTAGCGGTCATGCCTTTTTCTACAACTCAAAACAGGTGGAATTCGTACATTGTTTTGCAACCGCTTGTCTTGGTGTGCAATTGCGGGTTAACTGGTCCCATCATCGCCACCAAGGTAGGGGAGCAAAATATGAAATACGTAATCAGCATTGCCATTGCACTAAGTATTTTGGCGTCATCGGTATTTTCGCAAACGCGTTATTTTTTGTTCCCGAGTGAAGTTGGAGAGTTTGCATCGCAAAATGCCCGTGCAGTAAATGTGTTTGGGATCGCAACAGATGTTGAAATGACACAGTCCTCTGGCGTCCAGTTTTTTGTTTCGGACAAAGAGATCAGCATTCCAGTTGTTTATCAGGGCACTTTGCCAAACGAATTCCAAAATGGAAACCCAGCCATTGTTTTGGGTGAATTTGATGGTTCAATCTTGTTTGCCAATGCAGTGATTGTTCAATTCTCTGGGAAATATTTGCCACCCGCCGCGTTAGCAGAACTGCAATCTTATGGTGTGCAGGTGTCGCAGTAAGCATGCGAATGGGATTATGCACCGTTTTCTGAACAGCCACAATCCTAATATGGTTTCATTATAAGTGATCCTATTGCCTCACATATCACGTACATAGAATAAACATAAGTTTTAAGGGGCGCATATATGTTCAAATTCCTAAAGGTTTTGATGCCTGTGGTATTGGTTGCTGGTTGTGGTCTAAAGCCTTCGATAGATGATGAAAAACTATCAGATTTGAATTTTTCATTGGTCGAATTTTTCGTTGGTGAAACACTTGCGCATGGTCAGTTTCAGGATGTTTTGGGAAATGTGTCACGTCGTTTCAATGTTACGATCAATGGATCGTGGGATGGTAGCAAACTCATTCTTGTAGAAGATTTTGTGTATTCTGATGGTGCTGAAGAACAGCGCATTTGGACCCTGACGAAAAACGGCGACAATGAATGGCAGGGTCACGCCGATGGAGTTGTAGGAGGTGCCGAAGGGGAAATAGATGGGGACATGTTCTATTGGACCTATACGATCGACCTCCCTCTGCCCAGTGGTGAAATGCGCGTGTCGTTTAAGGATTATATGTGGATGCTGTCGGAAACGCGTGTTTTGAACAAGGCATATATGTCAAAATGGGGCATCCCTGTTGGCGAAGTCACAATCATGTTTGAAAAAGTGAAATAAGCACCAGCATAGGGTTTATTTGACAACTCTTATCTGTTTCGCAAAACGCACCTCTTCAATTCCGTCCTGCGTGACATGTCCAAGTGCGTCGATCCAACCGCGCTTGCGGCACATATCGAACTGGGTGACTCGGTTGTTTGGATCCGCCCCGTGCGTGATGGCATGTTCCAACAAAAATGCACGGTACGAAAATTCAAGATTTTGATCGGCCATGCACAAAGAGTAGCATAAGAAACAATCAAATCAAAACCGCCGTTTGTCCAATCTAAGAACCCATCTTTCATTATTCCAAAAGCAAAAGAGCCCCCGATTTCGGAGGCCATTTGCGTCAGATTCGCATGGATGGGAGGAGGTCATGCGAACCTTCGTTGGCGATACAGGGAGGTTACTCGCCGTTGAATGAAGATTAGCAATAATTGTACGTGGAAAAAATAAACAATTTTACATGTCCGATATGCGCGTCTCGCATAGCTAAGTTCCAAAACACCTGTGGCAGATTACTCTAATCGCCCATAAAAGGTCTGCCTTGCCGTTTCAGATAGCGCAATGCCAGGCTGGGAATTATAGGCAAGAACAACCAACATTCGTTGCCTTTCCCCGATAGAAGGCGTGACACGATGCATTGAATTTCTTCCGCGAAATAACACCAATGTGCCCGGATCAATGTCCAAAATCTCGACAGGAGTTTGGCCATCAAGGACGCTTAGTACACCGTCATAGTTCATGTCGCCCGCATCAGCATCACGCATATTTTTTACATACTCGAAGGTTCCACCTTCTGTGGGTCTTTGCAACAATAAGGTTATTGCAAATTCAGAATTGTCAAAGTGCCAGTTTAACTCTTGGCCTTCGCTTGCATAATGCACATTAACCGATGAAAGTGGATCGGCGTAAGGATAAAGGGCGTCTTCACCAACGACTGCTGCAATAAACGACTTAAATTCAGCAGCGTTGTATATGTGTAACAGGGGCGATTTACTGGGAATCTGATCGGTGCATATGCAGCCCTTGGACGAGCTGAGCATGCGATTGTAAACATGATCATCTGATAGGGCGGGATTTTGTTTCGTCAGATAAACGTTGTGTTTGGCGCTGGTATAAAACGCGCCTTTTTGTGCGGCTTTGGCCTCATGGATCAAATGCTCAAGTGTGTCGGGCTGAATAAAACTGTTCAGTTTTAGGACTCCGTTTTTTTGTAATTCGTTTTTACACTTCTCGCGATAGGCAGCGCTGCGAATATCATGTGCCTGTGTATCAATGAATGTGTCGATGTCGCTCATCATATGGGTACCTATAGGTTTCACATCACTTTATCTTAGATACAATTCGGTGAAAGTGAACGAGGTTTTCTACCAATTTTTAGTTTGCTTGCTTGATGAGCCTCATAAGTGCGCACGGTTTGTCCATTGACAGTTCACAAAAATTGCACAAAATGCCCGCATCCGGTTTCGGACGATAAAGGCGGTTCTTATGAATTTTGGGAGGAATTCATGATTGAGCCGCCTTTATCCTTTTAGCCATGCAAAATTGTTTGGGCAGATATGCAGATTTAACGTTTGATAAAATGCTGCGCTGCGGCTATTGTGTTTGCAATCGCAGCATCCTCCCAGCTGCGTTGCGCGCTCATAAATTTCTCCCTGTTATTTGGGCACGCTCAGAGAAGCCTCCGGATTGCGGAGGCTTTTTTGTTTTTACACCTGCGTTTTGGAATAAATGACGGGCGAATGCGACTTTTGAATACAACGGCTCATCGCCCGTCTGAGAACACGAAAAGACAGAAGTTTCGTAGCCAACAAAAAGGAGCCTTGTGTTCTCTGATCGCTAACCTTGGCGACCAATGCATCTATTTATAGCGATGAACCTATATTATCTACGGCCGTGTATCTAAAGTGGATCACTTACAATTTTGTCTATCGACGAAAAACTGAAAATAGCCATAATATAATTGATATGTTCCACATTTAATTTAAGAATTTTGAGAGTTATTATGAATAAATTTCAGTCGTTAGGTGTGCTTCTTGCTGTCTCAGTGATCCCAAATACGCTCATTGCGCAATCGAACACCTACTGCCCAATGACGTCGGATCGCCAGAATTGCGTGCGCGTTCTTGCCTGCATTGGGTATGAGGGGGTTTGGTTTAACGGTCGTGCATTTGGCCGCGGCGCAGGTACGTTTAGCGGCACAACATCAGATGGTCAGCCGTGTGCAGGCACATGGGTGTCACGGAATTTTTTCGGGCTAGGACAAGCAGAAGTCACGTGTGAAAACGGTCAGACAGGACGCGTGTTATATACCTATCAAGATGAACACACAGGAACGGCTGTCGGCCAGGGTTCGATGCATTCTGGTGAAAAAATTAAGATTTGGTCGGGCAAGAATGTATTGGAATATTTGCGCGGCGATACGGGTGAGAGTATTGCATATTTACCTTGTTCTGGGGGGCCATCTTAATGGGATAATGTGCGTTGTCAGCTACCTTATTACATTTGAAATGTGCTGATAACCAAACCATCCCAAATTTATGCTACCCTAAGACCGTTATCATCTTCGCGTGGCAATTTTTGAAAACTCCTTTAACGCACGCAGAGTGCATCACTTGCACAATGTCTACCTAAGGAGGCCAAAATGACCTGAAACGGAGTCATTACGCTCCGTTTTTTATTTTGCATTAAACATAAAAAGCGATTGTCCATCAATCGTGTAGCTGTTGATTATTTCGGCGGCCCGCGCAGAAGTTAGCCACCGTTCTAATGCCATTGCTAGATCATGTTTCACATGGTTGTGTCGGTTTGGGTTTATCGGCAAATAGGCGTATTGATTAAATAAAGCAGGATCACCTTGAAAGAGAATGCGAAGTTCAGCTTTGTTTTGGAAATTCAACCAACTCGCACGATCTGACAAGATATAGGCGTCCATTCCCGCCGCGGTGTTCAGCGATGCGCCCATGCCGGATCCCACGGCTCGATACCAAGGCCCGAATTCATCGCTCGCAAGTCCGGACGCCACCCAAAGAGCCTGTTCTTTTTTATGCGTTCCGCTGTCATCCCCACGGCTGACAAAACGTGATTGGGAAGTTGCAATTGCATTCAGTGCAGATGAAACCGTTGTGGCCTCTTCTACACGAGCGGGGTCATTGTTGGGTCCGATTATCACGAAATCATTGTACATGATTTCACGTCGATGTGTTCCAAAACCATCCGCAACAAAACTCTCTTCCGCCGCTTTGGAATGCACTAGGATTGCGTCCACATCGCCTGCTGCGCCCAAACGGATTGCCTGGCCAGTACCAACAATCAACAGCTGAACATCAAGCCCCAGGTCTAGCTTGATTGCGGGCAATAACTTGTCACTTAGGCCTGAATTATTAAACGATGTCGTCACGGCCATTCGCATCATATCGGCATTGGATAGTGTGGCTGTAGAAATTATAAGCAGCATAAAAAGGAAACGGATCATACGACGATATCTCCTGCAATAAATTTTTGGGCAGCCAGTGTCGGGGGCAGTTCAAAAAACGTGTTTGCAAGACTGTGCGCGTCGATTTGACCGTCTTTCAAAAATATGACGCGATCTGCCATGCGACGGGCTTGCCCTATATTGTGCGTTGACATGATTATTGTGGTGCCTGTATTTTTGGCTTCTTTTAGCAGGGCCTCAATCTCAATTGTTGCCGTCCCATCCAGAGAGGCCGTGGGTTCATCTAGAAACAAAAGCTCTGGGGATGTAATCAGCGCACGCGCAAGCGCGATTTTCTGTTTTTCACCACCTGATAAAAATGGGGCAGGACGTTCCGTATGTGAGCCTAGGCCGATTTTTGTCGCCCAAGTGCGGGCGTGATCCATTGCAGTTTGTTTGTCGTGACCTTCAATGAGGAGGGGATAGGCCAAATTTTCCAATACGCTTCGGCGTAACATGATGGGTGATTGAAACACAAAGCTTTGAGCGGTCTTTTTCCCACGTGAGGGCGATGCAAATGTGACCTGTCCTGAGGATAGGCGGATAATGCCATGCAGGGCCTTAAGTAGGGTTGTTTTGCCCGCGCCATTTGGGCCCATCATAACCGTTGTGCCGCCCTTATTGATCGTAAGGTCAATGGGTCCGATAATCCTTTTTTGCCGCACCTTCACCGAAAGGCCGTTTGCAATCATTGGAAACATTACCACCGTCCCTCTCGCTCAGTTTGACCCAACCAGTGGGTTGCGAAATTGACAGCTAAGGCCAAGGTGATCAAAACAAATCCCAACGCCAGCGCCAGCGCAAAATCACCTTTGGACGTCTCAAGTGAAATCGCCGTGGTTAAGACGCGGGTTGCATGATCAATATTGCCGCCCACAATCATAATGGCGCCAACTTCTCCAATGGCGCGGCCAAATCCCGCAAGCGACGCCGTCATTAGGGCGCGCCGTCCATCCCATAATAGGGTTTTTATGCGCTGCCATTTCGATGTGTTCAGTGAGATCAACAAATCATGATATTCTGACCATAATTCGCGCAGGGATTGGTGGGCAATCGATGCAATCAGCGGGGTGATAATGATAACCTGCGCGATGACCATCGCATGTGTTGTGAATAACAACCCCAATACGCCGAAGGGCCCAGAACGTGATAACACAATGTAAACGATCAACCCCACTACAACAGGAGGCAACCCCATCAATGCGTTCAATATTGAAATGACCAAACGTCGAAAGCGGAACCGTTGCACTGCAAGTACCGCCGCAAGCGGAAGCGCGATCAAACAGGATATCGACAAAGCACTCAAAGTTACGCGCAACGAGCGAAGGGAAATTTCAACCAGATCAGCGTCCAGCGTGAGCGTTAGCCAGACTGCCTGCTGAATGCCCAGCCACAATTCAGTCATCGATACATCCGTATTTGAGTTGTCCGATCGCTAAATCATTCCATTTCGCGGCACGGACACGATTATGCATTATGTTTGACCTCGATCAATCAATTTGCGTGCCATTTCGCGGAACACTTGGGATTGTGGGTGCGACGGATGTGAAACCACAATCGGAGTGCCACTATCAGCGGCAAGTCGAATGTTCAAATCTAGCGGGACTTCAGCCAAAAGATCAACGCCCAGTTTTTCAGCTTCGGCGTGAACACCGCCATGTCCGAAAACATGTTCTTCATGCCCGCAATTTGAACAAATGTGCGTGGACATGTTTTCAATCATACCGTGTACCGGTACCTTTAGTTGTTGGAACATATCAATCCCTTTTCGCGCATCAATCAACGCGATATCTTGGGGTGTAGAAACCACAATAGCGCCATCCACTTCCGCTTTTTGGGCGAGAGTCATCTGCACATCCCCAGTACCTGGTGGCAGGTCGACAATCAGAACATCTAATGCCCCCCACTGCACCTGAAACATCATCTGTTGCAATGCGCCCATCAGCATTGGGCCACGCCAAACGACCGCCTGTCCTTCGTTTGTCATCAGCCCAATCGACATCATGGTAACGCCATGATTTTGTAGCGGAATGATCAATTTTCCGTCTGGGCTGGAAGGGCGACCTGAGATGCCGAGCATACGCGGTTGTGAGGGGCCATAAACATCTGCATCCAGCAGTCCAACACGGCGTCCCTCAGCTGCAAGTGCGCAGGCTAAATTGGCGCTTACCGTTGATTTGCCAACCCCACCTTTCCCAGATGCAATAGCCAGAATGCGATCGACGCCTGGTACTTTCTGAGGGCCTTTTGGTTCAGCCTTTTTCTTTACGTTCAGATCGGGTGGAGCGCTTGGTGCTTTTTGGGCTGTCATTACGACAGAAACATCTGTTGCACCCATTTCCTTTAGCATTGCTTCTGTTTTGGTTTTCACAGGCATGTAGGTTTGTGCCTGCGATGGATCAATTTCCATCACAAAGCGCACGCTGTTTCCCTCAACATTCAGAGCCCGCATCACGCCTGATGAAACGATGTCTCGTCCTCTCTCGGGCGCAACATTTTTTAAGGCCTCTAAAATCTGCTCTTTTGTTAGGCTCAATTTCATTTTCCCTATGCTTGATGATTCCGCTCACTTTATGAACCATTCCAACGGACGCAATGCCAATTTCGATCTAATGTTTATATTAGTCGTTATCGACGTGACGTAGGGCATCACTTTTCAAAAAAATACATGCGCGTAAAGTGTCAAAGTTTGACGGGTTCCCCATGTGGCGTTCGTAAATAAGCAGCGGCCCATTTTGATTTCAAGACGGCTAATTCCTGTGGTGGGGCGATTTCGCGTTCGTCCAAAAACGTTTCAAGTGTTTCGACCCATGCGTGAAAATAATCGGACCCCCCATTTAGATCACGCGCTTGGCCATGATGCGCCAGCGTCGCGCCAAATCGGGATGCCCAATCGGGCCAGTGAAAAACGCCAGCTTCGTTCAGCGCAACAGTCAGTGCAAAGACCTGTGCGTGCCATGGCTCTTCGAAAATGGGTGTCGGCGCCTGATCCATTATTGGGCCGTCAAGTAAGATTGCCATAAATCTAGCATCACTTCGTCATTGGGGTTCTCCGCATTGTCCCATAAATCACGTGCATAAAAGCCCACGGAATAAAGTGGTTCTGGTGCCTCTCCCAAACGGTGGGCGTTACTATCTGGCAGGATATGCGCCCCATGATGTGCAACAATCCAACCTGATTTCCCGCGCGCATAGTTTGGTAATCGGGTGTGGCCCCCATCCACCAATGTATTCCCGACGGATCGGGTTTTAATTTGATCGCCAACTTTGAAAATACTGCGCACCTGTGAAGGTCTATCCGCAGGCCCACCACTGGCTAAAATGCGGGCGACGTTTTCAGCCAACATTTTTCTGTCTATCAATTCAGAATTGGGTGTCGGGGTAAGAGTACGCAGCTCTTCTTTCGTTAGAACTCCGTTGTCCACCAACAAATCAGCTAAACCCGCCAGCCATTTTTCATAATATCCAAAACGTGCGTAATCCTGAGGAGCGAGGCATTCTCTTGCATGTCGTGAAATGTCTAAATTCCATTTCCCTAATGCGCCAGCCGCCAGTGTCAGCGCCAAAGCGCGGCCATGCCAATCTACATCAAAGACGGCGTCAGGTTCTCTAGGGTTTATGTTCCCATCACCAAATCGACCGCCCATGTCGTGCACACGTGTCATAGTGCGGCCTCGATCACTTTGGTTCCGATCATCGCATCGCGTGTCACGATTTGGCTGAGTTGATCTTCTGACCAGCCCTCTGTACCTTTCGGACGCTCTGGGATGACCAAATACCGAATTTCTGCAGTGCTGTCCCAAACGCGAATTGCTGTTTCAGGTGAAAGCTGTGTTCCAAACTCTGCTAAAACGGCACGCGGTTCGCGCACGGCGCGCGCGCGATAAGCATCAGATTTATACCATCCCGGCGGTATGCCCAGCAACGGCCATGGATAACAGCTACATAACGTACAAACGATTAAATTATGTGTTGAAGAGGTGTTTTCCACCGCAACGATGTGTTCCCCTTGGCGTCCGTAGTACCCCATTTCACGGACTGCAGCAGTTGCATCGCCCAATAGTGCTGCGCGAAACTCTGCGTCCACCCAGGCTTTAGCGACAACTTTAGCGCCGTTTTGTGGGCCAATTTTATGTGCATAGGTTTCGATAATTTCTTCCAGCGCGGCAGGGTCAACCAACCCCTTGTCAACAAGAAGCGTTTCAAGCGCCTTTACCCGCAGTGCAGGGTCAGACGGCAATAAAGAATGAGAATGATCATCATGAGGCATACTTCTATTGAAACAAAGAATATTTGTTGTGTCCACTACAATTCGGTATCAAAATTTTCTTGTTTTGATTAGGTTTATAACGAATGATGGTGATGGATTGGATAGAGGAGAAAATGAAACAAGTGCATGATTTTCTCGCGGAATGCCAACTGTTGTCTTCTGTAATTGAACCCATCGGTGCGCGCGATTTTGAAATGGTGACCCAGTTCAAAGGCTGGACGATCGAAGATGTTTTAACTCATCTATATTTTTGGAATGTGCAGGCGGATCATTCTATTTTCGCACCAGATTTGTTTGCGAAAACCCTGTCTGAAATATTACCAGCGATCCAATCCCATGGAATGCGGCCCGTTGAAAACGCGCGGATCTCCCCTCGCGGATTTCAGTTATATCAGGCATGGAATGATCACTTTCATGATTTTTGTTCTCGGTTGAATGGAATTGATCCAAAGTTGCGGGTGAAGTGGGCGGGTCCAGATATGTCCGTGCGCTCCTCGATAACGGCGCGACAGATGGAAACTTGGGCCCATGGACACGAGGTTTTTGATTGTTTGGGACAGCAGCGCCATGAGGGCGACCGGATTGAAAATATCGTCATCTTGGGGGTGAACACATTCGGGTGGTCACATAGTGTTCAAGGGCTGGATATACCCGAACAGTTACCACATTTGAAATTGACCTCGCCCTCTGGTGAAATCTGGGAATTTGGGAACCCCAGCGACCCTGAACGGATTGAAGGAACAGCAGTCGCCTTTGCTCAGGTGGTGACACAGACGCGCAGTGTGTTTGACACAGATTTGCAAATCACAGGGTCAGGGGCACAATTATGGATGGAAACGGCACAATGCTTCGCTGGCGGAAAAGAAGCCCCGCCGCGAAAAGGTGCGCGATTTGTGCAAGGCCATTGATTAGGATGTAAAGAACGTTACCAACAGTGACAGGGTGACGATCCCGCTAAGCCACAGGCGCAAATTCATCCACCAGTGTGGCGTTACACCTCTATTTGCGAAATAGCGATCCACGCACAATAATGTAGGAAACGCAATGATTAGGCATAGATGCACATGGTTTCGCGCAAATAACATCACGGCGAACATAAATAGCGCAGGCACAACCGCATAGATATAAGCGCTCGTGCTTTCCCCACCATTCAAGAGCGCGGCAAAATTCCAGTGTGTTCCAGACATATAGGCAAAAATCACGATACCGTAGGTAATTTGTAAATTTTCACCCATCAGGTGTTCAGGTAGGCGAAAGGGCACAAAATGACTAAGCAGGCCCCATAAAAACGGGAGCGTTCCTGCAAATCCAAATAGATATGGTTTGATTAGGCGCATTTCACCCATGCATATTCCCCAATAGTTTGGTCGCTTTATGCTGATGTGAACTGGTGTGTTTGAGGGCAAAATCAATGTGTTTCAGCACAAAATACTATTTTGTCATGACCAGCAGTCGGGCCTGATCCGCACTGTGTTCGTGATCCGCATCGGGTCCATAAATTGGCACGGTGCGTGTTTCAAAACGGGCATATTTATTGGCAAGCATCTCAAGCTCAATGGGAAATTTCAGAGCATGCCAATGATAATTGTTTATGGAAATTACGATATGGCCACCACGTTTTGTGACACGCAATAGTTCTGCAAGGGCAGCTGGTCCAACATGCCCCAAGGTAAAAGTTCCTGAGCTTACAATCCCATCATAGGTGTTATCGACTACCGGCAAACCCTTGGTGACATCGGCACAAAACAAAGACGTATACATCCCTTTTTCAGCGGCCACATCCAGCATCTCTTGCGAAATATCAGTTGCATCAATGTGGTATTCTCCCAGCAGCCCAAGAACCTCTGCAAGAGCACCTGTACCCGCCCCTATATCCAGTACCTTTGGCCCTCCATTCACACTGTGATATGCTTCACCTACGTGCTGGTGCAGAATATAATCCATGCTTGTGCGATAGCCGGCATCATAGGTGTCTGCCCAAGCGGCATACAGCTTAATGTTATCCTCTGGTGTCTCTAGATCATAGGCGGCTTCTAGGTTTTCGATGCCCTTGAATGGTTGTCGCATATCAGCCTTCCTTACACAAAAATCAATATTGCAGAGCTGGCCAGCACGCCTGCCATTGCCATCATAAACCCGCGCCAAATTAATGGCTGCCGTAAATATTTTGCGAATACATGGCCAGCGAAGGTCCAGAATAAACAAACAAAAAGGTTGATTACACAAAACCCCAAAGACAGGCGCAAGGCCTCGGCCCAAATGCTTAACCCAATCGAAAACCCAGCTGTCGCGGCAAAGGCGACGGCCCAAATTTTTGGATTAACCACTTGAAATAAAACTGCCTGCAAAAAGGTAAAAGGACGATCACGATCGTGGGCCTTTGCCCGGGAGGCGGTAATCAATTTCCACGATAGCCAGAGGATCCACAAGGCCGAGATGAGTTTGATCGTAATTTCCAAAACTGGAAATGCAATAAGGATCGATTGCACGCCAAGTACACTCGCCGCAGCGACAAGGCCAGTGCCGATTGGAACACCTAACAAATGGGGCAGGGTGGCCATAAACCCAAACCGCGCCCCCGAAGTTGTCAGCATGACAACATTCGGTCCAGGTGAAAAAAGGCCCGCAAAAATAAAAATAAACATTGGTAAGGATGCCGAGAGGATGGACAAACCTAAACCGCGTTTGGTGTTAGACGTTTTTCGGCGACGCGCGCCATAATTGATGCGCCCACAGGCAGAACCTCTAGCCCAAGTATGAATGAAGGATTATGCAATCCAACGGTCCCCACATGTCCCACACGGCAATATGCTCCGGGGATTGATTTCATCATATCTGCGAAATCCTCTGATCCAGTCGCAGGTTGAATTTTGTCGGACACCCGATCAGTCCCCACAATATCTGCCGCCGCATCAAGATACGCAGAACTAAGATCATTGTCGTTTTGCAAAACTGAAAAGGCCGCTCGGATGTCCAGCGTCACTTCGGCATCGTATGCGGTTGCGACACCGTCGCAAATCGCGCGCATCCGATTGCACACCAGGTCAAAAATGTCATCTTTGAAATATCGGATGGTGCCACATAAATGTGCCGTCTGGGGAATCACGTTATAGGCCGATCCTGCGTGCACCTGTGTTATCGACAGGACGCACGTCTCAAGCGGTGGGACATTTCGCGAGATGATTGCATTTAAATCGGTGATCAGTGAATTGGTGATTTGAATCGCGTCTTTTGCGTTTTGCGGCATGGCGGCATGGGCGCCTTTGCCGCTAACATGAATATCGAAAAAAGCAGCTCCCGCCATAGCAGCGCCACGACATATTTCAAACGTGCCGGGATTCCCATTCGGTGAATTGTGCATGCCGAAAACTTCATCACATGGAAAACGATCAAACAGGCCGTCTTCGATCATTGCCTTGGCGCCGCCCAGTCCCTCTTCGGCGGGTTGGAAAATGACAATCACTTCGCCCTGAAAATCCCGCGTTTCGGCCAAATGCTTTGCCGCACCCAGCAACATTGTGGTGTGTGCATCGTGCCCACAGGCATGCATTTTTCCGTCTTTTTGGGATTTATAGGCCAACTCGGTTTCTTCGTGAATGGGCAATGCATCCATATCAGCTCGCAAGCCGATACGCCGGTTTCCAGCATGCTTTCCTTTTATAACACCCACAACACCCGTAACGCCAATGCCTGTATGCACTTCATCTACACCAAAATCAGTCAAGTATTGTGCCACGATTTTGCTTGTGCGTACCTCTTCAAATCCAATCTCTGGGTTTTGATGGAAATCTTTGTAGATATCTTCCATTTGATTGGTAAAGTTGGAAATGACTGGCAAAATGTTCATATTAGCCTCTGTTTGAATGAGCAAGTGATTGATTATGGCCGAGGTTACACGTGAATTTGGCTGCGTCAAATAAGTTTGCAGCAAATAAATCGCAATATTAAGTGATAAAGGCACCAAAATGAGCACACTTTACATCACAGGCGCAGGCGTCAGCGCACAAAGTGGGATCCCCACATTTCGGGGCGAAGATGGCTTTTGGACGATCGGCAGCGTGAATTACACACCCCAAGAAATGGCGACGAGAGAGATGTATTTAAATCATCCCGATGCGTTTTTGCTGTGGTATTTTCGACGCTTCGCCTGTTATCGCGATATCGTGCCGAACGACGTTCATCATTGGTTGTCAGATAAACGGCTGATCACCCAAAACATTGATGGTCTGGATGGTAAGGCGGGAAATGGAACGTACATTCCGATCCATGGTCGATTGGACAAGGTTACAGTGTTGCACCAGCAGGGTGAAACAGTGGCTTTATTGGACGCGCCATGGGAACAGGTGGTGTCACAGTGTCCAGATATCGAGGATGATGAAGCCGTGAAAAAGGCCTTGTTGGATGCATTTCGAATTTCGAAAATATCGCTGATCCCTGAATTGGGTCATTCTTTGAAGCCATTTGTTTTGCTATTTGATGAATATTATACCGATCTGTATCGGATGAATATGGCGGAAAACTGGATGCAACAGTCCACGCGTTTCGTGTTCATGGGGACGTCCTTTAGCGTTAATATCACAAACATAGCCCTACGCTTGGCGATCATGAATGGTGCAGAAATTCATGTAGTGGATCCATTCCCGATTGATTTGGGGATGGAACATATCACCTATCATAAAATGCGCGCTGACGAATATATTTGCCACGCCTAGTTCGGGACGAAAAACGTCGCTGATGCCCGGGCGACTGGCTTATCGCTTGGCAAAGCGATCATGCTGGCCTCACAAAATATCAAGGAGCGCCCTTTTTTGACAACCTGCGCATCGCAAATTATGCGATCCCCTTTGGCCCCACTTAGGAAACGCGTTTCCAAATTCGTTGTTGCCACTGGTACGAATGCATCAAGCGCAGAAATACATGCGAATACCATTGCCGTATCCGCCAGAGAACTGAGCGCTTGACCAGACACGATGCCCCCAACACGTTCGATATGTGGGTGGATCGGAATTTCAAGCGTCGCACCATTGGCGGACATTTGCGTAATGGTGATGTTTAAATCCAATATCCACTCAGCAAAATTTGCCCCCAAGAAATCCTGAGCTGCTTGTGTCGTGATCATGGAGCGTCCGCCAGTACATTGTTTACATCAACCCATGCGCCCGTTTGCGAGGAGCGGATCGCGGCATCAATGACTTCGGCAACGGCCAATCCGTCACGAAATGTTGGGAAACGTGGTTTGCCTGTTTCAATGGCCTCGATGAAATCTTTGGCTTCGATGATGATCATATCTTGATATCCGGTACCGTGCCCGGGGCCCTGGCAAAAGGGTAAATAATCTGGATGTTCTGGCCCTGTCAGGATTTTGCGGAAACCGCGTTCTGCCTCTGGGCCTTCGCTACGATAAAGCCAGAGAGCATTTTGATCTTCTTGATCAAAACGAATGGATCCTTTGGTACCATGAATTTCATAGGCATATCCCATTTTGCGTCCTGTTGCCACGCGACTCGAATAGATGTGCCCCATTACACCATTTGCAAATCGGCACATGATTTGCGCGTGATCATCGTTGGTCACCGCGCCGCCCGTGCGTGTTTTATGCACGGTTTCGACCTCTGCCATCACGCGCGTTATGGGGCCCATCAATCGCAAGGCTGCATTGACAGGATGTGGTGCCAAATCCCCCATGTTTCCCGTGGCCATACCCTCACAGCGCCAGTTTTTGGGCAACAATGGGTCAGATAAAAAGTCTTCGGTATGTTCACAGCGGAACCAAGTGACATCGCCAATTTCGCCGTTTTGGATCAAGTCATACGCAAAACGGGATGCAGGCGTGCGGATATAGTTAAATCCAACCATATTCGGCACATTCGCGGCCTCGGCCAATGTGACCATCGCACGTGCGCCTTCTATTGTGTCGGCGATGGGTTTTTCACACAACACTGGTTTCCCCAAGGCGATCGCCGCGCGTGCAATGGCCTCGTGTGTGTCTTGCGGGGACGCAATTATGACGGCTTCAACCTTTGGGTCATTCACCAAATCAAGCCAATCGCTGGCTGCCCGCCTGAACCCGTAGCTAGTGCGATATCGTTCCGCACTTTCAGGAGAAGATGCCGCAATAGTTTGCAAAACAGGGCGTAATTTCGTGTTAAATACAGCGCCAACTGCGGACATGGCAACACTGTGTGCCTTGCCCATGTATCCACCGCCAACTACTCCAATTCCGATCTCTGTCATGTCTATTCCCCAATGCGATACTTTGTTGGAAAACAGAGTGACGGCAGATTTAGAAGTTTCAAGCCTTTTCGAAAAACGGATCACAAAAAATGAAAAACCAGACAGTTTTTAGGGGGTGCGACACCATGCCCACATATTTTGCATGTGCAGCATGACCTAGGGAAAAGGTGAATGAATTCAGCGCGAGACACTGTTTTCGCGTTTGCAGCATTTGCATGTGTATACAATAGTATTCACGTAAGTTACTGATTTTATTATTAAAAATATTAAATACCGGATACAGTGCTATAAAACAGTGAGGATGTCCCATGGATCAATTCAACTTATCGGTATGGGCAGGAAAAACAAAGACAGAGCGCGACTGCATTAATGAAGAACGTGCCGCACAAATACACGCGACCCTGGGGCAACCTGGATCAGACGCACCAAAATTAGCAGATGCGCTACCGCCGCTGTGGCATTGGTGCGCCTTCGGACCTGATGCGATGACTCGCGATCTGAAAGTGGATGGACATGCAAGTGGAGGCGATTTTTTGCCCCCGATCAAGTTGCCACGCCGGATGTGGGCAGGTGGTGCCTTAGAATTTCACGCACCTCTTTTCATAGGGGACACCATCACCCGAACATCCACAATTCGCGAAGTTGCGGAGAAGGAAACGGGTGCAGGTCCGATGGTTTTGGTGACAGTTGACCATATCTTGTGTGGACCGCGCGGTGTTTCACTCACCGAGCGACAAGACATCGCCTATCTTGAAATTCCCGCGGCATATGCGCCTCCTAAAAAGCGGCCCATCCCTAGCGAAGTGGATTTTCAGCTGGATATGCACATGTCCTCGCCTTTGCTATTCCGGTATTCAGCGGTAACGTTCAACGCGCACAGAATTCACTACGACGTAGAATATGCGCGAACTGAGGAAAGTTACCCAGGTCTTGTTGTACATGGACCCTTGCAGGCTACGCTGCTTATGCAGTCGGCCGTGCAGCATCGTGGCGAGGTGCCACAATACTTTGATTTCCGCGGTGTGCATCCTGCCTTTGCGGGTGAGGAGTTCAGCATCCTAGGCGTTAATGAGGACACTGCCACTATGCGTTTGTTCACTGGCTCTGCAGGACATCAATGTATGCAGGCAACCGCAATTTGGGGGGCAACGGTATGAGCGGTGTTTTGAAAGGTATGCGTGTTGTTGAAGGATCGGCATTTGTTGCTGTCCCTCTCGCTGGAATGACATTGGCCCAGATGGGCGCTGAGGTGATACGGTTTGACCGTGTTCAAGGGGGCCTAGATGCGGGCCGCTGGCCGCTTGCTCCGAACGGTCAAAGCCTGTTTTGGGATGGTATGAACAAAGGAAAAAAATCAATTGCCGTCGATATGAAAGACCCGCGCGGCAAAGAGTTGATCACACAGATTATTACGGCACCGGGTGAGGATGCTGGCTTATTCCTGACAAACCTAAGGGTGCAGGGATGGATGGATCATGAAACATTATCACAACATCGTCCTGATTTGGTCTCGGTCACACTCAGTGGGGATCGACATGGGCGTCCGCAAGTTGACTATACGGTTAATCCGGCCCTTGGTATTCCCGATATCACGGGCCCAGAGGGGTCAATCAACCCAACTGCGAACGCATTGCCAGCGTGGGATTTGATCGCAGGGAATATGTGTGTGTCCGCGCTTTTGGCTGCAGAACGGCATAGATTGCGCCATGGTGCGGGACAGGCGGTTGATCTGAACCTAAAAGACGTGGCTGCCGCCGTTATCGGACATTTGGGTATGATCGGGGATGCTACATTAAACACGAATGAACGCGGGAAATCCGGGAATGCGCTTTATGGTGCTTATGGACATGATTTCCTATGTGCCGATGGACGGCGCGTCATGATCATTGGCCTGACGGATCGACAATGGCGCGGCATTGTCAAGGCAACGGAAACATCAACTCTAATGCAACAATTGGCCCATGAACATAATGTGGATCTGGGTGACGAAGGGGCGCGTTGGCAGCTGAGGCATCACGTCACGGCTTTGCTTAGCCCTTGGTTTCAAGAGCGCACGCTTGATCATATCGCTCCGATATTCGATGCGGCTGGATTGACATGGTCAGAGTTTCGATCGACCAAACGTGCTCTAGCCGAGGATCCAGACCTAAGTAGCGACAACCCAATGTTTGTCGAAACCCAACAAGGCTGCAGCGGGACCTATTTGGTGCCCAAATCGCCCATGTCCTTTGAGAATTGTGAAACACCTTTGGCCGTTAAAGCACCAATCTTAGGTGAACATACCGAGGAAATCCTAGGCGACGTCGTTGGAATGAGTGATGGTGAAATTTCAAGTTTGTTCGATCGTGGCATCGTGACCGCGCCATCATTCTCGCGCCGAGCGGCGTGACCTATTGCTATGCCAGCATCTTGGTATCACCATCGACAGCGATTGCCTGACCAGATATGCGTCGTCCAGACGGTGATGATAAATACATGATTTGGTCGGCGATATCTTGGGCAGTCACATAATCCTTGATCGAGGTATAGGAAAAGGCTTCGCGCTCAACTTCGTCAAATGATTTGCCCAATCTCTGCGCTTTGGCGGATAACACGTTGCGTTGTCGATCCCCTGCGACAAGGCCAGGCAAAATCGCGTTTACGCGAATTTTATCTACACCCAGTTCAATCGCTAGGGACTTTGTAAGCCCAATCACACCCCATTTTGCAGCAGCATACGGGGTGCGATAGGCAAATCCGTGTTTGCCAGCGGCTGAGGATAGATTGGTGATTGATGCATCTCCACTTTGGCGCAGGGATGGAATGCAAGCTTTTGCGAAATAAAATTGGCTGGATAAGCAGATATTCAAACATGCCTGCCAGTCAACGGCGTCAATGTCTTCGATCCCTAGGGTTGGGCCAGCGATACCTGCGTTATTGATCAAACAATCCAGCCCACCAAGGGCTTCGATTGCTGAGTTGCAGAACTGTTGAACAGCGGTTTGATCGCCGACATCAACGAGTTGTGCTGTGATGTTTGGGTGTACTGATTTCAGTTCTTGGATAAAGTCAGGGTTGATGTCGCAGGTTGCGACCTGTGCGCCTTGACTAACAAACCCCTCAACGATTGCTCGCCCAATACCAGAGCCGCCAGCGCTGACAATAACGCGTTTCCCAGTCAGATCAAAATTCATGTTTCAATGCCCCAATGTGCTGCTCCAAACAGCTTTTAGGTGTGAAAATAGCACATCCAAATGATCAAGTGGTAGGATTTGTGAAATATATTGATCTGGTCGCACCAAAATTAATGCGCCCTGAGTGCGATCTATTCCGCGCAGATCAAATATATCAGGTGCATCTTTGACATCTGCACAGAAAACTTTTTCATAATCGGTTAGGCCGTATCTTCCCTTGGCTGGGCGCAGGGCAGGGTGCGTTGATCCAAAATCAATAGCGCGGAAATTCTGTTGATAGATGGCGCGCAAATCTAATAAATCGTCAGGATCAAATCCATTTTCGATGGATTTCTTGATGGGTGAATTTTGATCATTTTGTAATCGGTCCAGCGTTGCCCACATTGGGCTATCTTTATCATCAGGTGCCACATCAGGGGCAAACGCAAATAGGGTCCACCGATGCCCGACCTCGATCACATGTCCCAATTCCATCGGTTTGGCGTCTGCCAGACGGATCACTGGTGCAGAATGGAACCGCTCGCCAACGATAAGCCCAGTTGCAAGACGTTGATGGTTGGCTGTTCCCATAATGAGGGAGGGCGCATAGCACACTGTTAAACCTGCAGTGAAGCGACCACCGTCGACAAATTTTTTCTGGATCATCGGAATATCGGTTTCTTCGTCCGCGCCGCGCGCGCTGACCGCGCGCGACCACTGATGATCAAAATCAATCAGAGCCTTAGCGGTTGCGCGACGTTCTGCTGAATAGCTCGATAACAACTTGGGATCACTATGACCGAGCAGGACCGAGATCAACTTCCAACCCAAGTTAAAGGTGTCCCCCATTGAAACATTCATGCCCTGTCCGGCTTTGGGACTATGGGTATGACAGGCATCACCTGCTACAAAAACGCATGGTGCCTCTTGTCCTACTTTGTCCTCGGGAATATTGTCGAAGCGATCCGTTAGGCGGTGGCCTATTTCATAGATCGACCACCAAACCACTTCTTTCACGTCCAATTTATGCGGACGTAAAATGCGATTTGCTTTTGCAATGATGTCGTCTTGGGTCAATCCGCGATCTGCAACGCGTTCTGTTTCTGTCAATTTGTCCATTTCGACGTAAAGGCGTACCAAATATCCCCCCTCACGCGGTAACACCAGAATGCTGCCATCGGCTTGGGATTGGATGATTGATTTCATCCGGATGTCGGGGAAATCTGTGTTGACCAAGATATCCATCACGCCCCAGGCTTGATGCGCGGCATCCCCGTGCAATGTGCCACCAATGGCGCGGCGTACAGTGCTGCGCGCACCGTCACAACCCACCACATACCGCGCGCGCACGATCTCAGTGTGTCCCGCATGCACGGCATCGCAGCGTTCCAAGGTCACAGTGACAGGGTAATCTGATGCATTTGGATCAATCGTTAAATCCGCGACTTTCAAATTGTAATCTGGCTCGAGTCGCGTCGGCGCATGCTTCATTTTATCCAAAAACATATCGTGAATGCGCGCCTGATTGATTAAGACGTGGGGCATTTCGCTGATGCCATCTTCGACATCTTGTACCCGACCCACCCGCGCAATATGAGCGGGATTTTCTGGATCAGGCGTCCAAAATGTTGTTTCGTTGATCCAAACGGACTCGCGGCTGAGTTTTTCAGCAAATCCAAAGGTTTGAAACATCTCCATTGAGCGAACGCTAATCCCGTCGGCCTGACCTTTCTCCATAGGTCCGGATTTGGGCTCGACGATCATGGTTGTTATATTTGGGTAACGCGCCAACTGGGCCGCAAGACATAATCCTGCAGGACCGCAACCAGCAATGATTACGTCCACATTTGCGGGCAAGCCATTTTCACCAACGCTACGCGGTGCACCCTCCGGGCTAATGTCGGGGTCGCCTGGAACAAATCCATTAAGGTGATATTGCATGTGATGTTCCCTTCTTGGTCTGATCATCGGTCGAGATCGTGAAGAAAATTCTTTCATTTGCAATATTGTTATGCATAATAACATAAATCAACAAGAACTATTGTCAAGTGGGAGCGTAACACGTGGGTCAAGACATGCTTAAGGTATCAGTAGAAGGTGCGATTGCGACCTTAGCGATGAATAGGCCTGCCAAGCGAAATGCGATGTGTGACGAACTTTTGAACGCACTTGAACGTTTTTTTTCAGCGCCACCACAGGGCGTTAAAGTTGCAATCCTAACAGGGACTGACGGGCACTATTGTTCCGGGTTGGATCTGTCGGAACATGTACACCGAGAGCCCGAAGAAAATTTTTACCATTCGCGACACTGGCATTCGATTATGGATAAGATTCAATTTGGTGGACTGGTTGTTGTTTCGGCCATGTTTGGTGCGGTGATCGGAGGGGGGATGGAATTGGCAGCAGCAACGCATGTTCGCATTGCTGAACCATCTACTATCTTTCAACTTCCAGAAGGACGGCGTGGTATTTTTGTGGGTGGTGGTGCAACCGCGCGTATTGGGCGCATTATTGGCCCAGACAGGATGACCGAAATGATGTTGACAGGCCGAAAGTATTCGGCTGACGAAGGATTGGCTCTTGGACTGGCTCATTATTCTGTGGGAGAAGGTGAGGCGATTGAAATGGCGCAGAGTTTGGCAGCCAAAATTTCAAGTAACGCACCGTTTTCAAATATGCTGATGATGAATGTTATCCCACGTGTAAACGATATGGCGCGTGAGGATGGTTTATTTACCGAGGCGCTGGCAGCTTCGATGTCACAAACAACACCTGATGCACAGGAAGGTTTGCAAGCGTTTTTGGAAAAGCGCGCACCAAAATTCAGATAGGCAGAAGGTCAGGAGGCCAAATGACACGAATCAATGATGAAACACTGCGTCGCTTTGTTGGCTACCATTTGAAACGCTCATTTAATGTTATTCAATCCGAACTGATTCAAACCCTGCGCCCCTTTGAATTGCGAATGTTGACCTATTCGGCATTGGTTTTGGTGGTGGATAATCCTGGCCTAAATCAATCACAGTTGTCGCAAAAACTGGATATCGAACGTCCGAATTTGGTTGTTATTATAGACGAATTAGAAGAGCGTGAATTGATTTCGCGAGAGCGTGTCCCAACAGATCGGCGTAGTTATGCATTGCACCCAACCGATGCAGGGCGCGCGCTTTATCAAGACGCGATTGCAGCGGTTGCGCAAAATGAAAAAGATCTGTTGTCCGCAATTGATCCTGACCAGTTGGCTCAGCTGGTGGGGACGCTGCAAATGATCGAAAATAGCAAAAAGAGGCATGGGTGATGAAAAGAACATCGGATTATGAACCCCATAATGTGACCTGCGAACAACGTGATAATGGGACACTGTTTTTGCGTTCGAATATGGACTTGGGACCTGTGGTTGATACGTCCGCAGATTGGCTACACCGGTGGTCGGATCTTGCAAGTGATCGTATCTTTTTGGCCGAACGCAGCGGTGCTGGGTGGCGCGAAGAAACATATCAATCCACATTGCAAAAAGTTCGCGCAATCGCAGCCTCACTTCTTGCGCGAGGAATGGGGCCGACAACTCCTATCCTCATAATGTCAGGAAACGGTGTGGATCATGGTTTGTTAACATTGGCTGCCCATTACATCGGAGTACCAACTGCACCGATTGCTGAACAATATGCTTTGATCCCAGCTGCGCACGAACGTTTAGAACATGCGATATCACTGGTGAAACCCACAATGGCCTATGTCGTTAATGCCGACAAATTTGCCCATGCGATTGCTCTTGATGCATTGGCACATGTCGAAATCGTCGCCAGTAATGTGGGGGCGCATACGGGCGTGACATCTATGGATCAACTGTTGGCTGGGAATAATGGCAGCGATGTTGATGCAGCCCGTCGAGAGGTGACGCCGGACAATGTTGTTAAAATTTTGATGACAAGTGGTTCAACCTCTGCACCTAAAGGGGTCATGACAACCCATAAAATGATGTGTGTAAATCAGACGCAGTTGTCCCAATCATTGCCATTTTTGGCAGAACGTCCTCCTCGTGTGGTGGATTGGTTGCCATGGAACCATGTGTTTGGTGGATCACACAATTTCAATATGATGCTGGCCAATGGCGGCAGCTACTATATCGATGATGGTAAACCATTAAAGGGCTTATTTGACCGGACGGTTGAAAATTTGAAAATGGTTACTGGCAGTATCGCATTTAATGTCCCTGTTGGATTTGGCATGCTGTTGGAAACGCTGAAATCGGACTCGGACTTGCGTCAGCAGTTTTTCCAAGACTTAGATATGCTTTTCTATGCGGGTGCCTCGCTGCCACAAGACATTTGGCAGGGCTTTGAAAAAATGGCATTTCAGATTAAGGGCGAAATTCCGTTGATGACGTCTTCTTGGGGTTTGACAGAGACGGCGCCTGCTACAATGATTCAGCAGGAACCAACAGAACGCTCTGGTGTGATTGGCGTGCCTATGTCGGGCGTCACACTTAAATTGGTCCCTGATGAAGGTGATCGGTATGAAGTGCGCGCTAAGGGGCCTAACATCATGCCTGGATATTACAATGATCTGCAAAAAACCAAAGAAGCCTTTGATGACGAGGGTTTCTTTTTGACGGGGGATGCAATGGTTTTTGTGGATCCGGAAAATCCCAACGCTGGAATGCGATTTGATGGCCGCATGTCTGAAGACTTTAAACTGCTGACAGGCACCTGGGTACGCGCCGCAGCTTTGCGGCTTTCATTGCTGGCACACTTTGCACCTTTCGCCGCCGATTTGGTCATAACTGGGCATGATAAGGAGGACGTTGGCGTTTTACTTTTCCCCAACCGCGAGGCGATCGAGGCGCAAGGAATGGCGCTTGATGCGCAGGATGGGATGCTGACAGATGACGCCGTATTGGCGCTGCTTCGGGATCGATTGGCAGACTGGAACGTATCAAACACTTCTTCTTCAACGCGCATTGCACGTGCCGCTGTTTTTTCAGAGCCTGCATCGCTGGTTGACGCCGAAATCACTGCCAAAGGAAATTTGAACTTCCGCAAGGTTTTGGCGCGTCGCGCAGCAATTCACGAACACCTTTACGACGGCGCGCATCAGGCTGTCGTTTTGCCAAAGGACTGATATATGATTGACCTAGAAAATATTCGTGCCATTGACATTCATACCCATGCCGAAGAACCGTGTGGGTGTCACAGTGACGATGGGTATGATGATTTGCAGGCCACGATGGCGCAATATTTCCGCGCGCCGTGGAAACATCCCCCCACCGTCCCAGAAACAGCGCAACATTACCGTGAACAAAATATTGCGGCCGTTATTTTTCCTGTCGATGCGGAACGTGAAACGGGATATCGGCGCTATGCCAACGAAGAAGTTGCAGAAATCGCCGCAGAAAATGATGATGTTCTGATCCCCTTTGCCTCGATTGACCCGCATAAGGGCAAAATGGGCCAGCGCGAGGCGCGTCGGCTGATCCGTGACTTTGGGATCAAAGGGTTCAAGTTTCACCCAACGATGCAAGGGTTTTACCCAAATGATCGCATGGCATATGGGCTTTATGAGGCGATTGCGGAAGAGGGTGGTATTGCCCTTTTCCACACTGGGCAAACAGGTGTCGGATCAGGAATGCCCGGCGGCAATGGGATGCGCCTGAAATATTCGAACCCAATGTATATGGACGATGTGGCGGTTGATTTTCCCGATATGAAGATCATCCTCGCCCATCCGTCTTTTCCATGGCAGGAAGAGGCCTTGGCCGTCGCGCAGCACAAGCCAAATGTATACATCGACTTATCGGGCTGGTCGCCGAAATATTTCCCTGAAATTTTGGTGAAATATTGTAATTCAATTTTGCGGAAAAAGGTTCTGTTTGGTTCTGATTGGCCCATGATCACGCCGGAACGCTGGCTGTCGGATTTCGAAAAAATTGCGATCAAGGATGAGTTGCGCCCTGACATTATCAAAGGAAATGCCGCACGATTATTGGGGCTGGTATAGTCGATATGGTCCCATTTTCTGCTCCTCTTGAAGACATATTATTTTCGCTAAATCATGTCGCGCGTGCGTCGGATCTGAGCGCTTGGGATTCAGAGTTTGCACAGGAAATTGGCAGGCATTTTGCAGCCTTTGCAGAGGGCGAAATTGCCCCAATTGATGCAATTGGCGATCAAGAAGGTTGCCGTCTTGAAAACGGACGCGTTCGACTGCCCACGGGCTGCAAAGAAATGTATGCCGCTTATTGTGAGCAGGGGTGGCCGGGTTTAACGGCACCTGAACCGTTCGGAGGGCAGGAGCAGGGCGCATTAATTCTTGCGATCACATCGGAAATTTTTTCCGGCGCAAATCACAGCATGCAGATGGTCACTGGATTGGTTCCTGGTGCCATTCGTACATTGATGAATTTTGGCAATGATGTGCAACAGCAACGTTATTTGCCAAGGTTGGCCACAGGCCAAAGCATTGCAACGATGTGTTTAACGGAACCCCAAGCCGGTTCGGATTTGTCACGTATTTCCTGTCGCGCTGTTCGCAATGGCGCGTTGTGGAATATTTCAGGTGAAAAGATTTTCATTTCGGGAGGGGATCAGGACATCAGCGACGAAATCTTGCATTTGGTTTTGGCGCGCACCTCTGATGAGGGGGTAAAGGGGCTGTCGCTGTTCTTGTGTCCATCGATAAAACAAGATGGATCACGAAATATGATCCAGGTGACGCGGATCGAAGAAAAAATGGGACTTCACGCCTCTCCTACTTGTCAGATGTTGTTTGATGGCGCGCAAGCCGAATTGATCGGTGAAGAAGGTCGTGGACTTGCTGCGATTTTTACAATGATGAACCATGCACGCGGTGATGTTGCGTTGCAGGGGGTGGCACATGCTGCGCGAGCTTATCAGATTGCTGCGTCATACGCTGCGGAACGTAAGCAGGGACGCGTAAGCGATGGCACACCTGCGACACTGGATCAGCATGTCGATGTGCGTCGTGTGTTAGATGTGATTGACCGCTTTGCCTTATTTGGACGTGGGATGACGCATATCGCCTTTGTTGCGATGGAGCGCGGGGGTCAACATGATTTGGTTGAATTTTTAACTCCATTGATAAAAATTTTTTGCACCGAAGCCGGAATGCGCGCAGCCGAATTGGGGATTCAAGTGCTGGGTGGCTATGGGTTTTTGCGCGAATATCGCATCGAACAAACCTATCGTGACGCGCGCATCACCGCCATTTACGAAGGGGCGAACGGGATCCATAAACGGATGTTGGCAACACGCATGGCACGGGGCCCAAGTGCAATTGCATTTGAGCAAATGTTGATCGAAGAAGGGATTGATGCCGAGGTGTTAGAGCAATGGCAAAATATCCGTGCTAAAACGGCGAATGATGTCGATCCAGCCGCGATGGCGCACCGCTTTACGCAGGTGTCAATGGATGCATTCCAAGCAGTTGTGCATAAACGCATGTCGCACTGTGCTGACGCCCATCCAGACCCAGATCGCATTCGGCGTATTTTGGCATTAGAATCAGTACCCTGGCATGGAATGTAGTGATTGTAATAACAGATTGAATTTCCTAAGATTACTTCAAAACGAATTGCTTGGTTGAGGACAGTATGGACCAATATGACGATATTCGAGACGGTATCCGTGCATTGTGCGCGCAATTTCCAGCCGAATATCATCGAAAAATTGATCAAGAACGCGGATACCCCGACGCATTTGTTGATGCTCTGACCAAAGAGGGTTGGATGGCGGCGCTTATCCCGCAAGACTATGGCGGTTCTGGATTGGGTTTGGCGCAAGCTTCTGTTATTATGGAAGAAATTAATCGTGCTGGTGGTAATTCTGGTGCGTGTCATGGTCAGATGTACAATATGAACACCCTGTTGCACCATGGATCAGATAAGCAAAAGAATGATTTGCTGCCTAGGATTGCCGCAGGTGAAATTCGTCTACAATCTATGGGAGTCACAGAACCCACCACCGGGACGGACACGACCAAAATCAAAACGACAGCGGTCAAGAAAGGAGACCGATATGTCATCAATGGTCAAAAGGTATGGATTAGCCGTGTACGTCACTCCGATTACATGATCCTTTTGGCGCGCACCACGCCCTTGGAACAAGTCAAAAAGAAATCTGAGGGCATGTCTATTTTCTTGGTTGATATCAAAGATGCTCTTGCGTCGGGAATGGAATTGCGCCCCATTGAAAATATGGTCAATCACGAAACAAATGAATTGTTTTTTGATAATCTCGAAATACCAGTGGAGAATTTAATCGGGAGCGAGGGTCAGGGATTTAAATATATCATGACAGGCCTCAACGCTGAACGTGTATTGATTGCCGCAGAATGCATTGGTGATGGGTATTGGTTTACAGATAAAGTGACCAAATATGTCAGTGAACGCGAAATTTTTGGCCGACCGATTGGACAAAACCAAGGTGTCCAATTCCCAATCGCCGAGGCCTATATTGAAATTGAGGCGGCGAATTTGATGCGCTATAAAGCGTGCGACCTGTTTGATGCCGGTGCCCCCTGTGGCGCCGAAGCGAACATGGCAAAATATCTCGCGGCCAAAGCGAGTTGGGAAGCGGCAAACGCTTGTATTCAATTCCACGGTGGATTTGGCTTTGCTGCCGAATACGACGTGGAACGCAAATTTCGCGAAACGCGGCTGTATCAAGTCGCCCCAATTTCAACCAACCTTATCCTGTCGTATATTGCAGAGCATGTTTTAGGCATGCCGAGATCGTTTTAATGGGTATTGCGACCCCCCTTGCAGGGTTAAAAGTTGTTGCAATTGAACAAGCGGTTGCAGCACCTTTTGCCACGTGCCGTTTGGCGGATGCTGGCGCAGAGGTTATTAAAATTGAACGCCCCGAAGGCGACTTTGCGCGAGGGTATGATGCGGTTGCTGCGGGGCAATCAAGTTATTTTGTCTGGCTCAACCGTGGCAAAGTGTCTGTCGCGTTGGATTTAAACACAGAAACAGGCAAAAGTCGCCTGTGGGAACTGATTGCAGAAGCAGACGTTGTTGTACAAAACCTGCGCCATGGTGCGCTTGATCGACTGGGGTTTTCCCTATGTGAACTTAGGCGCGAAAATCCGGCTTTGATCACCTGTTCCATCACGGGATTTAATCCCTCCGGAGCGTTGTCTGCGCGCAAGGCATATGACTTGTTGATCCAAGCTGAAAGTGGTCTTTGTTCGATCACGGGTGGTCCTGATGAACCTGCCCGAGTGGGTGTTTCAATCGTTGATATTGCCACTGGCGCCACTGCCTATTCTGCGATTTTGGAGGCCTTGATTGCGCGCGGTATCACTGGCAACGGGACGGACATCTCTGTTTCAATGTTCGATGTTATGGCGGATTGGCTCAGTGTTCCGCTTATGAACCACGAAGGGGGCCAAAGCCCCAAACGTGTGGGTTTGGCGCACCCATCAATCGCACCCTATGGCGTGTTTGAAACGCAGGACAAAAAGCATATTCTAATTTCGGTTCAAAGTGATCGAGAGTGGTCGAAGTTGTGCATGGTGTTTTTACAGGACGAAGCGTTGGCCGGTGATCCGCGTTTTGTAAGCAACGTCATGCGTGTTGCAAATCGCGCGGAAACAGACGCGATTGTGGCAAGTGCATTTCTAAATCAAGCGGGGGATCAGGCTATTGAATTACTGGCAAAGGCAGATGTTGCCTTTGCCTTGTTAAATGATATGGCTGGATTATCCGCACATCCCGAGTTGCAGCGCATTACAGTGGCCACGCCAAACGGCCCTGTTACCTATCCCGCACCAGCCCCCCGATTTAATGGTGCCCTACGATCCTTTGGGCCAGTGCCAAAATTGAATAACGCGCAAGAGGCGTTATTTTATGCCACTACGAACAGCCCAGACACAGGCAACGACAATAAAGACTAAATTGGCCAGTGCGATGCGTGCTTCTTCATGCTGTGTACTCCTCAATGTGTGTTTCTGTGATACACGTCGGACACGACCGTGCGCATGACCTAAGTTATAGAATTTATAGTATAATTATGGCATTTGGGATCAGTGAAAATCGCGACTGGGAAATAGCTTTTTCGCCTGATCTCTTGGATGCCATGCATTGCGTGGTTTTGGCGTGGCAGGGCGTGGGGCCTCATCTGCTTTGGGATCGGTGATGCCGATTGCGTCATCGCGTGGATGGCCAAGTTCTGCAAGTTTTGGTGAAAGGTCTTCGACCTCTTGGGCGATGACATGCACTACGATACCTTCGCGCTGCACATATCCACGCACGCGCAACAATCGCCCACCAATGACAGCAGTTCTAAAGCGTTCATATATTTTTGGCCAGACAACCACATTACTGACCCCTGTTTCATCTTCAAGTGTTAGAAAAATCACCCCTGATGCAGTTCCCGGGCGTTGGCGTGTAATCACCAAACCACAGACATCCACCCGCCCCAATGGAATATGGGCCAGTTCGGCATGGGGTGTTAATCCACTTAGCAGGGGGCGCATCAATTCGACGGGATGGGCGCGCAAGGACATGCGGATTGACACGTAATCCTCAACCACCTCTTCGCCTAAATTCGTGGTGGGCAGATCGACACCTGGTTCATAGATCGCCTCGCCATCCATTGGATCACTCAGTAGTGGCAGAGGTTTATCCGCACGAATGGATTTGATGCGCCACAATGCATCGCGTCGGTTCAGCCCCATACCGCCAAAGGCATCTGCTTCGGCCAGTCGTTCCAACGCTGCGGGCGCAAGGCCTGCACGCAACCACAGGCTGGGGATATCGTAATATCCGTTTGCACGACAGGCGCTAATCCATTCAGCGTCCTCTTGCTTCATACCTTTGATTTGCCGAAACCCCAATCGCAGGGCCAAGTGCCCGTCGCTGCGCCGTTCTAGGTGGTTGTCCCAGTTTGAATTGTTGACGCAAATGGGACGAATTTCTATGCCATGTTCACGTGCATCGCGCACGATTTGCGCGGGGGCATAAAACCCCATAGGCTGTGAATTTAATAATGCACAGGCAAAAACCGCAGGGTGATGACGTTTTAACCAGGCTGAAACATAGGCCAACATGGCAAAGGCTGCTGCATGGCTTTCGGGAAACCCGTATTCTCCAAACCCTTCGATCTGTGAAAAACACCGATCTGCAAAATCCTCATCATATCCGCGTTCCAACATGCCGAGCACAAAACGATCGCGAAAGGTTCCGATGGTGCCCATTTTTCGAAATGTCGCCAGCGATCTGCGCAGGTGGTCGGCCTCTTCTGGGCTAAAGCCTGCGCCAACGACGGCAATTTGCATGGCCTGTTCCTGAAACAGGGGCACACCAAATGTTTTGCCCAATACCTCTTGCAAGGCACCTGATGGATATTCAATCGCCTCTTTGCCTTGGCGGCGATTGATATAGGGATGCACCATGCCCCCCTGAATGGGACCCGGACGCACAATCGCAACCTCGATCACCAAATCATAAAAGGTCTGCGGTTTCATACGGGGCAGGAAATTCATTTGCGCCCGACTTTCCACCTGAAACACCCCAATCGCATCAGCGCGACACAGCATGTCATAGGTGTCCTGATCCTCTTGTGGAATGGTTCCGATGCTCAGGGTCTCTCCTTCGTGTTGCGTGATCAAATCAAAGGATTTGCGGATACAGGTCAGCATACCCAATGACAGAATATCGACCTTTAATATCCCAAGCGTATCTATATCATCCTTATCCCATTCGATGATTGTACGATCTTCCATCGCTGCATTTTCAATAGGGCACAGATGGTCCAAGCGTCCCTTGGTAATGATAAATCCGCCAACGTGCTGGCTTAGATGGCGGGGAAAACCGATCAATTCGCCAATCAAACGTAAGGTTTGCATCAAACGTGGATCGTTGGGGTCTAATCCGACGGCGCGCAAACGCTCTTCTCCGATTTCACCGCGGCTGTAGGATCCCCAAATTTGTCCGCTTAGATTGCTTAGCACATCTTGGGACAGGCCCATAACTTTGCCCACTTCGCGGATGGCGGCGCGGGTTCTAAAGTGAATTACTGTCGCGCAAAGTCCTGCGCGTTCGCGTCCATATTTTGCATAGATATGTTGGATGACTTCTTCACGGCGTTCATGTTCGAAATCAACGTCGATGTCAGGTGGTTCGCCCCGGTATTCTGACATGAACCGTTCAAACACCATTGTGATCGTTTCCGGTCCCACATCTGTCACACCCAAGGCATAGCATAAAATGGAATTGGCCGCTGATCCGCGCCCCTGACATAGGATGCCTTGGGATTTTGCGAATTGCACGATGTCATGCACTGTTAGGAAATAGGCCGCAAACCCCAACCGTTTGACAAGAGCCAATTCCTTGATCGCAAGGGCGCGCACGTGATCGGTGACACCGTTTGGGTATCGCCATTCTAGCCCCGCTTCGCTAAGGCGTTCCAGTCGGCTTTGGGCATCTTCGCCATTGGTGATTTCATCGGGATATTCATAGGATAACTCTGACAGGCAAAACGCGCATTTATCGGCAATTTCCTGTGTGCGACGTAGGGCAGCGGGATGATTGCGAAACAGGCGTGCCATATCTTCAGGTGATTTTAGGCGTCGTTCACTGTTGGGCAGCGCGCGTGTTCCAATGTTGTCAATACGACATCCTTCACGAAGACAGGTTAACACATCCGCCAATTGGCGACGCGATCCATGATGCATTAGGATATCGCCAACGGCCACCATTGGTGCGGCCGTGGAATGGGCCATGCTCTGGCATTCATTGAAATGCTCTTGGTCAGATCCATCGTATCGTGGCGTGGCCCCTAGATAGACATGCCCAGGATAACACCGTGCCATTTCGCGAATATGCGTGCGCGTGCCATGTTCCAAATTATTGGGCAGGGCGATCAGGATTATGCCCTGTGCCCCTTTTATGAGGTCGCTGTGATAGAGCGTGCAGCTTCCTTTTTGCGTGCGGCGTTTGCCAAGAGTTAACAGTCGTGACAGGCCTTCATAGGCTTTGCGATCACGCGGCAGTGCAACCCAGTCCACATCGCTGTCCTCTAGGATCAGGCGTGCACCAATGATCAATTTCGGCAAATGGTCCCCATGTAGGGTGATGTCCTGACCTTCGATCTCTTCTCTGCTGCTGGGGTCCACACGTTTGGTTGAGCGGATGGTTATTTCATCCATGTTGCGGCTCAGCTCTTTTAGGGCGGCATAGGCGCGTACGACACCCGCGAGACTGTTGTGATCTGTAATCGCAATTGCCTTTAAACCTAGATCCGCCGCGCGTGTGATTAATTCTTCTGGGTGCGAGGCCCCGCGTAAAAAGGTAAAGTTGCTGGTTGTACACAGTTCGCTATAAATCATGGAAATTCTCCATGTACGAACCATCCCGGATTTTGTGGGGTGTAAAACATCCACAAACGGCGTCCCTGTTGTGTTTCTACGCGCCAGTAATCGCGCAAACCGCTACGCCAGTTGTCATCCGGTAGCCACCATTCTGGAGCAATGCGTTCAGGGCCTGTAGCCCGTGCTATTGCGAGGGACTGACGACGCCAGCGAAACCGTTTCGGTGGTATGCTGCCTGTGGCGGCAATTGCTTCGGGGGGGAATATGCGAATGGGTCGAGGTACCGGGCTGACCCATGTCCCGATTGGATCACTCCACGCGGCGGCTGCGATTTTAAAGCTGCGCTCCGGTATATGGCTGTCTGCAGGCAGAAAACGTTGAATATTTTCCAATCCAATGCGATTGCCTAGACGTGTGATCAGATCATGTAATCCGTCTTGGGGGCGTGTGGTGTGGTGGGTGATTTGTTCGACGGCTAGATGTTCCACCTGTGTTGCAACCAGCCGCAATTGATCAATACCAAACCCCGCATCCACTGTGCCAACACCCCGTTCAAAAAGGGGGCGAATACGTTCCGGGTCGCGCAGTGGACGGGCAAGGCGCAATTCTATCTGCTGATCTTGTCCATCAACACGACGACAGATTAATAGCATTGCGCGTGCGCCCATTTGCTGATCGCGTAATTTATCACACAGCGTTGGCAGCAACCGTTCCAGTGCGGCCATCACATCCGAACTCAGCCCAATGGGTTCGGGAAAGGTCAAGCGGGTGGCATAAACAGGGGGTTCTGCGTCTGGTGAAATGGTTTCACCGTGATGCCCTAATGCCTGATCCAATCGCATCAATACCGAAGCGCCAAAGCGTTGTCCCAAAGTTGCGCGAGGCAATTGTGTAAGCTGTCCGATGGTTTTTATACCCAACCGTTGCAATGTGACATCTTCTTGTGGTGCAATGCGCAATGCTGCGACAGGTAAAGGATCTAGCGCGGATTGTGTGTGCCCGATCGCGGCAATGCCAGGGCGATAATGGGCCAAAGCCCAGGCCGCACCCCGCGTGTCGGCCAAGCCCCATCTGGCATTCAGGCGGGATTGCGCCAAACGGCGTCCCAGATCATTTAACATAGCTTCTTCGCCGCCAAATAGATGTGCCGAGCCTGTTATGTCCATCAATAAACCATCCACGCCATCGCGCGCGACCCATGGACAATACCGGCGGGCCCAGCGACTAAGCCCCCCCAAAAAGGCGTCGTCTGCTTGTGGATGATGGGGTTTGCTGCGCAAACGTGGACAGAGTGCATGGGCATCTGATAGGGACATGCCCCGCTCTAATCCTGCGCTCTGTGCCTCTTGGTTGACGCATAATAAACGGTCGGTATTTTTCGCATGTGCGGTCACCGCAAAGGGGTCACTGAGAGGCTGGCGTCGCAGAATGCGATCACTATGCAGCCTGGGGAACCACAGAGATATGATGCGTTTCGTCATTCCAGAGAATATCCCAACTGGCCACAGTGCCAGATTTATTTTTAAGCAAAGACCACTGCATTAAGGTGTCGGTTTGTTCGGAAAATTTGGGACGAACATCCCAACGGGTTTGGGCGGCATTGCTGCCCATTCCTTGGGGAATAATCATGATCCCTGTGGCGCGCCCTTGGCCTGCAGCCAATTGTAATCGACGTCCCGCTTTTAGGGTTAGAGGTTTGCTCACCTCTGCAATCACAAAGGGCACAACACCTGAACGCAATGCGTCTTCTGTTGCGGCAAGCACGTCAGTGGGCGAAGGGCATCGTCCGATCAAAATATGATGTGGATCGCAATAGGGGATCAGACCCATTGGATTAAGGCTTTCGTGCATCCAATCTTCGACGAACCAAAATGCAGGCATGCGTGATAATCCAACAGAAATACCCGCAAAAACGGGCGCACTGGGTCCAGTCACCTCATGCGCGCGTCCGCGCTTTAGCGGGAAAATATCAGAGAATCGCAGTAGCATGAAAAACATTATGTTCACTTTTTGTTCTCATTACAATTCCCCTATCCAAAAGTGTTTTGGATATACATTTGTTAGGGTGAAAAAGTTCGCATCTGAACGATGGTGTTGTGTGCAAAATCGGCGGCATTGTACATGTTGCGTTGTTCTATTTTAGCGGTTGTTGAAATGCGTTCAACGCGTCTTGTTTAATTGTTTGATCTGCACCACTTTGATGCGTTCCAGCACGATATAACACCACCAGTAAAACCACGAATGCAGAATAGCTACGCAATCATCTATGGTTCGGGAATGATTTAAAACCCAAATCCGTCCTGTTCGATCAGGCTGGGGTCATCGTCACGAATGCCAAAGGGTCGCACGGGGTGCATTTTCATTTGTCCAGACCATGACAGGCCAAAGTGATCGCGCACTTGGGTATCGGTTGCCTCGTGGCGCAACCATGGCATCAATTCATCGCCCGACAACATCACAGGCATGCGAGGATGCAGGTGTTCCAATTCAGGCAATGCAGGGCGGGTCAGGATCGAACAACTCATTCCGCCCTCGGCCAACGGAGCGTAAAGCCCTGCGAAAAAGAAAACAGGCAGGTTTGTTTGGGGGCTGATAAACCATGGGATTTTTTGACCCTTCGCCCCAGTCCATTCATAATAACCCGAGGCTGGGATCAAACATCGCCCCCGTTCCCATGCGGTGCGAAAGCTGGGTTTTTCGTGTGCCGTTTCGATTTTGGTGTTGAACGTCGTCGCCTTCCAATCAGTGGCGGGACCTCGATGCCAATGGGGAACAAACCACCACCGCGCGGCATCTGCGCGTAAAATATCATTGTGCAAATAGGTCATGCTAACCGATTGAGTGGGTTTGATATTGTGGCTGATAGTGCCCATGACGCCCTGCAAAATCGACAGCGCATCATGATAGGCTGCCCAATTGCTATCCCCCAATATAAAGCGTCCGCACATGTTTCCTCACTTCGATGAAGAGAGTATTCAGCCTGCCACAGCTTCAATCAAGAGGTTTAATACGCTAAGCGCAGGATTTCATCCAGATCTACATGCTGTTCCAAATGCGCCGCCAATTGATCCAATGTGGTTTCGACATCTTGGCGATAGTTGCCCAATTCGGATTGGATGCCCAATTGCGCCAAAAACGCGGCACGAAAGGCATCATTGCTGAACATACCATGCAGATAGCTTCCGATGATGCGCCCGTCTGGGGATGTGGCCCCATCTGCGCGTCCATTAATCATTGCAAAGGGACGTGTGCAATCTGTACCGGTGGTTTGGCCGATATGAATTTCATATCCCTGAAATTCCAGATTGGTTGCGCCGTGTTGTGCATTCACTTGGGTCAATACCTTGTTAGGGGTCATCACAGTTTCACATTGCAACAAACCTAGGCCCGCATCGGACCCCGCAGCCCCCTCGATCCCATCTGGATCTGAGATGGAATGTCCTAAAATTTGATAACCGCCGCAGATGCCCAAGACGTGCCCACCGCGCCGAACATGGGCCTGCAAATCAATGTCCCAGCCCTGATCCCGCAAGTATCTTAAATCGCCACGTGTTGATTTGCTGCCTGGAATAATTACCAAATCTGCATCGCCTGGGATTGCCTGACCCGCTTGCAACATGATGAGCTCCACATTCGGCTCTTGGCCCAAGGGATCAAGATCATCGAAATTGGCCATTCGCGACAGGCAAAGGCAGACAATTTTGGCCGATCCTTGTTCGCTGTGGCGCAGGTCCATGGCATCCTCAGCAGGCAGTTTCCACGCATGGGAAAACCAAGGAACAACCCCCAAACCTGGCCAGCCTGTGGTCGTTTCAATCAGGTCATATCCATCATCAAACAGGCTGGGATCGCCGCGAAACATATTGATGAGAAACGCGGATATTTTATTGCGATCGGCGGCATCCAGTACGTTTTGCGTGCCAACGATCTGGGCAATGACACCCCCGCGATTGATATCGCCACACAGGATCACAGGCACATCTGCCGCTTGTGCAAACCCCATATTAGCAATGTCGCCTTGACGCAGGTTGACTTCGGCGGGGCTTCCCGCACCTTCGACCAGCACCAAATCGTATTGTGATTTTAGGCGTTCAAAGCTCTCGAGAACAGGTGCCATTAATTTTGGTTTGATGGCGCTGTAGCCACGCGCGGCAACGGTTGCGAAACGTTTGCCCTGAACCACGATTTGCGATCCGGTTTCGGTTTCAGGCTTCAACAAAACGGGGTTCATATCTGTGTGAGGCTCTAGCCCCGCGGCCCATGCTTGTAATGCTTGTGCGCGCCCTATTTCGCCGCCATCAACGGTAACAGCTGCGTTGTTTGACATATTTTGAGGTTTAAACGGTGCCACGCGCAACCCGCGGTTTTTAAATGCGCGCGCAATGCCCGCAACCAACATGGATTTCCCCACGTTGGATCCCGTTCCCTGAAACATGATGGCACGCGACATGATAATGGCCCTTAGTATTCAACACCCAGCTGCGCCTTAATGCCATCGCGGAAGGGGTGTTTGATGAGTTCCATTTCGGTGACCAAATCTGCCGCCTCGATCATTTCGGGTTTTGCATTACGACCCGTTAAGCAGACATGTGTCATTTTGGGTTTTTGTTCTAGCAGGAATGTCACGACATCATCAATATCGAGATAATCATTGCGAAGCGCGATGTTAATTTCATCCAGCAACACAAACTGAATTTTTGGATCAAGGATCAGCGCCTTGGCCTGATCCCATCCCGCTTGCGCCGCCGCGATATCGCGTGCTTTATCTTGTGTGTCCCACGTGAAGCCTTCGCCTGAGACGACGAATTTTACCTCATCCGCAAATCTTTCCTCAAGTAATTTACGCTCGCCTGTCATCCAGCTGCCTTTGATGAACTGCACCACCGCGCAGGGCATTTCATGCGCGATGCAACGCAGAATCATACCAAATCCAGACGAGGATTTACCCTTGCCCTTACCCGTATGCACCATGATCAGGCCTTTTTCTTCGGTTTTTTCTGCCATGAGGCGGTCACGCGCTGCCTTGATTTTCTTCATTTTTTCGGTGTGGCGCGCTTGTTCCTCGGCGCTGGGGGGTGTGACTGACATATTTGGTGTTTCCCACGTTGACTTTTTTAGGGGCGGGTGTGACATAAGCACCTGCTGGTGCCTGTTATGTAGGACAGGTGAAAAGGGAATGCGAGAGCACAAACGACTTTGTGTGAGCCGCAGCCGCCCTCGCGACCGTAAACCAAGCGCGTGTCCGCCACTGATCATGGATTGGGAAGGCCTCACGCATGGGAATATCCCACTTGGCCAGCCGGGAGACCTGCCAGCCGATATAACCATCCGGGCGAGGTGATCCGGTGACTGGAGGTTGCAAACCGTGCCATCCTGTCATCGTATTATTATGCCCAACACAAAGGACACGATACGTGACAGAAAACACTGTAGAAATCTTAATCTGCACCAAATGCCGTCGCGGGCTACCTGTGGAAGAGGGGGATATCCGCCCCGGTCAGAAGTTATTTGATAACTTGATAACCCATGGTGTCCCAGAAGGCGTATCACTTAAATCTGTGGAATGCCTGTCAAATTGTTCAAATGGATGTTCAATGGTTCTGCGCGGCGATGGAAAGTGGACTTACGTGTATGGAAATCTGCATGAAACGTCGCATTTGGATGCGATTGCCGAAGGGGTGACGCGTTATGCCCAAAGCCAAGATGGGATTGTGCCGTGGCGCGAACGCCCCGAACATTTCCGCAAAAACTGTATAGCGCGTATACCGCCGCTAAAGGACTAATATTATGAGCGATCTAAACAAACTTCCTATTACTGTTGTTACGGGCTTTTTGGGGTCCGGGAAAACCACATTGATTTCTCATTTAATGCAAAACGCAGGCGGTCGACGTTTGGCGGTGGTTGTGAATGAATTTGGAGACGTGGGTGTCGATGGTGAAATCCTGAAATCTTGTTCGATCCCAGATTGCCCTGCAGAAAACATTGTTGAATTGGCCAACGGATGTATCTGCTGCACTGTGGCCGATGATTTTATTCCGACAATTGAAGCTCTGATGGCCCTTAATCCGCGCCCTGATCACATTTTGGTGGAAACGTCTGGGTTGGCCTTGCCAAAGCCGCTTTTGAAAGCGTTTGAGTGGCCTGCGATCCGATCAAAGATTACTGTTGATGGTGTGATCGCACTGGCGGATGCCGAGGCAGTTGCAGCGGGCCGTTTTGCGCCAAATGTCGCGGCGGTTGATGCGCAACGTGCCGCTGATGAAAGCATCGATCACGAAACACCTCTATCCGAAGTATTCGAAGATCAAATTTCGTGTGCGGATATGATTTTGCTGACAAAGTGTGATCTGGCTGATGCGGATGCACGTGAAAAGGCCAAGGCCATCATCGCAGCCGAAGCACCACGCAACCTACCATTGATTGAGGTGACAGACGGGCGCGTGGATGCGCGCGTTGTTTTGGGGCTTGAGGCGGCGGCAGAAGATGATTTGGATGCACGTCCATCCCACCATGATGCACCACATGATCATGACCACGAGGATTTTGAAAGCATCATCGTTGATATCCCAGAGTTGTCAGATCCCGCTGAATTGACAGCGCGCATTGAACGTTTGGCGAATGAGCTGAATATCCTTCGCGTTAAAGGCTATGCATCTGTGGCAGGAAAACCAATGCGTTTACTGGTTCAGGCGGTCGGCGCGCGTGTGCGCTCGCAATTTGATCGTCCATGGACACCTTCGGAAAATCGTCAGGGGCGTGTGGTTGTTATTGCAGAACACGACGACATAAATCGCGCCGCGATTGAAGGGATTTTGAACGGCTAGAATTCATGCACGTCATCTTTCGCGAAACTCAGGGGCTTGAGGAAACAGAAACACCAATGGATCTAGGGCAGACACCCGCAGATCTTGTTGTGTTGTCCTTTTCGGACAGTGATCTTGGGGCATTTGCACAAGCATGGCGTGACGGGCGTGACAGACTGCCGACTTTGCGTTTGGCGAATTTGGTTGCTTTGAAACATCCCCTGTCGGTGGACACATATGTTGAACAAACATTGATCGGGGCCAAAGGTATCCTGATCCGTTTAATCGGGGGTGTTCCATACTGGGAATATGGATTGCAGCAGGTTTATGAGCTTGCGCAAAAACAAGGCATTGCACTGGCCGTCTTGCCTGCAGACGGGCGTGTTGATGAACGCCTAGATGCCTACTCAACTTTGCCTGTATCCACACTGCGCCGCTTGGCACATTTGTGTGATGGGGGTGGGGCCGCGGGTGCGCGCGCGGCGCTTGCTCAAATGGCCTTGGCCTCTGGGCTTTATGCGGCACCTGTGCGCGGTGTAGCGCGTTTGCCAAATGTTGGACTGTGGTCGCCCGAATATGGTGTAACCTGCCCCGTTGCGTTTTCGGAAGCAACTTTCCCAGTCGTTATAACCTTTTACCGTTCATTTTTAGTCGCTGCCGATTTAGACGCGATCACATCTCTCTTTAATGCCTTTCGTGAAAAAGGGCATAACGTTATAGGCCTGTTTGCACCGTCCTTAAAACAACCCGAGGCCGCAGGATGGATAAAGCGTCAGTTACAGTTTCTAAAACCATCAGCCATTGTAAATGCTACATCTTTTTCTGGGCGCGGGATTGAGGGAACATCGCCGCTTGATGCAACGGATGCCCCTGTTTTTCAGGTCGCGCTGAGTACGGCACGCGTGAAGGATTGGAAAGTCGCTGAACGGGGATTGTCACCTGCCGATCTTGCGATGCACGTGGTTTTGCCTGAGGTTGATGGCCGCCTATTTGCTGGTATTGTATCCGCTAAAGAGCCTGCAAAAAAAGATGCTGATTTAGAATACGCACGCTTTGAACATACGCCCATTGCGGATCGCATTGATCGCGTTGTGCGGCGTGTCGATAATTGGATTTCGCTGCAATCAAAGGTTTCAACAAAAACGGCGCTGATCCTTTCGACCTATCCAGGCAAGGCCTATCAAATCGCACATGCCGTAGGGTTAGACGCCATTCAATCCTGTTGCGCGATTGTTGAGGATGCAGGGCTGGGCGATCCTGCTGCGCTGGGGGATTTGGGGCAACGGCTACAAAACGAGGTGATATCGTGGTCGATTGAGGCTTACAAAAATGCATTAAACGCGCTGCCTGAAACGTTGCGGAAGCAACTGTTTGCGGCATGGGGAGATATTGAAGAAGATCACTATTTCCGCGATCAAGCCTTGCATTTTCCAGCGGTCAAGTTGAACGATACAGTCATCGCACTGCAGCCAGAGCGGGGATGGCTAAAAACCCGCTATGACGATTATCACGACCTTTCACGCACCCCTTGCCACGGATATGTGGCCTTTTATCTTTGGTTGCAAACCAATGGGACCGAGGCGATGGTGCATATCGGTGCACATGGAACTTTGGAATGGCTGCCCGGTAAATCCGTTGCATTGTCCAATACGTGCTGGCCTGATGCTCTGGCTGGGGATATGCCAATTATTTATCCCTTTATTGTAAATGACCCTGGAGAAGCAGCGCAGGCAAAACGACGTATTTGCGCACTTACTCTGGGGCATATTCCACCACCCCTTGCGCAATCGCACACGCCGGATGCATTCGTGCCTTTGGAAAATCTGTTAGATGAATTTTCAAATGCGGATGGCTTGGATCCAAAGCGTAGGGATCGTCTGATCGATCAGATACGCGATCTTGCACAGTCGCTGGGCCTCGAACAAGATTTGGGCCTCGCAAGTGACATGGATCAAGCCGACGCGCTCAGCCGCATTGATCGTTTCGTCTGCGACATTAAAGAAGCCCAGTTCGCTGATGGGTTACATGTGTTTGGACGTATGGGGTACGATGGCGACACGTCGATCGCAGGACAATCGGAACGCATGGGCCTGCAACGTGCGTTGCAGGGACGCCGGATTGCCTCGGGTCCGGCGGGTTCGCCCTATCGTGGGCGCAGCGATGTGTTGCCGACGGGGCGCAATTTATTTGCGATTGACCCACTTTCTGTGCCGTCGCGTGCAGCCTATGAACAGGGATGCAAATTGGCGGATGAATTGGTGCGTCGCCATTTGCAAGATCATGGCGATTGGCCAAAATCGCTGGTTGTGGACTTATGGGGGTCTGCGACGATGCGTACAGCAGGCGAAGAATTCGCCATGGCGCTTGCGCTGCTTGGGGTACGGCCCATCTGGGCAGAAGGTTCAGAACGCATAACGGGAACAGAAATCATTCCCTTGGCTGAAATGGATCGGCCCCGCATTGATGCAACTCTGCGTGTATCAGGATTATTTAGGGATGTGTTTCCAACATTGAGTGTTCTTTATAATCAGGCGGTACGCGCTTTATCCGCACGTGAAGAGGCAGCTGATTGGAACCCATTTACTCAGACCGATCAACATCGTGTGTTTGGTCCGGCACCTGGGGAATATGGTGTCGCGATGCAGGGTGCGTTGGATGATTATTCACAAACGGGCGTCGTGGATGCAGGCAAAGCATGGTTGGCACAGTCATCTTGGACAATCGATGGAGAGAAGATGCACCATGCCCCATCTGAAATCGCAGAACGGGTAAAAGCTGCCGATACATTCGTACATTTGCAGGATCTGGCCGAAAGTGATGTTTTAATGGCCGCTGACTATGCCGCCCACGAGGCTGGTTTTGCTGCTGCAAAGGCGCAGTTTGGTCAATCTGCAAACCTTTATCATATTGATACAACAAATCCGGCTGCTCCGAAGGCTCGCACCTTGAAAGAAGAAATCGCCAAAACGGTCATGGCGCGGGCGGCAAACCCTGATTGGATCAACGGCATGATGCGCCATGGGTTCCGTGGCGGTGCAGAAATGGCCGCAACCTTGGATCACATGGGTGCATTTGCAAATTTGGCAAAGTTGGTTGAGGCACATCATTTTGATCGCTATTTCCAAGAAACGATTGGACGCGCGGATGTGGTTGCGTTTTTACGCGAACATAACCCACAAGCCTTAGATGCGATGATTGAGCGGTTTCAGGCGCTTGCCGAGGCAGGGTTGTGGATCACACGACGTAATTCGATATCTGGTGAACTTTCGCAATTGCGCAAGGTTGGCGCATGACACGCCGCCCAAACCCCAAGGGCTGGTGTCCTTCATCATTGCGCCCGATGGAATCGGGTGATGGGTATATCGTGCGTATAAAGCCAAGCTTTGGGCGTGTCAGTCGTAAACAATTGGGTGACATTGCGCGATTGGCCGAAAATTTTGGCAACGGTATCATTGAATTGACAAACCGTGCTAATATGCAACTTCGCGGTGTGGCGATTGCGGATCACCCAGAACTAATTGACGCCTTGCGCGGGGCGGATTTGGTGGATTTAGATCCAGTTCAAGATTCTGCTCCACAGATCCTTGTATCGCCTAAGTGCGAAGATAATCTGCGTGCACTTTATGACGCATTTCGCCAAGCCAAACTACCAAAGCTACCTGCCAAATTCGGCTTGGTATTAGAACACGGCACACAGTATTTATCAAACGCATCTGGAGACATTCGCATCTGCGAGACAGATGGGCAGTTTTGCGTTTGGGCAGATGGCAGCCACGGTTGCCTGACCCTAGACGCAAAGTCTGTAATCGCTCATGTTCAAGAGCTTTCGCATTGGTTCGTGAAACATTCAAACGCCGAGCTTCGGCGCATGGCGCAGGTTATTAATGTAACTAAACTCCCCGAGGAATGGGGAATTGAGCCCCTTCCTAAGGTGGATAACACATGCGATGACATAATCTACTCCGTTCCCTTTGGACAGATGAGAGTAGATCATTTGATGCAGTTTGCAAACACAATAGGTACAGATGATATTCGACTGACGCCTTGGCGTAGTTTTGTTGTCGTTGGAGAAACCAAATTACGTGATGTGCAGGGTTTTATCACGGATCCAAATGCCCCGATTTTGCGCGCTCAGGCTTGTGTTGGGGCACCGCGCTGCCAACAGGCCCATGGTGAAACGCATCAATTGGCACGTCGGCTGACGGAACTTAGTGAGCGCGATATTCACGTATCTGGCTGTAACAAGGGGTGTGCAAAGCAGGTGAATTCACCGCTCACCGTCGTTCATGGGGCAAATGGGCTTGACCTGATCATGAATGGCTGTACATGGGATCAACCCGATTTTTCGGGACTAGATGAATTCCAACTTGTTCAAAAAATAAGGGAAATCGATGCCACACACCTATGAAAAAGATGGCGCTGCGATCTATCAAGAAAGCTTTTCAATTATTCGTGCAGAGGCGGATTTGGCGCGCTTTGATGCGGATGAAGAGCAAGTCGCTGTTCGCATGATACACGCGGCAGGTATGGTTGATTTGGCCCCCTACATTCATTTTTCACCAGGCTTTGTGACATCGGCACGTGATGCTTTGAACACGGGTGCCCCAATTTTTTGTGATGCGCGTATGGTGTCAGAGGGTGTGACCCGTAAACGTCTGCCCGCAGATAATGATGTGATCTGTACACTGTGGGATCCAAAAACACCCCAATTAGCAGCGGACATGAACAATACGCGCTCTGCCGCAGCCCTTGAATTATGGCGCCCACGTCTTGAGGGGGCGGTTGTTGCAATCGGAAACGCGCCTACGGCTCTGTTTCATTTGCTCAACATGCTAGAAGACCCCGCGTGCCCACGCCCGGCAGCAATCATCGGCTGTCCGGTTGGCTTTGTAGGGGCTATGGAAAGCAAGGATGCCCTGTGGAATGCGCTTCCGGTTCCCTCGTGCATAGTCAAAGGACGCTTGGGCGGCAGCGCCATAACCGTTGCTGCAATTAACGCCATTGCGAGCCGCATGGAATGAACAGCGCAACTATATATGGTGTGGGGCTTGGGCCTGGGGATCTCGATTTGCTTTCGGTAAAGGCTGATCGATTGGTGCGCTCGGCCAAGGTCGTGGCCTATTTCAGAAAAGCCGGAAAAAAAGGTCAGGCCCGGCGATTGGCTGATCCATTGGTGTCAGCAGATGCTTTGGAAATTCCAATGGAATATCCCGTAACCACCGAGATTCCATTGGATGATCCACGTTATAATGAAATCCTGAGTGCCTTTTATGAGCAAAGCTGTGCAATTCTAAGGGAACATTTGAACGCGGGGCAGGATGTTGTCGTGTTATGTGAAGGTGATCCATTTTTTTATGGCTCATTCATGCATCTACATTCCCGCCTGATGCAGGGGTACAATGTTGAAGTTGTGCCCGCGATTACGGGGATGTCTGGTGCATGGACGGCCACGAACCAGCCGATCACTTGGGGGGACGACATCCTGACCGTGTTGATGGGAACCTTAGATCAAACGACGTTAAGCGAGCGGATGCAATCCACAGATGCCTTGGTTGTCATGAAGATTGGAACGAATTTTCCCAAAGTGTGTCAGGCGTTAAAGGATGCTGGTTTATATGATCGTGCATGGATGGTGCAGTATGCCACCATGCCAGATCAAACGGTAAGTAAACTGTCCGACTTTCGGGGCGAAAAAGTTCCCTATTTTACGATAATCGTCGTACACGGGCAGGGGCGACGCCCATGAGCAACACACTGACCATTGTTGGGATCGGCCCAGGTGCTGAGGGGTACGTCACACCGGATGTAAGTAACGCAATTGCGCGCGCAACCGATGCAGTGGGATATATTCCTTATATCGAGCGATTGCTCGTACGTCCTGATTTGGTGTGTCACCCTTCGGATAATCGCGTTGAATTGGATCGGGCACGGCATGCCCTAGATTTGGCTGCAGCGGGGGGGGATGTTGTGGTTGTGTCTTCTGGCGATCCAAGCGTCTTTGCGATGTCTGCGGCCGTCTTTGAAGCGATGGAACAGAATAACACAAAATGGTTAAATGTGGACATAGCAATTCTACCAGGGATCACTGCGATGCTTGCGGCATCTGCGGCGATCGGCGCGCCGTTAGGACATGATTTTTGTTGCATCAACCTAAGTGATAATTTGAAGCCGTGGGATGTGATTGAACATCGTTTGCGCCTTGCAGCACAGGCAGATTTTGCAATGGCCTTTTACAACCCGCGTTCTACCTCGCGTCCACACGGGTTTGAAAAAACATTGCAAGTACTCAAAGAGGAATGCGGTGATAACCGCTTGGTCATTTTTGCGCGCAACGTATCGCGTCACGATCAAACAATCCGCGTTGTTCCACTCCAACAAACGACGCCTGAAATGGCGGATATGCGAACCGTTGTGATCGTGGGATCATCGAAAACCCGCATGGTCCATCATGGCGAAAAAGAGTTTGTTTATACACCGCGTTTTTACGAGGTTTCAGAATGAACAAGCCACTCCAGCGCATCCTTGGGGCTATGCACCTCGGCCCGATTTGGGATCTCTGGTCTATCGATCATCACGACGGGAATCTCCAGATATCGGGCGGCTTCGATTTTGGAATATGTACCCCGCCCACCAGCATTTTTGGAAACCAAAACTTTTATGTCATGTGCACGCATCAACTCGATATCGTCGTCGGTGCTAAAGGGGCCGCGCGAAAAAAGCGCGGTGGCGTTGGGCAAAGGCAGGGTTTCGACCTGATCCACGAGACGCAACAAATAGTCATGCTGAGGTGCAATCGCAAATTCCGCCAAATGCATCCGCCCTATGGCCAGCATGATGCTGGTTTGCGCGAGCACCTGCAAATGACGCGCTGCCGCCGCGATTGTCGGAACGCAGTGCCATTGATCGCCTTGGACCGCCTCCCATTCTGGTCGCGTCAGTGCGATCAGCTGAGTCTGCGTGTCCCCACAGGCTTGGATTGCATTCAAACTCATTTGCGATGCAAATGGATGGGTTGCATCGATCACGTGTGTGATCTCTTCTTGTCGCAAATATTCAGCCAACCCACGTGCTCCGCCAAATCCACCAATTCGTTTGGGCAAAGGTTGAGGTTTGGTGCGTTCAACACGGCCCGCATAAGACAAAGTGGCGTCTATTCCTGCCTGCGCGACCAATTTGGCCAGATCAGTAGCCTCGGTCGTGCCAGCCAAAATCAAAAGGTTCATGGGCATGGATAATCCTTGGGTTAGCATCATTGGGATTGGTGAGGATGGACTTGCGGGGTTTTGTGCCGCGCGTCAAGAGGCGCTGGCAAATGCAGATCTGATATTTGGCCCACCACGGCATTTGGAACTGGCTCTGGTCGATCCTGCGCGAGCACGGCCATGGCCCGTTCCCTTTGCGGATGGGATTGATCAGGTGTTGGCAGAACGTGGCCGCGGGAAAAAAGTGGCGGTATTGGTGTCTGGCGATCCATTTTGGTTCGGCGGGGGAGCAACATTGACACGGCGTTTGACATCGCAGGAATGGAGGTCAATCCCCGCGCCTTCGACGTTTTCCTGGGCTGCCAGTCGGCTTGGCTGGTCATTACAATCAGTTGTGACGTTGGGTTTACACGCACACCCCTACGCGACGCTGGTTCCACATATGGCACCCGGGCAGCGGGCAATTGTAACCCTGCGTGATGGAGCTGCAGCACAGGAACTGGCCGCGTGGTTAATGTCGCGTGACTTTGGTCAAAGTACCTTGCATGTGCTTGAGGCTCTTGGTGGACCAAACGAACGCGTCCGTTCAGTGCGTGCGGATCACTATGACTTAGACGATGTTGCGCATCCCGTATGTGCTGGGGTTGAATTTGAAGGTGCGCCTGCGTTTGTCACGTGCGCATCGGGTCGTGCTGATGATCTATTTGATCATGATGGCCAAATTACAAAACGCCCTGTTCGTGCCCTAACTTTAAGTGCGCTGGCCCCCCGCCCGAATGAGCTTTTGTGGGATTTGGGTGCAGGATCTGGGTCTATTGCAATTGAATGGTTGCTTAGTCATCCCAGCCTGCGTGCAATCGCGGTGGAGCAGGACGAAATGCGCGCAGAGCGCATTCGCGCCAATGCGAAGAAATTGGGCGTTCCACATTTAGTTGTGCAGAATGGAACGATTGTTGAGAGTTTTCGCACACTTGAAACCCCCGATGTTGTGTTTATCGGCGGGGGGTTTTCTAGCGATCTGTTGGATGTTTTGTGGCCTATATTGCCTGCTGGGACGCGCTTGGTTGCCAATTCGGTCACATTAGAAAGTGATGCGGATATGCTGCGGGCGCAATCGGAATTAGGTGGTGAATTGTTGCGTGTTGAACTTGCTGCGCCAAAGGCGATCGGGTCACGCAGCGGATGGGCCGCACGCTATCCCATCATGCAATGGAGCGTAGTAAAATGATTATGGCGGGATTTGGGATGCGTGAAAATGTCAGTGAAACAAGTTTACAAGATGCGCTTGATCAAACGGGATATGTACCGGAAGGGTTGGCAACACTTGCCGACAAAGCAGAGATCGGTGCGTTTCAGGCGTTTGCGCAACGACTAAATTTGCCAATTTATTTGATCGAGACTGATGCGTTGAAAAATACCCCAACCCAAACGCAATCCGCTATATCGCTGCAGCACCGCGACACAGGCAGCGTGGCCGAAGCCACCGCCATGATCGGAGCAGGCCGGGGGGCGAGGCTTGTCTCAACTAGAAAAATATCAAATGATCGCTTGGCAACCTGTGCCATCGCAATTACGGAGGGATCATGACTGTCCATTTCATTGGTGCAGGCCCAGGGGCCGCTGACTTAATCACCATCAGAGGCCGTGATTTGATCGCGTCCTGTCCTGTGTGCTTATATGCTGGGTCGCTGGTTCCAGAAGAGTTGTTATCTCATTGTCCCGCTGATGCACGCATCGTCAATACGGCACCTCTGGATTTGGATAGTATTATTCAGGAAATTCAATCTGCCCATGCCGCGGGCCACGATATCGCGCGCTTGCACTCGGGTGATTTATCGGTCTGGTCTGCGATGGGCGAACAGCTGCGCCGGCTTCGTGCGTTGGAAATTCCAGTATCGGTAACACCAGGTGTGCCTAGTTTTGCAGCCGCTGCTGCGACGCTGCAATCTGAACTGACATTACCTGAATTGGCCCAATCTGTTGTGCTGACGCGCACATCAGGACGCGCGTCGTCGATGCCGCCAGCTGAAACGTTGGAAAATTTTGCCAGAACGGGGGCAACATTGGCCATTCATTTGTCCATCCAAGTTCTGCAGAAAGTTGTCGAAGAATTGACGCCGTTCTACGGTGCGGACTGTGCCTGTGCCGTTGTCTATCGCGCCTCTTGGCCAGAAGAGCGCGTGTTTCGCGCAACTTTGGGAACGATTGCCGATATGATTGGCTCAGATGTTGAGAGAACCGCCCTGATCATGGTTGGCAAAACCCTAAATGCGCAGGATTTTGGAGAAAGCAGCCTTTATGATAAGGACTATGAACGCCGCTATCGTCCACTAAGCGCGCGTGCAGAGATTGGCCATGACTAAATCACGCGGATTTTTGATTTCAGCGCCGTCTTCGGGGACAGGTAAAACAACAGTAACCTTGGGGTTGTTACGCGCGTTTCGTGATCGCGGCCATGCCGTTCAGCCCTACAAAAGTGGTCCAGATTATATTGATCCGGCGTTCCATCGGTTTGCATCGGATCGGGCATCCTATAATCTGGATACTTGGGCTATGGGAGCGGGTGTTTTGCAGGGGGTTATTGAGACTTCTGCAGATGCAGACATTGTTATTGCCGAAGGCTCAATGGGGTTGTTTGATGGTGTCTTAAGCCAAGGCGCACTTGGTTACGGGAGTTCAGCGGAAAGCGCGAAATATTTTGGATGGCCAATTATTTTGGTTATTGATGTAAGTGGTCAGGCACAGTCCGCAGCAGCCGCCGCATTGGGATTTAAACTTTACGATCCATCCCTTCCGATTGCTGGTGTCATTCTGAACCGTGTCGCAAGCCCGCGCCATGAACGTTATGTGCGTAAAGGCATGGAGGATGCGGGCCTGACCGTCTTTGGATCGCTGCCTCGTCGTGGAGACCTGGCCCTCCCTGAACGGCATTTGGGATTGATCCAAGCGGTTGAACACCCTGATTTGGAAACTGCGATTGCTGATTACGCGCGTTTCGTCAGTGACCATTTGGATTTGGATGCGATCGAGGCTGCGGCAAAGCAAACAATGATCCCAACAGCCGAAAGCCAGCTGATTGATCCACCGGCACAGCGGATAGCTCTGGCGCAAGATGAAGCGTTTTCGTTTACCTATCCGCATATTCTAAAGAGCTGGCGTGAAAAAGGCGCTGAGGTTGTTCCCTTTTCGCCACTGGCTGATCAGGCACCGCATACCGATGCTGATTTGGTTTGGCTGCCCGGTGGGTATCCCGAATTGCACGGCGGCAAAATCGCGGCCTCGGATACGTTTATGAATGCTCTGCGCAAACATGCAGAACAAAAGCCCGTACATGGTGAATGCGGTGGGTACATGGTTTTGGGCGAAACGCTGATTGATAAAGAAGGAACGCCGCATAAAATGACTGGTTTGCTCGGACTGGTCACCAGTTTTGAAAAGCGAAAATTCCATCTTGGGTACCGGCAAGTGTTGTGTACAGAAAATATTCTGAATTTTTCAGCGGGTGAGCGTTTACGTGGACATGAATTTCATTACTCACGCATCATCGAACAGCCTGACCAACCCCTGTTTGACGTGGCGGATGCCGATGGCAATCGAGTTGATGAAACAGGGTCGCGGCGTGGAGCTGTGTCAGGGACATTTTTCCATCTGATTGCGAAAGAACGTGGATGAGCGGATTTGTAAGTTTTGTAGGATCGGGACCGGGTGATCCAGAATTGTTAACTATAAAGGCGGTTGATCGGCTGCGCCGCGCGGATGTCATTTTATTCGATGATTTATCATCGGGTCCGATATTGTCGTATGCTTCAACAAACTGCGAAATGGTCGCTGTTGGAAAACGCGCGGGACGTCCATCGCCCAAACAACACCACGTAAGCCGACTATTGGTGGATTATGCCGAAACAGGTGCGCAGGTGGTGCGTTTGAAATCAGGTGATAGTGGTTTGTTTGGGCGTTTAGAAGAAGAGCAGGACGCATTGCATGATGCAGACATTCCATATGAGATCATTCCAGGTGTCCCATCGGCATTGGCTGCGGCTGCGGCTGCAGGTATCCCATTAACCCGCAGATTTTCAGCGCGCCGAGTTCAATTCGTAACCGGTCACAACGTGGATGGCGTTTTGCCAGAAGACTTGAATTTTCCAGCCTTGGCTGATCCACTTGCAACAACCGTGGTGTTCATGGGACAGCGAACTTTTCCGAAATTTTCTGAACGACTATTTGCCGAAGGTCTGCCACAGGATACGCCCGCCTTACTGGCCGAGGCGGTGTCAAAGCCCGAACAAACACTCAGATTTAGCACGGTTTCAGAATTGGCGCAGGACTTGGCACGAGAGATTTCGCCCAAGCCCGCCTTGATCCTTTATGGCCCATTGGCACGCCGTTCAGAGGCTGTCGATGATTGAATTATTGCTCATCGGAATAGGGACGGGCAACCCGGATCACGTGACGCGGCAGGCTGAAAAGGCGATTGCCAGTGCCGATTTAATCATGATCCCGACCAAAGGTGATGACAAAGCGGATCTTGCGGATTTGCGTCATGAGATTTGCGCCAAAATACCAGGCGTGGATTTGTCACGTATTGTCGAGTTTGAATTACCCGTTCGCGATTCTTCGATCCCGTATGTGGATCGTGTGCATCATTGGCATGATGCAATTGCCGTGGTCTGGCACACCACGATCACAGGAAATATATCAACAGGCAAAGTTGCCCTTTTGATTTGGGGAGATCCCTCGCTGTACGACAGTTCGCTTCGGATTGCATCCCGGCTTGACCCTGCTCCCGAAATTACAGTGTTGCCGGGTTTGACATCTCTGCAGGTTCTGACCGCTGCGCATGCGATTCCCATAAATGAACTCGCCCGTCCTTTTGTCGTAACAACAGGGCGCCAATTGCGCGACAACGGCTGGCCTGAAGCGGTGGATACGGTCGCTGTGATGTTGGATGGGGACTGTTCGTTCCGCACCTTGGACGATCAAAATTGCCACATCTATTGGGGCGCCTACGTCGGTATGAAAGAAGAGCTGTTGATCCAAGGGCGTTTGGATGAGGTTACTGAGCAAATCGTGCAAGCAAGGGCACAGGCACGGAAAAATCATGGCTGGATCATGGATATTTACGTTCTAAAAAGATTAAATTGATCGCCCCTTATGCCTTTGTGACAGTTAATTTTGCAAGCTCTGCATCCGGCAGTATTGCGCCACGATGCTGAATCACGCGACTGGCCAATTCATGTGCCTGCATTAAGTTGTCGGCAACGTCGGCACCAGTAACATATCCTGCCAAATACCCAGCGTTAAAGCTGTCGCCGGCAGCGGTTGAGTCGACGATTTTGTGAATTACGGGATAGGATTGCACAATTGATCCATGCAAATCACACGGACCCAAATGCCCTTGTTTTAATGCCCCTAATCTTGGACCCGATTTGCATAAACGCTGCATCACCAAGGCCGAGTCAGCATCCGAAAAAATCGTCATTTCATCATTGAGTGAGGGCAGGGCGATTTTCACAAAATCCCACATGACATCATTTATGTGCTCTGCTGCTTTTGTACTTTCCCACAACTGTGGGCGATGGTTGCTGTCGTATGCAACGACGCCGCCACGCGCCTGATAATAAATCAAGGCCTCAATTAAAGCGTGGCGTTGCTCTGGGGGTAAAATCGCGAGCGAAATTGCAGAGATATAAACCAAATCGAAGTTGGTCAAAATGTCGAGGGACAGTGAACATTCGGCGCTAAACAAGGTACGTGCCGCACTGTCAGATCGCCAATAGCTAAAGCGCCGTTCACCAAATTCGTCTGTTTCAATAGCATACATACCAGCGGTTTTTATTGGGTGACGCACAACATGATCGAGCGCAATTCCATGATGATCGATATGCCCAAGGATGCGATCAGAAAAACTGTCTTGTCCAAGTGCCGTTATATAGTGAACATTTGCCTGAGTTCGCAGCAGGTGGGCCAAATAAACCGCTGTGTTATAAGTATCACCCGCAATTCCAATGTGTGCCGTTGCCGCATCTTGCAACGACAGTTCGATCATCACTTCACCAATACAGGCAATTTTTTTCACGGATCGTCCCCTAGTGCCTAACCCTATGGTTTCAAAGTTGATGAATAAGGGCAAGGGATGAAATGCGTTACAACATTATTATAAATGAAAAATTATGTAACATAATTGTTGAGTGGGCCCGTGAATCGTGTTATTTCGTGTGAATATAACAAGGAGCATGACGTTGAACGCATATATTTGTGACGGGGTGCGTACTCCGATTGGAAAATTTGGCGGCGCGCTTTCAGCGGTGCGCGCAGATGATCTTGCGGCCTTGCCAATTGCTGAGTTGATGGCGCGCAATCCACAGGTGGATTGGAGCAAAACAGATGAAGTGATTTATGGGGATGCGAACCAGGCTGGGGAAGATAATCGCAATGTCGCGCGAATGGCAGCCCTTTTGGCCGGACTTCCGCAAGATGTCCCTGGAATCACGGTGAACAGGCTGTGTGCCAGTGGAATGGATGCCGTAGGGTTTGGCGCACGCGGGATAAAAGCGGGCGATTACGAATTGGTCATCGCTGGCGGTGTCGAAAGCATGTCACGCGCCCCCTTTGTTATGCCCAAAGCAGAGGCCGCATTTTCGCGCAGCAATGCGGTTTATGACACAACTATTGGTTGGCGTTTTGTTAATCCAAAACTGGATGATTACTACGGTACGGATAGCATGCCTGAGACGGCAGATAATGTGGCCGAGGATTATGGAATTGCACGGGCCGATCAGGATGCGTTTGCACTGCGTTCGCAATTGCGCTGGGCGGCTGCACAGGGGGCGAGCCGTTTTGCAGATGAATTATGCGCTGTGACGATCCCACAGCGTAAAGGGGATCCTATTGTTGTCACTGAAGATGAACATCCACGTCCTCAAACAACCATGGAAAGCTTGGCCAAGCTTCGCGGTATCAATGGCGCGGATATGACGGTGACCGCAGGAAATGCCAGCGGGGTAAATGATGGTGCCGCAGCGCTCTTGCTCGCCTCTGATCAAGCGGTGGACGTGCATTCCTTGACTCCGATGGCGCGGATCGTCTGTATGGCCTCTGCTGGCGTTGAGCCACGTGTCATGGGCATTGGTCCAGTCCCTGCCACACAAAAGGCGTTGGCGCGCGCGGGCCTGAGTATTCAGGACATGGACATCATCGAATTGAACGAAGCCTTTGCAAGTCAGGGGCTTGCAACTTTGCGTGCATTAGGGGTTGCAGATGATGATCCCCGCGTTAATCCAAACGGGGGTGCAATCGCGATGGGCCATCCCTTGGGGATGTCTGGGGCGCGGCTGGTACTTGGGGCCGCGCATGAATTAAAACGACGTCAGGGGCGTTATGCGCTGTGTACCATGTGCGTCGGTGTTGGGCAGGGAACGGCCCTTATTTTGGAACGTGTATAAGGAGTAATCTGATGTATGCACAAATGGTTAAGTCTGAAAATACAGAGAGCGGGCCAGAATTGGACGCGTTTCAAGCGCGTATTGATGCCGGGGAACGGATCGAGCCAAAAGACTGGATGCCAACAGGATATCGCAAAACGCTGATCCGCCAAATATCGCAACATGCGCATTCCGAAATCGTGGGACAATTGCCAGAGGGCAATTGGATCACAAGGGCTCCAACATTAGAACGCAAGGCGATCTTGCTGGCGAAGGTGCAGGACGAAGCAGGCCATGGTTTGTATCTGTATTGCGCTGCAGAGACATTAGGTGTCAGCCGTGATGAATTGACCGAAATGTTATTGGATGGACGCATGAAATATTCGTCTATCTTTAACTATCCAACTCTTACATGGGCCGACATTGGCGCGATCGGATGGTTGGTGGATGGGGCAGCGATTATGAACCAAGTCCCCCTTCAACGGACGTCATTTGGCCCCTATGCCCGTGCAATGGTGCGCATCTGCAAAGAAGAAAGCTTTCACCAGAGACAAGGCTATGACATCATGATGAAAATGGCCCAAGGGTCGGATTCACAAAAGCGTATGGCACAGGATGCCTTGAACAGGTACTGGTATCCGTCTTTGATGATGTTTGGTCCCTCAGATAAAGAAAGTGTGCATTCCGCGCAATCTATGAAATGGCGCATCAAAATCAATTCAAACGATGAACTGCGCCAAAAATTTGTCGACCAAACGGTCCCACAGGCGGAATATTTGGGTCTAACGGTTCCAGACGAAAATCTGCGCTTCAATGCGGATACAGGACATTACGAGTTTTCAGAACCAGATTGGTCAGAATTTTTCGATGTCTTAAATGGAAATGGTCCTTGCAATACGGAACGATTGGATGCGCGCAATAAAGCCTGGGATGAGGGTAAATGGGTGCGCGATGGCATGATGGTACACGCCCGAAAAAAGGCTGCACGTTCTGCGGCATCTAAGGTAGCCGCAGAATGAATGATCACGTCTCAGAACCCCGTAATGAATGGCCCTTGTGGGAAATATTTATCCGCGGTCAACATGGCATGTCACACCGCCACGTTGGATCACTTCATGCGCCTGACGCGGAAATGGCGATAAAAAACGCACGTGATGTTTATACTCGACGCAACGAAGGTGTCAGTATTTGGGTGGTTGAAGCCGCGAAAATCACGGCGTCTTCGCCCTCGGACAAGGGGCCAATGTATGAACCTTCGCAATCCAAAGTATATCGTCATCCAACGTTTTTTGACATTCCCGACGACGTAGGTGCCATGTAATGCAGGCGCATTTATTCGAGTTTCTTTTGCGTCAGGGTGATAATACGCTGATCCTGTCGCATCGCATCAGTGAATGGTGTGGGCATGCGCCTATCATAGAAGAAGACATTGCGCTGGCCAATATTGCGCTGGATCTGCTGGGGCAGACACAGATGTGGTTGGGGCTTGCGGCTGAGGTAGAAGGCGTTGGACGCAGCGCAGATGATTTGGCCATGTTGCGTGATGCGTGGGATTTTCGAAATGCGATATTAGTTGAGCGCCCAAACGGTGATTTTGGGCAAACCATGATGCGCCAATTCTTATTCGACGCCTATCATTTCGAACTTCTCACCCGCTTGGTGAATAGCGCAGATGAGCGCATCGCGGCCATTGCAGCCAAATCGGTAAAAGAGGTCGCCTATCATGTCGAAAGATCAGCAGGTACGGTTATTGCGCTGGGGGATGGTAATGAAGAAAGCCATAATCGCATGCAAAAGGCCCTGAATGATCAGTGGAGTTTTGCAGGCGAGTTGTTTGAAACCGACGCTGGGGATCTGGCACTGAATGCTGCGGGGATTGCACCGCTTCCGTCTGAGTTGAGGGCCAATTTTGATGCTCGTGTGAGCAAAGTTTTTGAGGATGCGACGCTTCTTTGTCCTGAGACATCCTTTGCCCATTCGGGAGGGCGTTCAGGCAAACGTCATAGCGAACATTTGGGGCATTTATTGACTCAAATGCAGTGGTTGCAGCGCGCCTATCCGGGGGCGACGTGGTAAACCATCCTGATATCAATGAGGTTTGGCAGTGGTTGGCGCAGGTGCCTGACCCGGAAATCCCTGTAATCTCGCTTGTTGATTTAGGGATCGTGCGGAATGTGGATTATACCGAAGGACGACTGCGCGTTACATTGAGTCCGACCTACTCGGGTTGCCCGGCGACTCGTGTGATTGAACAAGATGTGCGCCTAGCGCTGCAGATGCAAGGCATTGATGATGTCATCATTCATCAACAGATATCCCCACCCTGGACCACAGATTGGATGTCAGAGGCGGGCAAAACCAAATTGCAGGCGTACGGCATTGCCCCCCCGAGTGCCAAGGGACGGCCTGAGGCCTGTCCTGTATGTGGAGCAAGAGATGTCTCATTGGTATCGCAATTCGGGTCAACACCGTGCAAGGCCCATTGGCGGTGCGATACCTGCCGAGAGTCCTTTGACTACTTCAAATGTATTTAGGAGCGTGACATGGCGAAATTTCATTCCTTGATCGTGACGGATGTCGAAAACACAATTCGTGATGCGATTGTTGTTTCCCTAAAGCCTGAACAGGATGAGATGGCGTTTGACTTCACTCAAGGTCAGTATTTGACATTTCGTCAATTGATTGAGGGAACCGAAATTCGCCGTTCCTATTCGATCTGCGCGGGTAAGGGTGAAGGATTGAAAGTTGGCATTAAACGGGTCGATGGAGGCGCATTTTCGAATTGGGCAAACGACATGCTAACGCCTGGTATGCGGGTTGAGGCAATGCCACCGATGGGTAATTTCTATACCGCAATCGAACCTGAGCGCGAAAGAAATTATATAGGTTTAGCAGGTGGGTCAGGGATTACGCCCGTTCTATCGATTTTGAAAACAACATTAGCATCGGAGCCCAAGTCAAAATTCACGCTTGTCTATGCCAATCGTGGTGTGAACACCATCATGTTCAAAGAAGAACTGGAAGATCTAAAAAACCAATATATGGGTAGGTTGACGCTCTTGCACATTTTGGAAAGTGATGCGCAGGATATCGACTTGTTTCAAGGGCGTGTTGATCAAGGAAAATGTGATTTACTGTTTAAGCATTGGATTGATATATCTGCGATGGACATTGCGTTTATTTGTGGGCCAGAACCTATGATGTTGGCCATTGCTGATGCGTTGCGTCATCACGGTTTGCGCGAGGATCAGATTAAATTTGAATTATTTGCTGCCGCCCAACAGGGTCGTTTAGCGCAGCGCAAACATCAGGTTGCAGCGCAAGACAAACCAACGGAATTGGGTGTTACAATTGATGGCACGAAACGCACCATCACCATGGAGCCAGGCCAATCTGTCTTGGACGCAGCATTGGAGCATACGCTAGATGCACCTTTTGCATGCAAAGCAGGGGTATGTTCGACCTGTCGATGCAAGGTTACAAAAGGTCAGGTTGAAATGATCGCGAACCATGCATTGGAAGATTACGAAATCGACCAGGGCTATGTGCTGGCCTGTCAGTCCTATCCAACCAGTCAGCAGCTTGAGGTGGAATTTGATCACTGATCAAGATGCGCATGCGTCTGGTTAAGTGTTGCCAAGACGCGGCACCCCGCCAATGGTCATTTCCGCGACTGTTTTAGCATAGGCGCGTCGCCCTGCTTGGTCCTGACGTGTGTTCCACATATAAAACCAATTCAACATACCAAACACTGACATGGCGGCGGCGCGTCGTGTTTCATGATCGGTTTGTAGTGCTTTGTTTTTGACGATCAAAAACGCCTCTAAGTGGCGCACCATGTCCCGTTGATATCCCTTGAGGATGGCTTGCTGCTCTGCGGGCAGTAATGCGATACCTTCGGTCTGAATTTTATGTTCGTGATCCATACCCTCATAGGAGTTTAAAATCTCAAAACACAAGGCTTCAAACGAGGTTTGAACGTTGTTGGGATCAACCTTAATGGCGGTGACCCGATCACGGAGTTGGGAAAGGTAGCTATCCAGTATGTCAAATAAAATCGCGAGTTTGCTATCGTAATAGTGATAGATGTTTCCCTTGGATATTCCGCAGACTGTCGCCACCTGCGCCATAGAGGCACCGGCAACGCCTCTTTGGGCAAATACTACCGCGGCCGCAATCAAAATTTTGTCGCGCTTAGTGTTATAGTCTTTGGCAATTGTACGCACCATTTTTATTATCGATTATCTATCACGCGGCGCGCTTTCCCTTGCGAGCGTTCAACCGATCCAGGAGCGCCAACGTTTACCGTTGTTGAAACACCTACGATGTCCTTGATCCGCTTATTCAGTGTTGTCGCCATGTCTGCGCGCGCCTCTGCTGACGCGGTATCGGGGAGGGCTTCAACATGGATTTGCATTACGTCCATCCGCCCCTCTTTCAATAGTTCAATTTGGTAATAGGGCGCCAAACCAGGGGTGGCCATGACCTGTTCCTCGATTTGCGTTGGAAACACATTCACACCACGCAGAATGATCATGTCGTCCGAACGACCCGTGATTTTTTCAATGCGTCGCATACTGCGCGCAGTGCCTGGCATGAGACGCGTTAAATCCCGCGTTCGATATCGGATCATGGGCATGCCCTCTTTGGTAAGCGAGGTGAATACCAATTCGCCTTCTGATCCGTCTGGTAGTACCGCACCCGTTTGTGGGTCAATGATCTCGGGGTAAAAGTGATCTTCCCATAGATGCAGGCCATCTTTGGTTTCAACGCATTCGTTTGCAACACCTGGGCCCATCACCTCGGAGAGGCCATAAATGTCCACCGCGTGCATATCAAAGGCTTGTTCAATTTCCTCGCGCATCGAATTTGTCCAAGGTTCCGCACCGAAAATGCCAACCTGCAGCGACGTTGCGCGTGGATCCAAACCCGCTGCACGATAAGCCTCTAGGATGTTCAGCATGTAGGACGGCGTTACCATGATGGCTTTGGGTTTGAAATCTTCGATCAATGTGATCTGCTTTTCGGTTTGTCCCCCGCCCATTGGAACAACGCGCGCACCTAGCCGTTCGATGCCGTAATGCGCGCCCAGACCACCGGTGAATAATCCATAGCCATAGGCACAATGCACCAAATCACCTGGCCGTACCCCGGATGCCCGCAGACTGCGCGACACCAAATCGGCCCAAACATCAATGTCATGCTGCGTGTAACCCACAACGGTTGGTTTTCCTGTGGTTCCAGACGAAGCGTGTACACGAATGATTTGTTCCTCTGGAACCGCAAACATTCCAAAGGGGTAATGATCCCGTAGATCATTTTTGTAGGTGAAGGGAAATTTTGCTAAATCCGAGAGATCGTTGACATCGTCAGGATGTACACCCGCCGTATCAAAACGTTCCCGATACATAGCAACATTTTCATAGGCGTGGCGAAGCGACCACTTTAGACGATCCAATTGAAGCGCGCGAATTTCATCAAGCGATGCAATTTCGATTGGATCCAATTCTGATTTGTGCGGTGTTAAATCCTTCATACGTTTCAAATCCCTCTTATTCTGGAAACAATTGGCCTTTGATTGCGCGGCTCATACCCCGAAATTCGGCGATTGTTTTATGATGTTGGTCTGTCACTTTGACATCATAAATGCCGCTGCGCCCGCTAAGTGATACTTCGCGTGCATGCGCACTTAACTGGTCACCCATCTGAGCGGGCGCAACATAATTTATTGTGTTGTGTTGTGCGACTGTTGCTTGATTGCGGCTGTTGCAGGCGAAGGCAAAGGCGCTGTCGGCGAGTGTGAAAATCATACCACCGTGACATATCCCGTGCCCATTGCAGTGATGCGGCTGCACCCTCAAAGTGAGGGTTGCATGGCCTTCGTCGACTTCATGGATTTCCAAACCAACCCACTGGGATGCCTTATCATTCTTCCACATCGCATCGGCGGATTTTTCTGCACGCTCTTTTGGTGTCATGCCTAGTTTCCTTTGAATTTCGGGCTGCGTTTTTGCAAAAATGCGCTAACACCTTCGGCGTAATCGGCACTTTCACCACAACGCTTCATATAATCGGCCTCTTTGTCGATATGGGTTAACAAATCACTCTCCCAAGATGTTTGGATCGCTTCTTTGGTTAGTGCTAGTCCAAGCGTCGGCCCCACGGCAAATCCAGCAGTCATATCACGTGCCAATTTCATGAGTTGATCATCCTCAACGCATTTCCAGATCAGGCCCCAACTTTCGGCTTTTTCTGCACTGAGTGGCTCGGCTGTCATAGCCAACCCTTTTGCGCGGGCTTCGCCAATTAAATGGGGTAAGTGCCAACTGCCGCCTGTGTCTGGTATCAAGCCCACTTTGGAAAAGGATTGAATGAATTTTGCACTTTTGGCAGCTAAAACAATATCACATGCCAAGGCCAAATTTGCCCCAGCCCCTGCGGCAACACCATTTACGGCACAGACGACTGGACAGGGAAGTTCACGGATTTGTTTAACAAGGGGGGCGTAAAAATTGCGAACTGTCGCGCTCAAATTTGGGGGGGAGGACATTTTCGCAGGATCGCGTTCTCCCAAATCCTGACCAGCACAAAATCCGCGCCCTGCGCCCGTTAGCAATACCGCGCGCGCGGATATTTCCCGCGCAGTATTAAGTGCAGCCCGAAGTTCAAGATGCATGTCTTCGTTGAAACTGTTCAACCGATCTGGGCGGTTTAAAGTAATTTCAATCCACCCCTCATGCTTCACGCATTGGATTGTGTCGCCCATATTCTTATGCTCCGTTCCTAAAAATTAGATTGATCGTTGCATAAGCCGACCAAGTGGTCAATTATTAAACGCAGTGAAAGAGGGAGTTCCAAAATGCGTGATATCCAAAGTTATGTATGTGGCGAATGGATCGCACCAGACAGCAGCGCGCGTGGTGTTTTTGACGCGGTGTCAGGGGCCCAAATTGGTTTAGCGGGCTCAGCTGCATTTGATCGTGGTGGGATGGTTGATTTTGCAAAATCGGTCGGTGGGCCGGCGCTGCGCGAGCGAACCTTTCATCAACGTGCCAAAATGTTGAAGGCGCTGGCATTGCACTTGTCCTCGCAAAAAGATGCCTTGTATGAGGCGTCGTTTGCAACGGGTGCCACGATGAAGGATCATATGATTGATGTGGATGGTGGAATTGGAACGATGCTGGTTTTTGCCTCCAAAGGGCGTCGAGAAATGCCAAATTCACAGGTATATGTTGATGGACAGGTCGAACAATTGTCGCGCAGTGGACAATTCGTAGGCCAACATATTTGTACACCAAAATTGGGTGTCGCCGTTCATATCAACGCGTTTAACTTTCCCGTTTGGGGGATGTTGGAAAAAATGGCGCCTGCCTTGCTTGCGGGAATGCCTGTCATCGTCAAACCAGCCACAGCAACCTGCCAAGTGACACAGATGGCATTCCAAATGATTGTTGCCTCTGGTATTTTGCCGCTCGGATCGGTGCAATTGATCACAGGTGATCTGGGTAACATTTTGGATCATCTCGGTGGCCAAGATGTGGTCAGCTTTACAGGTTCAGAAGCAACAGGTCGTCATTTACGCAGCCATCCGGCGATCATCAAGAATGCCGTTCATTTTTTGGCAGAACAAGATAGTTTGAATGCATCTGTTTTAGGAGCAGATACCGCAGCAGACAGCGTAGAATTTGATCTTTTTATAAAAGAAGTCCACCGCGAAATCACAGTAAAGGCTGGGCAAAAATGTACTGCTGTGCGTCGAATTATGGTTCCCGAACATTTGTTGGACCCGGTGCAAAATGCATTGATAGATAAACTGGCAAAAACAACGATTGGGAATCCGCGTCATCCTGATACAAGTATGGGGGCATTGGTATCGCAATCACAACGGACAGATGTTTTGGAGAAAATTGGTCAAATCGGGACCGAAGCAGAATGTGTATTTGGACGTCCTGATCTAGGCAAATTGATAGATGCGGATGCGACTGCCGGCGCATTTGTATCCCCGCATTTGTTCAGGTGCGAGAACCCTGACCAAGCGCAGGCTGTGCATGATATTGAGGCGTTCGGCCCAGTTTCCACCATCATGGGATACCACGATACTGAACACGCCTGTCAGTTGCTTAATCGCGGGCAGGGATCTTTGGTGGCTTCTGTGTTTACTGCAGATGCATGGATTGCACGGGAAATGGTGATGGGTTCGGCGGCCTACCACGGGCGGCTTTATTTCAACAATGCATCGTCTGCCAAAGAAAGTACGGGGCATGGATCGCCCCTGCCGCATCTGGTGCACGGTGGCCCGGGTCGCGCGGGTGGGGGCGAAGAATTGGGGGGTATTCGTGGTGTTATGTCCTACATGCAGCGTACAGCCATTCAGGGGACCCCTGAAATCTTGTCAGAAATCACACAGCGCTACGTGCCGAATGCAACGCCTGTCCCGTCCCCTGATCATCCATTTCGCCGCAACTACACTCAACTGCAGCTGGGTGAGCAGTTGATCACCCCTGAGCGTGAAATCACGATAGAAGACATCGAAAAATTTGCTCATTTTACGGGCGATACTTTTTATGCTCACATGGATGCAGAGGCTGCCAAGCGAAATCCATTTTTTCCAGATCGTGTTGCGCACGGGTATTTATTACTCAGCTTTGCGGCAGGTTTGTTTGTTGACCCCGACGAGGGCCCAGTGCTGGCAAACACTGGGTTGGATGAACTGCGCTTTATGAAACCAGTGACAGCAGGTGAAAAAATTCATGTGGCCCTGACGGTAATGGCAAAAACACCGCGTACCGAGACCTATGGTGAGGTGCGTTGGCATGTGCGCATTTTAAACCAAGATCACGAAGTGGCCGCAGAATATCAGTTATTGACGATGAATGCATTCGCACACATGGACGGAACATGACATCAGCGGTGGTGCAAGTCTTGGGTGGAGACACGCCTCGTGTGTGGTCCTTTATTGTGACTATTTTTGGGGATCTAGCACGCGACAGCGATCGCTATATCAGTTCGCGCACCATAAATTGCCTAACTGCTGAAATCGGCGTGAAGCCCGAAGCGACGCGCGTTGCCTTACATCGATTGCGAAAAGAGGATTGGTTAGAAAGCGTCAAAATAGGCCGCGAAAGCCATTTTCGGCTAACGAACAAGGGCCGGACCCTAAGCCGGGAGGCAGCGCCGCGTATTTATGGTTCTGTAGCTCAGGGATCTATTTGGCTTTCGCTATATGATCCGACCTCGCCTGCGCCAACTGGATTGAGGATCTTATCTGGGGTGAGTTTGGTGGATGAGTGTTCATCCAATGCGATGAATGTAGCCGTGAGCCAACCCTTGCCACAATGGATGGTTGATCGTTTGTTGAACACTGATGTGCAACGTGCCGCAATGGATTTGCGACACCGACTATCTGGACTGGTTGTAGGTTCCGACTTATCAGCACAGGAGCGTTGTGTGCTGCGCCTGTGTATTGTGCATGAATGGCGGCGCGTTATTTTGCGCATCCCAGATGTTCCAGATCACGTCTTTCATTCGTCATTTGGAGTGCAAGATCTACGTCAATCAGTGCATCGTTTGTTATCTGATCTGTCGGATGTATCATTGGATCAGCTCGTCGATGAATGAACCATGCGTCTGCGATCTAGGGCAGGATTAATAGGATTTGAATATCCGCTACGTTGGTTCCCGTTGCACCCGTAATTAACAAATCTCCTGCCGCCTCTAAGGCGACATAACTGTCATTGTTGTCCAGAAGGGCATCTGGGTTTGAGCCACGCTCAATGATCCGTTGCCATGTCCCACCGTCCACAAGAGCGCCTGCTGCATCAGTCGGGCCATCGCGACCATCCGTTCCCCCAGACAGGAATAGGACCTTCTCTGAACTGTTTCGTGCGTGCAGATATTCCGCAATGAGGAGTGCCAATTCCTGATTGCGTCCCCCTCGACCTGTTCCGCGCAACTCTACTGTCGTTTCACCCCCCCAAACGATTGCAGTTGGGGTTGAAACAGGACTCTGTTGCTCAAATCGATCAATAATTACGCGCGAGGCTGCGCGCACGTCCCCCACCAGCGGCGTTTCAATTGAAATTACATTGAAGTCCGCTTGTAGATGTTTTGACGCCGCGTTTACACTGTGCGTGTTGCTGCCCACCAAAATATTTTGTGCAAGGGGAAGAGCCGTTTCTGTAACGTCGCTTTCTAGGTGCAACTTGATAGATGTAGGCAGAGTTTCCCATGCCCCTATCTGTTGCAGTCGTGCGCGCGCTGTGGACTTGGTGCCCAACGGCGCAACCGTTGGTCCGCTGGCAATCGCGCGTAAATCATCCCCCACCACGTCTGAGAGAATGTAGGCCGATACTGTCGCTGGGGCGGCCTGACGCAACAGTCCGCCACCCTTTAACGTCGAAACCTGCTGACGGATCATGTTCATTTCAACAATATCCAGCCCACTGGCCAAAAGCGTCGCGTTTAATGCTTGTTTATCCTCAAGGCTGATCCCCGCCGCAGGTGCCGGCAATAGCGCAGAGGCCCCGCCTGAAATTAACGCGATGACATGATCATGGGGCGTCGTAGATTTCAGAATTTCTGAAATTGTTCGTGTTGCCTCAATTCCAATTTCATCTGGTATTGGATGACCGCTGTTGAAAAAGGGAATGCCATCAATAAAATCTTGGTTTTCTTTATGCGTTACACAAATTGCATCGACTTTGGTTCCAAGAACGGAATACGCACCGCGCAACATGGCTGGCGCGGCCTTGCCCACGGCTATGACAATGATGCGACCTGATTCATCGACAGGGGGTGCACTCAGATAGCTTTCTACCGCCGCTTTGGGATCTGCCTGATTGATCGATGCCTGAAAGGCAGATCTTATCACACGCGAAGCATCAAGGGTCATAGTTTGGAGCCGTTAATTTGTTTGCGCAAAGCTAGCAACGCCGAACATGAACCACAAGGTGCTGTTTCACGTATAATCGTGGTGTCACCCCGCTGTTGGGGGTGACGGTATTCAACAATCAACGGTTTCCAAACCACATCCGTGAAAATAGGCCATCACGCAACCAAAATTGGTGATAAAGTGCTGCTGCCACATGTGCCAAGACCAACAAAAATAGGATTGCTGCCCCAAATTCATGGACATCAAGCGGGGGAACATCATCAAAATTTGCAGGCAACGGCGCGCCGGAACCTTGGAAGACGATTTCAATTAATCCGGCGAATGCTGCTGTGCCCATGCCGCTGGCAACGATCACAAGAATGACCACATAAAACGCCCAATGTGCCCAAATCCCTGCTTTGTCCAAAAAAGAACTGCCTGTCTGCGCATGCGCGGGCTGCTGCGTGCGCAATTTGATGATCACGCGCGTGAGCAATAGCATGCCGATGATCAATCCCACGATCATGTGCATGCGCAGGGCGTCTATTTTTCCTGGGTCCGAATTTGGAGTGTGCTCCAGAACAAATTGCCCAGAGGTCCAAGCCATTATGATTAATACAAGCATGACCCAATGGATTACAACCAAGATTGGATGATATCGCTTCATCACATTTTTCCTTAAATATTCTTTTTATTCGGGGCAAAGCGCGAAATCATGAAAAACACTAAATTAAAAATACAACGTCGCCCTTGAACTATACAGGGGTTTGTACATCTATATTGTCAAGCAAGGCATATCTGTTAGACGGCCTATAGTGACATTTTAGATCCAAGTTATTTTGGCGCAAAAATTAGGAGATGTTGTATGGCTTTGCCAAAGACCCCATCGTTTAGACTGGATGGTAAAAGTGCCCTTGTTACAGGGGCAAGTTCTGGGATCGGGCGCGCTTGTGCTGTTGGCTTGGCCGAGGCCGGTGCATATGTGACGGTTGCCGCGCGTCGGCATGATGCCTTGACCGATTTGGTGCAGGAACTGACCGACGCAGGTTATCAGGCGCGCGCTCAGGTGATGGATGTCGCCAATATTGCTGAGACGCAAAACTTGGTCGAGCAGCTGGGACCATTTGATATCTTGGTAAACTCTGCTGGACTTGCTCGGCACTCTCGCGCGGTTGATACAAACGAACCCGATTTTGATGCCGTTTCGGATTTGAATGTCAAAGGCGCCTATTTTTTGACCCAAGCTGTCGCCCGCGGATTAATGGCGTCGGGTCGCGCTGGATCGCTGATCAATATTTCATCCCAGATGGCCCATGTCGGTGGAATTGATCGTGCTGTATATTGTGCAACCAAACACGCCGTTGAAGGGTTTACCAAAGCAATGGCAATTGAATTTGGCGCACAGGATATTCGCGTCAACACAATCTGCCCCACGTTTATTTTGACCGAGTTAACACAAGCAACCTTTGATGACCCAGAAAAGCGCGCTTGGGTTGAGCGCCAAATTAAATTAAATAGGGTTGGCAAGGTCGAAGACATCATGGGCGCCGCCGTATTTTTAGCAAGTGACGCCGCGGGCATGATCACCGGAACGTCATTGCTAGTGGATGGCGGTTGGACCGCTGAATAACGCTGAAACACCAGCAGGAAGAAGATATTTCACTATGACAGATAATAACGAATACATTCCCCCAAAGGTTTGGACGTGGGAACAACCAAATGGCGGCACATTTGCCAGCACGAACCGACCGATTGCTGGTTCAACGCACGAAGCAGAGTTGCCCCGTGGCAAACACCCGTTTCAACTTTATTCCATGGGTACACCAAATGGTGTCAAGATTACGGTTTTATTCGAAGAACTGTTGGCGGCGGGATATAAAGACGCTGAATATGATGCTTGGCTGATCAGCATCGGCAAAGGGGATCAGTTCGGCAGTGGATTTGTCGATATCAACCCAAATTCAAAAATTCCAGCATTGGTGGATTATTCGGGCGATACGCCTTTGCGTGTCTTTGAGTCCGGGTCGATCTTGTTGCATTTGGCCCAAAAATTTGGTGCCTTTTTGCCGACTGAAGTGGCTGCACGCACGGAATGCATGAATTGGTTGTTCTGGCAAATGGGCAGCGCGCCTTACTTGGGCGGTGGATTTGGGCATTTCTATGCATACGCACCCTATAAGATGGAATATCCCATTGATCGCTTTTCGATGGAGGCCAAACGCCAGCTGGATGTCTTGGATAAACAATTGGCGCAAAATCCATTTGTTGCAGGGGATGACTACACCATTGCAGATATGGCGATTTTTCCATGGTATGGAAATCTTGCTCTGGGGCGACAGTATAACGCGGGCGAATTTTTAGATGTGGCATCCTATCAGAACGTCGTTGCATGGGCTGAAAAATTGGATGCGCGTCCAGCAGTTAAACGTGGTCGTATCGTGAATCGTACTTCTGGTCAGCCGCATGAACAATTGCGTGAACGCCATGATGCGTCCGATTTTGATCTAAAAACGCAGGACAAAATCGGCTAGTACCAAAGGAACACTTTGGACAAATGTAAACTTATCATTGCGAAAATGTGATCGGAAATAATTCGTCAAGACTTTTGCGCCATGTTACCTTCACCTTGTAGTGTCTGGTTCATGGTGCATTTGTTTTATGGTTCGGTTTTATTTGTCAGTGATTTTCATTTTGGCTTTGGCTGCATGCGGCGGCGGCGGCGGCGGTGGTGAAACGGTGTCTCAACCCGCCGGATCATCATCGAATGGGTCTTCTGGTGGCTCATCTGGCGGACAGACTGGTGGAAATGGTGGTCCTACTGCATCTCCGACACAGTTTACAGTGACGCAATCTATTGCATCCACTCTCGTGGCGACAACTTCGGATGGGGTGGGTGTATATCGCCAACCCATCCGTTGGATTGGAACCCGTCGCATGACGCGGTCAGAGCTTGCGGAGCACGCAAATGTTCGGCCAATTCGAATTAAGGCTGGTGCGTTAGGCGATAATCTACCCGAACGCGATCTTCTTGTTTCCCCGCAACACCGAATCCTCGTGAACTCAAAAATTGTTCATCGTCTGCAAGGTGAAGATGAAGTTTTGGTGTCACCAAAACATCTACTACAAGTTGAAGGCATCGACGTGGAAAATGATCTCAGCGAGGTAACCTATGTTCACTTCCTCTTTGATCGCCATCAAATCGTGGAATCAGAGGGCGCAGAAACAGAATCGCTGTTTACTGGTCCTGAGGCATTGAAAGCGGTTGAAAACGAAGCACGGAAAGAAATCCTGGCGATTTTCCCGGAGCTCGCTGAACTTGACCACGCTCGACTACCAATTCCCATTCGCCCAATCCTATCTGGGCGTCAGGGGCGCAAGCTGGCAAATCGCCATGCGAGCAAAAATAAATATCTAACACAGTAATGTTTTGCTCATTGCCAGAAAGGGCCGTCCAATTGGGCGGCCCTTTCCTGTGGATAACACCCACATTTTGTGGATAAAATGCGCAGAACCACTATAAAAATTTCTGAGTATATTTTTTTTACGTTGGAGTATATTTTTTTTAAGATTAGGGGTTGCGGAGGTTGGCGAGTCTGTTTAGAAGCCCCTCTACCGGCGCTTGAGAGGTGCTGGGGTCGGGATCGGCGGAAGAGATAT
>CBFHNF010000003.1:0-161573 GCA_965657135.1 uncultured Paracoccaceae bacterium
CAGCGTGGTGATGTGTGCCGCAGGCACGATGCCAGGCGAGTTGCACAAACTGTGGAAAGCGAACCGCCCAATGTCTTACCATATGGAATATGGCTTTAGCTGTATGGGTTACGAAATTGCGGGTGCGATGGGCATTAAAATGGCACAGCCTGAGCGCGACGTTTTATGTTTTACCGGTGATGGCACCTATATGATGGCCAATTCAGAAATGGCAACCGCAGCGATGATGGGCGTGTCATTTACGGTGATTGTAACAGACAACCGCGGCTTTGGTTGTATCAACCGTTTGCAAATGGGCACCGGTGGGGCAGAATTTAACAACCTGCTTAAAGATGCCGTGCATGAAACGCCGTCTTCTATTGATTTTGCGGCACATGCAGCATCTATGGGAGCAACAGCTCTCAAGGTATCCTCGATCAGTGAATTGGAAGAGGCGCTTGCCAAGCGTGGTGATGTCATAGGGCCATATGTGATCGTGATTGACACGGACCCTTATCCCAGCACACCGCATGGCGGGTCTTGGTGGGAAGTTGGCGTACCAGAGGTATCCGTGCGTTCTGAGGTCACCGATGCATGGGAACGGTATCGTCAGGGCAAAGCGCGCCAAAAAACAGTTTAAGGAAGTGCCAAAATGTCTGATCTGCTAAGAAAACCCTTTGGCAAGCGTGGTAAAGTTCACCAAATCACACCCGAAAGCGCAGGCTGGCGTTATGTCGGTTTTTCCCTTTATCACCTTAAGGCGGGGGATAAGGCGGCCGAGGCGACAGGCGATCGTGAAGTGATCCTTGTTCTGGTTGAGGGCAAGGCCGCAATCAAGGGTGCGGGACAAGATTGGGGTGTTTTGGGCGATCGGATGAACGTGTTTGAAAAAACACCCCCCCATTGTTTGTACCTGCCCAATGGCACCGAATGGAGCGCCATTGCAGAAACAGATTGCATTTTGGCTGTTTGTACGGCACCCGGGATGGGCGGGCATCAGGCACGTCGCATCGGTCCTAATGGGATCACCCTGACAGAGCGCGGTAAGGGCACCAATACGCGCCACATCAATAATATCGCCATGGAAAACGAAGACTATGCCGACAGTCTATTGGTGACCGAGGTGTTTACACCTGCAGGGCATTGGTCGTCTTTCCCCAGTCACCGCCATGACGAAGATGACTATCCCCGCATCACCTATCTTGAGGAAACATATTACCACCGACTGAACCCTGCGAATGGTTTCGGGATTCAACGGGTTTATACCGACGATGGCCAATTGGATGAAACCATGGCGGTATCTGATGGGGATGTGGTGCTGGTGCCTCGCGGCCACCACCCCTGCGGTGCGCCCTATGGGTTTGAAATGTACTACCTAAACGTCATGGCAGGCCCATTGCGCAAATGGCGATTTGTCCCTGCGCCAGAGGTGGAGTGGATCATGGATCGAGATAGTTGAGTGCCTGTTATCAAACCAACTTGAGCAGATGATCGGACTTAACACAACTTATGGTTGTTAAGTGCATCGGGATTGCCCAAGGCATGCCCCGCAATTACGCCATGACGACGCAGTCTTGCGCAGCTTCGGACCACTGTTGTCCAACAGGGCAAAATTTTGAGGGATCTGCATCACCTCCCGGACAAGCCGGTAGGTTTTGCGCACCAACTTGAGAAGTGAAAAAAAGTGTTAAAGCAAGGCTTTGCAAAACCATTTTCATTCCAATTTAACTCCTAAAAACTTTGTTTTAAAGGCCACTGCTAAGTATTCTTTTGATGCCCGAAGATAGTCACGCTTTGCAGCTTCGAACTCAGCTGTGCGGGCTTCTTCCGCTGATGTGGGTGTTAACGCATTCATCGCGTCGCGTGCGTTTACATACTTTTCTTGTGTATCGCGTAACAGGGCGGCGCAGACTTCATCTATATATGTCATCGTCTGCTCACTGGGTGATTTCATAAGTATTATTACCTCTTGTGCCACAGCCACGGCAGACGGCGCGCATTCTGATATCATGAAGGGTCACGTGCGCGTCAGTAGCTAGGATTAGGTTCGCAATATCATGAGAGAAAACAAAACCACATTGCGCGCACGTCAGCGTCATGACTCCATTGGGATGATCGCCCAATGTTTTCAATTCGGCCATAATCGCGCTCTTACCTAAAACCAATCAAGAACAACGCGCATGAATAAATAATTGGGCGTTAACATCGCAAACGCAATTAAAAATTTGCGAATTCTGAGGTCCCATTTTCCAAGATTGCCTGGCTGAATTGTGTCGAACATAAATCACTCCCATCATATGTGTTTAACAGGTAGAGTTTGACGCGTTTAGGTCAATCCATGTCGAGATTTGTTTCGACGTTCCAATAAAAAACAGCGGTGAAATAAATTCATCGCTGTTATTCAATTCATTACCTAGCGCAGATTAGGATTGGCGGCGCGTCGGTCTACTGTCAGCACCTTTTCCCGCCATAGTAGCTTCTGCGCGGCGGGCTTTGTTTTTCTTGCTGTCAAACTTTCCTACCTTGGGCGCACGCATTGGTTTGCTTGGGTCGCTTGCACCTTTACGCAATTTTGATTGCGGTTTGGGTGCCGCGTTTGGAGCCGGTTTCTCAGCCGATTTAGCCTCTTTCCGTTTAAAAGGAGCGATCACCCCATCGGGCAACTCTTTGGCGCGTTTCGATTTAGGTTTGGCGTCACGATTTTCATTATAACGTGGGCGATCGTCGGATTTGCGGCGTTCAGGACGCTCAGGGCGTCTTTTGCTATGTTCTCTTGTCGTATCACCCATTGGATTGGAATGCGGTTTTCGACTTGAGCTATCACCTGAGGAACGCTGGCGTGGGCGATCCGATCTTTGGCGCTGTTCAGCAGGTGGAATATTAGGCGCCTTATCTAATTCTTGAATTGGTGAACCTTCGACACGTGCATCTGATCCAACTGCCTTGAAAAAGCCGGCAACACTGGGTTTGCGCAATTCGATGAAGGTGTGGTCCTCTTGAATACGAATTGCACCGATGTCGGTTTTTGTAATGTCGCCTGCCTTGCACAGCATTGGGACAACTTGCCCAGGAGACAGTCCGTCTTGGCGACCTTGCTCCATGCGCAACCAGACACTTTCACCAAAGTCTTCGAACGATTTTTTGGCCTGGCGCGTTGGGGCTTCAGACACCTCTGATACATCCTCTGGAGCGGAAAGTTTTTGGGTATATGTCTCTAAAAACGCGGCGGCTATGCGTTCTGGGCCAAAGAGTTCTAACAGCTTGGATACCATATCTGCGTGTGCTGGATTGGGTTCACGTGTCCAAACGTCATTTTCTAATAGGCGTTGATGATCTTTGGCCAATACTTCATCTGCCGTAGGGGCAGAACCCCATTCTGCGTTAAGTTTTGCAGATTTTAAAATCCGTTCAGCTTTTCGCAGGTTATTTGGAGCAACAACCAAGACTGAAGTGCCCTTGCGTCCTGCGCGACCTGTACGGCCAGAACGGTGCAAGAGCGTTTCGTGATTGGAGGGTAATTCTGCGTGGATCACCAAATCTAGCTTTGGAAGGTCAATTCCGCGCGCAGCAACATCTGTTGCCACACATATGCGTGCCCGACCGTCCCGCATGGCCTGAAGTGCGTGCGAACGTTCAGATTGTGATAGTTCGCCTGACAAACAGACAACTGAAAATCCGCGATTGGATAGTCGCGTCGTAAGGCGCCCAACCGTTGCTCGCGTGTTTGCAAATACGATTGCACTTGGGGCTTCGTGGTAACGTAGGACATTGATAATGGCATTTTCACCATCGTGCTTGCCCACTTTTATCGCCTGATATTCGATGTCTGTGTGCTGTGATTTTTCGGCCAATGTCGTTATGCGTATTGCATCACGTTGATATTTTTTCGCTAAATTTGCGATCCCTTTTGGAACCGTAGCTGAGAATAATAGGGTGCGCCGCGATTTTGGTGTTTCCTCGAGGATCATTTCCAAATCTTCGGCAAAACCAAGATCTAGCATTTCATCGGCTTCGTCTAAAACAACGGCGCGGATCTGTGAAAGATCGATTGTTTTGCGCATAATGTGATCGCGTAGACGGCCAGGGGTTGCAACAACAATGTGCGCTCCACGCTCTAAAGCGCGCCGCTCATCTCTCATGTCCATGCCACCGACACAGGATGCCATGACGACACTTGCCTCGGCATAAAGCCATTGAAGTTCTCGTTTGACCTGCAACGCCAGTTCGCGGGTCGGCGCAATGACCAATCCCAATGGTGCAGCGGCACGATCAAAGGATCCATCGTCAGGCAAAAGGTTGGATGCAATTGCAATCCCAAATCCGACGGTTTTGCCAGATCCTGTTTGTGCAGAAACCAATAGGTCCGAAGTATTAAGTTCGGGTTTTGACACTTCTTGTTGTACGGGTGTCAAAACCTCATATCCGCGCTTATCCAGCGCAATCTTTAGGGAGGTATTCAATATGTTCTCAATTTTTGTTCCGGGGCATTCGTTCCCCCATGGAACTTTTCCCTTTGGAGTGATTTTAGCACGCCAATCGGGCTCACTCAGTGCTCCGATAACTGAAAAGGTAAGACTTGTACATAGCTTGCAACAAACAAAGTGAAACGCAATTTATGCATCTATTGCATTTGCGGTCTATTTTACTAAAGTCTGACTGAGTGGTGCAACACTATAAATTGTGACCCTGAGTAGTGGTTGAAAAAGGCTCACTTAACCTGCAGACAACAGGAGTGAAATACCAAAGACAACGAACAACGATATCACGCCATATACGCGTGAATCTAGCGATAGATGTTCAAATTGAGCGCCACATGAGGGACATTCATCCAACATATTACTGGCGCTTATTTCGCAGGTTGTACAATCTTTTTTTGTCATGCAGGGTAGTTAGCGTTCCAAAAAATAAATTCAACAAATACAATTGTATACAGCATTAACCCATTGTCAAAGATGGTTTTTAGGATTGCTGTTCACGACGTTGTGCAAGGGTTATGATGATCCCAGACGCCACAATAAGTACAATGCCAACGATACCAAGTGCGTTCGGAGTGATGTCCCAAAACATCCAGCTAAACAGACTGACTGATACTAGGTATGCATATTCAAAAATTGCAGCATAACTTGTTTGAGCCAATTGATAGGCGCGTGTCATCAACGAGAGTGCACATGTGGCACCGAGAGCGATAACAAACAGATATATCCAATATTGAATATCAACGGTTTTCCATGCTGAAAATAAAAATGGTGCCTCAGTTAAATATTCTTGTGGCGCGGGAAATAAGGTTAGTCCTGTGGTGATCAAAGCACCAGTAACCCCGATTGCGACCAAAAAACTAAATAGGATTGCGAATGCGCTTTCCTCTTGAAGATAGCGAAATGTAATAATCGACCCAATGGCATAACACGCACCCGCTAAAATGGGCATCAATTGATAGATTGTGATCCCATTTGCACCAGGCTGTAAAACACACCAAACCCCACAGCTACCAACCGCAACGGCCATAATGCGACGCAACCCGATGCGTTCGCCGACCCAGATTGCTGAAAACAGCAATACAAAAATGGGGGATGTAAATAGGCCAGCGCCAGCCTCGGCGATGGGCATCATGGGCATTGCGCCAAAATACAATAGCATTGATGCGACCATAACGATGGTTCGTGCGCAAATCGGTTTCCATAATTTGGGGATGACGTTCATACCAAACATTTTTGCGGCGACCAGCACCATAAACATCGCAAGCAAAGAACGACTAAAGTGAAATTGTCCAACACTGACCTGATCTGATACTAACAATGTTAAGTTATCAGAAAACCCGAATATCGATATCCCAGTCACCAAAAAAATGGCGCCTTTTGTTGCATCGGAAAATCGTTCAAACATTTTATCACCTATGCGTGGCTTACTGTGATCGACAGACAATGTTCGCTATGACAAGTCAATTGAAATCAATATCTGTGGTATTCATCGACATAAGCGATTGAATTATCCTGTTACCCACGTATGAGTATCGGGACGACGAAAACTTTATGATGGTATGCCTAAAATGACGACGGTAAAAAAAATCGCATCTGATATTTATCTCGTGTCTTGGTCCTTGTTTAAGGTTCTAATCCCAACTTTGATTATCGTAAAAATTGCAGAAACGGCTGGTGCGGTTTATTGGTTAAACGTTGTGATGGCACCTATTGTGACCATGATTGGGTTGCCCGCCGATATGGCGATTGTGTTGACGACCACCATTTTGACCAATCCATATGCTGGTTTGATGTTGCTGAGTGCAATGCCGGCAGCAGAAGGGCTGAGCGTTGCCCAAACCACAATTATTGCATCTTTTATGTTGTTCGCGCACTCGCTCCCCGTTGAGGCTGCGATTACTCGAAACGCAGGATTGCGTATTGGCGTGACCTTGGCTGTTAGGGTGGGTGCAGCGATTTTGTTTTGCGTCGCTTTAAATTTATTTTTCAATCAATTCAATTTATTGCAACAGCCTGCACACCTTCATCTGCCAAAATTTGATACAGCCCCCAGTTTAACGCAATGGACGCTGGATCAAATTAAGGGTCTAGTCTTCATTCAGGCAGTGATCGTTGTCTTGATCATTGGATTAGAGGTATTGCGTTTGATTGGCGTCGAGCGCCTGATTCAAAAACTGATGCATCCGATTTTAGTATTGGTGGGAATTGGCAGTCGTGCGTCCACTATTGTCATTGTTGGATTAACCCTTGGGTTAGGCTTTGGTGGTGGACTGATGATTAAGGACGTGCGTCAGGGCATGATCCCAGCACAGGCAGCGGTTGGGTCGCTTATTCTGATAAATTTATATCATTCGGTGTTTGAGGACACGGCGGTAATGATGTTGTTGGGGCCATCATTGTTTTATATTTTGGTCGTCCGTGGCGTGTTCGCATTGATCCTGACTTATGTCATTATACGTGTGCTCAACATGATGTCTGTGCGTATGTATGATCGCTGGGTTGTGAATGAAAAAGCGTTTCAAGCAACTTAGACATCAATCTTAATTGCAACACCTCGTTGAATGGCAAGTTCTACAACTTTGGCTGCAACTGCCAAATCTTGTAGTCCAACACCTGTTCCATCAAAAATTGTGATTTCATCATTGCCTTGACGTCCAGAGTGGCTGGCATTGATCACAGCCCCCAGTTCGACAATTTGATTTGGCAACAGGCGGCCAGATGCGATTGCGTGTTGTGCCTCACCGATTGTGATGGACTGCGCGATTTCGTCTGTGAATACGCTTGATTGTGCGATCAACGCTTCGTCAATCTCTTGTTTGCCTTTGGTATCGGTACCCATGCAGGCGATGTGGCAACCCGGGCTGACATGATCCAGCATAAGAGATGGCGAAAAGGCCGACGTAATCGTAATGATCACATCCGCATCACGCATGCGTTCAAGTGAAACACTTTCAAATGGAACTCCGGCCTCGTTTGCCACTTTTTCAAGGTTTGGTAGCATTTCAGGGTGGTAGTTCCAACCAATCACCTTTTCAAAAGCGCGCTGCTCCAGTGCGGAGCGCAGTTGAAATGTGGATTGATGACCTGCGCCGATCATCCCAAGAACACGCGCCTCAGGACGTGCCAAATGTTTGATCGACACAGATGAGGCCGCAGCTGTGCGGAGTGCCGTCAACAAATTCCCCCCCACCATTGCGCTTGGCATTCCGGTAGCTGGATCAAATAGGAAAACTGTTGATTGGTGATTAATGTGCCCATGTTTTTCAAGGTTATTTGGCCAATATCCACCAGCTTTAAGGCCCAAACTTAATCCAGCGCGATCAAACCCGCCCTTAAATCCATATAAGGCATCTTCGTATCCAATCGCTTCTCGGATCACTGGAAAATTATAGGCATCGCGCGACGACATCGCAGCGAATACGTTTTCCACTGCCTCAAAGGCGGCGTCTCTGGTCATGAGGTTTGCGATTTCTCGCTCGGGAACGATGAACATGCGTTGGTCCAATTTCTGTAGGTGTCAAATTTACAATATGACATGATAATAATGGGATATCGGTAACTTCTAATATGCGTGACCGCGTGCAGATATTGGCCAGACGGTTTCAACCTTGCCATTGCGTACTCCGACATACCAATCGTGAACATTGGCTGTGGGGTCACAGTGTCCAGGCACAAGTTTTAGTTTGTCGTTAATTTTCAGTACACCGTCGGTGTCCAAAACCACACCGTGTTCATCCGAACATTTTATGTATTCGACATCATCACGTCCGTAGATAACAGGTAGGCCGCTATCAACGGATTGAACCTTTAATCCCGCATCAACGATGGCTTTATCCGCTTTGACATGACTCATCACACTGGTCAGGATGAACATGGCATTTTCCCATTCGCCCTGATCAATTCGGTTACCGTCCTTATCCAAAATACGCCCATAATCGGCATCCATGAAGGCATAGGATCCGCATTGCAACTCGTTATAAACGCCAGATGCTGATTCAAAGTAATAGGATCCCGTGCCACCACCGCCAACAATGTCACAGTCCAGACCTTGCGCGCGCAACGTGTCCACGGCATCTTTTACCATAGCGACTGCAACAGCGATCTTTGCCTTGCGCTCTTCGTAACTGTCTAGGTGTTGCATCGCGCCTTGATAAGCTTGGAGTCCCGCAAATTTCAGTCCGGAAGCGGCATCAATTGCCATTGCAATTTCAACAACCGCAGGGGTTGTTGTGACACCGCAACGCCCCGCGCCACAGTCGATTTCAACCAAACACTCTATGATCGTCCCGTGCCTGACGGCGGCCTCAGATAAATCCGCTACATTTGTGATATCATCAACGCAACATATTGCCCGCGCGCCCAGTTTTGGGATGCGCGCCAATCTGTCGATTTTGGCAGGATGACGCACCTGATTTGACACCAACACGTCACGAATGCCACCGCGTGCGAACACCTCGGCTTCCGACACTTTTTGGCAACACACACCACACGCACCGCCAAGTGCCTCTTGCAACTTGGCGACATCTACGGATTTGTGCATTTTTCCATGTACGCGGTGACGCATACCCTGCGCAGCAGCGTAATCACCCATTTTTTTAATGTTCCGTTCGAGCGCATCTAAATCCAGCACCAAACAGGGCGTTTGAATATCCTCTTCCGACATTCCGGGTTTTGCAGGAATATTGTATCCCACCTCATATTCATCAAATGTAACTACGTCTTTCATGATCGAAATTCCTTGATCGTTTATCTTATGCCGCAGAGAGCCATGGCAATTTGTCCAGATCGACATTACCGCCGGTTACGATAATGCCAATACGTTTGCCACGAAACGCCTCTGGGTTTTTTAGCACGATGGCCAATGGGACGGCTGAAGAGGGTTCCATGACCATGCGAAGATGTTTCCATGTCAGCTTCATCGCATCGATGATTTCACTTTCGCTGGCGGTGTATATATCGCTGACGTAATTAGAAACAAAATGCCAAGTGCGATCCTTAAGTGGCACCAACAGTCCGTCTGCGATCGTTTTAGGGGCATCATCTGCGATTATATAGCCTGCCTTGAAACTCCGATAGGCATCATCGGCCTGTTCGGGTTCCGCCGCAATTATTTGTGTTTCTGGCGCCAGTGTCGACAACGTTAGACAGGTGCCAGATATCATTCCACCACCACCAATCGGTGCAATCACCATATCCAAACCATCAGTTTGCTCCATGAATTCTTTGGAACAGGTTCCTTGGCCCGCAATGACGCGGGGATCGTTGTAGGGATGTACAAAATCACCTCCAGTGCGGGCCTGAACCTCTGCAAAAGTCGCTTCTCTTGATGTGGTTGAGGGATCGCATTCAGTGATAATGCCGTTATAGCGGCGTACAGTATCCTTTTTGGCCTGGGGTGCTGTATGGGGCATCACGACATTACAGGGAATTCCACGGCGCATCGCGGCATAGGACAAACAAGACGCATGGTTACCAGAAGAATGCGTAGCCACGCCTAATTTTTCGTATTTCTCGTCCAAACCAAAGACAGCATTTGTTGCGCCACGCACCTTAAACGCACCAGGTTCTTGAAAGTTTTCACACTTAAAAAACAGCTGTGCGCCTGTGATATCGTTTAAATAGTCAGAGGTGCGCACAGGTGTGCGACGAATGATCGGTTCAATACGCTTATGTGCATCTAACATATCTTGATAAGATGGAAGTGTGTCTGCAAAATCCTTCATTCAGCGGCTACCTTTTGTTCGATCACCGTATGATTGCGGTAGTATTGTTGCGCTTCTGCGACACCAGACCCCAACTGCACAGGCAAGCCCAAATCAACCATACACATTTCCGCAGTTGCCAATCCAGATAGGGTCATCACATCTGTCAAGCTGCCCAAATGGCCGATCCGAAACACCTTGCCTGCGACATCACCCAGACCAACGCCAAATGCAACACCATACTTTTCCGCAGCAAGTGTCACGATATCCGTTGCGTTAAAATTTGCAGGTGTTTTGATCGCACTGACCGTATCTGAATAGACTGATGGATCACTTGCGCACAATTCCATTCCCCAGGCCTGAACCGCGCATCGAACACCCTGTGCAATGCGGTGATGGCGCGCAAAAACATTTTCTAACCCTTCGTCCAGTAACATGTCGCAGGAATGTTTCAATCCATTCAGTAATCCCACTGCTGGCGTATAGGGATAGGCATTTTTTGCATAGCCCTGTGCCATATCGTGAACGTCAAAAAATGTGCGCGGCAGTGTTGCTGTTTTTGTGGCCTGCATTGCCTTGTGACTAAATCCAACGATCGCCAATCCTGCGGGCAGCATGAAACCCTTTTGCGAGCCAGTAACGGCAACATCCACACGCCATTCATCAAACCGAAAATCAACCGATGCAATTGAAGAAACGCCATCAACGAACAAAAGGGCGGGGTGATCCACAGCATCCATCGCATGACGTATCGCCGCAATATCCGAGAGAACGCCAGTTGCAGTTTCGTTGTGGGTGACCAAAACGGCTTTTATCTTGTGCGCTTTGTCTTGTTGCAAGATTTCAGCATATGCAGTTGCCGAAATTCCATCACCCCACGGTGTTTCAACGACTTTTACATTCAGACTATGACGTTGACACATGTCAATCCAACGCTGACTGAACATCCCATTTCGTGCCGCCAACACTGTATCACCCGCCGACAAGGTGTTTGAGATTGCAGTTTCCCAACCCCCTGTCCCTGATGCGGGAAATACGAAAATCTTGGCTGTCCCGCTTTTCAACACTTTACGTACGCCGTTTAGAGCAGGATGCAAAATTTGCCCAAACAAGGGTGATCTGTGATCAAGTGTTGGCATGTCGCAGGCTTTGCGCAATATCTCTGGGATATTCGTCGGTCCGGGAATGAAAACGGGGTTTTGAAAGCTCATATCGTTACCTTTTTCCTCTAATAACATAGGTTAACAATGTGATTGTCAGATTTAAATATTTTCAATTATTTCTGATTTTCCTGAATTCCTATGAAAATATATTGTATTTACAGGGGGATATAATTTTTCATAATATGAAATATATTTTCAAAAGTTAAAATTGGTCGGGGAACTTAATGGCAGATCATTCACAAATAAGACGCGCCCGCGGGCGTCCACGGGATTGGCATGATAAAACGGACCAGAATACCATCAAATCGTTGGATCGTGCGCTGCATGTGTTCAAACACCTTAGTTTGAAACAAAATTCACCTTTAACGGAATTGGCCGCACAAACGGGTCAGTCCCCGGCGACAGTTTATCGAATATTAATCACCCTACAGGGTCAGGGATTGGTCGAATTTGATCCAGAAGATCAGGTTTGGCACATCGGAGCGCAGGCTTTTGTGATCGGCGCTCGGTTTCTGCGGCGTACAAGTTTGGTAGAGCGCGCACGTCCCATCATGCGCAAATTGATGGAAACAACAGGAGAAACCGCAAACCTAGGCATTGAGAAAGAGGGTAAAGTTCTGTTTTTAAACCAGGTTGAAACTCATGAAAGTATTCGTGCGTTTTTTCCTCCGGGAACCCTATCAGACATGCATTCGTCCGGAATTGGTAAGGCATTGTTAGCCCATATGGACGCAGATCGGCGTAACAAGATGATCCGTGATATGTCCTTGCCCGCATACACAGACTTCACAATGACAGATATTTCAAACCTAAAGGAAGATCTAAATCAGATTCAACGGCAGGGATACAGCGTTGATAACGAAGAAAGAAACATAGGTATGCGCTGTATTGCGGCGCCTGTATTTGACTTTAATCGAGAGGTGATTGCTGGGATTTCAGTATCTGGACCAACCAGTCGAATTAAACGTGCAAATATAGCGTCAATGAGCATTCAAGTGTTGCATGCGGCAATGTCGCTCACACAAGCGATTGGAGGTGTATCGCCAGCCGAAGTTTAATTCAGCGACAACCCTAGAAAGTTAATGTCCAAAATGACCGATTATTGAATGTGAATAATATTGGTTTCTGTCATTTATAAGGTTGCAATACCTTCTATTTCAGTCATACACGCGATGATTGAATTAAGAAAAGAGGATGACGATGGCGACAACACTTTATGGCGCAAGTCTTGGGCTTTGGTTGGTGATTTTGTCACTGCGGGTGATTGCATTGCGTGGTGGTCCAGGGTTGGGATGGCTTCGATTTGGTCATAGTGGTGATGATGCATTACCCCGCGCAATTCGGGCACAGGGTAACCTTACCGAATATGCACCAATGTTTGTGATCTTGATGTTCGTTGCAGAATCTGGTGGGGTTTCGTCCTTTTCCTTGCACTATTACGGCGGCACATTTTTGTTGGGCCGATTGATGCATGGAGTATGCATGGGGTTCATGTCGAAAAGCGTATTTTTGCGTTCGGGCGGAACAACCTTAACGCTACTTGCCCTACTTGGCATTTCTGTGTTGTTATTGACGCAACTGTAATCTGTAAGTGAGGCGGTCACATACGTTGATCGCCCACTTCACCACGGCTTTACGCTCATTTCATCAACAAAGATTTGTGATTAACCCATTGATGATATGTCAGGAACATTCATGTCTGAAGAAATATTCAGATCGAAAAATTGTCCTGACACGTAATATTTAATCCATTGCAACATGGCGACCCCCCAAGTTTCAACAAGGATAAACGCGAAATATCACGGTTTTGTGTCAGCATTTGTAATTTGACAGCGTTTGTTTACAATTTTGTGTTTCTTTCCGAAAGTTCAAGGTGTGAAAACTTTTTGATAGGTTTTGCGGAGTTCGTTTTTTTGAACCTTGCCCATCGTGTTTCGGGGAAGGGCATCAACAAAAAACACAGCCTTTGGGCATTTAAATTTCGCCAAACGTTCTTGGAGTGGATACACGATTTGCTCTGTGTGCATGTCCACGCCCTCGACTGTCACAACAACGGCCAGTACGGCTTCGCCAAAATCGGGATGGGGAACGCCAATAATGGCAGATTCATTCACCCCCTGTATACCATCAATTTCGGATTCAACTTCTTTTGGGTAAACATTGTAGCCACCCGTAATCACCATATCTTTGGACCGGCCAATAATTGTTAGATAGCCATCTAAATCAAATTTCGCGATGTCACCCGTGATAAAGAAGCCGTCATCACGAAATTCTTCGGCTGTCTTTTCAGGCATTCTCCAATATCCTTTAAAAACATTTGGCCCACGTACCTCTAGGTTTCCAATCTCTCCATTAGGTAGGGGTGCACCGCTGTCTGGATGAACCACACGCAATTCGATATTGGGCAATGGAAACCCAACGGTTCCAGCGCGCCGTTCACCACGATAAGGGTTGGATGAATTCATTGTAGTTTCGGTCATCCCATAGCGTTCAAGGATACGTTGACCTGTCTTGGCCTCAAACTCTCGGTGGGTTTCGGCCAAAAGGGGCGCGCTACCTGATACGAATAATCGAATATGGCCTAGATGATCACGTGTGCAACGAGGATCTGCCAACATGCGAGTATAAAACGTTGGCACACCCATCATAGTTGTTGCATCGCCTATTTTGTTCATAACCGCTTCAATGTCAAATTTAGGCAAAAATATCATGGATGCACCAACATTTAGCGACACATTCACCGCCACAAATAAACCATGTGCGTGAAAAATGGGCAGGGCGTGCAATAGACGATCGTGTGACGTGAATTCCCACTCTGCGGATAGACTTTGGGCATTTGATAATAGGTTTTCATGTGTCAACATGGCCCCTTTTGAACGGCCCGTCGTTCCAGAAGTGTACAGGATGACAGCGAGATCATCTGGCCCCCGCTCGGCCACTGGACAATCACACGCTGCAACCCGCGCTGCCGACATCAACGTGCCGTCCGAAGCTTCGCCAAGGGTGTATAGTGTTGCATTGTGTTGCGCACATATTGGCGCCATTTGTTCAGCTGCTGTGATAGAGGAAACTACAACAGTTGGTTCGGCGTCACCGATAAAATATTCCATTTCAGTAGGTGTATAGGCCGTGTTCAACGGCAGGAATAGTGATCCAACACGCAGGCAGGCAAGATAAAGAGCCAATGCCTCAATTGATTTTTCGCATTGCATTGCAACGCGATGTCCCGGTTCAACACCTGCATCGCGCAATACATTTGCGATTTGACCAGATAAGGCAAAAAGATCCTGACCACTTAATGACTGACCATCTGGCCGTATCACAACAGCATCTGTGCGAGTGGCAAGAGGGCTAACAAGGGCGTCAAATAACATATTCATCACGATTTTTCCTCAGGGACCTTTGAAATCCAGTCTGCGCTTATCATTGTTGGACCAAAAGGCCCTAGTCATCGTATTCTGAAGCATGGCAGGCAGCAACCACTTCGTCGTATTTTTCCTAGTTTTGATTTTCAGTATATTTGGACGGATATTGAAGGCGTTCGTATTCAAGTATGTTCGAAAATATCTTGGGGCGATGTTGTGCGATCCATCTTGCGATGACACCAAAGTAAACGCATTTGGGTGCTGTTCGTAAGTTACATCAGTTGCATTTCCTATCAATCAAGCCCCTTGGATCAAATCTAAAATTAACAGAGCACGGTGCGCTCGGTTCAAATGCGTCATCTGATAGGTCGAAAATGAAACAGACCTCAATCTGATATTCCAAGAGCGTTGTTGGTGTTTGCCAATGAGGTTTTAGATGGATTACGACAAGATAATTGATGAAATACGCAATCTGCATGAGGGCCACTCTGATCTAAGTGAATTTTGCGCATTTCCAAATGACGTCAGTCCGCAGGCCGTAACCCCCCGCTATATGGGTGCGAAAGATTACTTCCTAAAGGAAACGGGTTTATTTGGTTCCAAATATTCTTCTGCACACGCTTTATTGAATGCATTGGCTCCTCATGCGTATTGGCGCGACACCTATGCGGGAACAAACGTATCGGTTGATTTCATGGATAAATTCGGCTGTTTTAGTTTGATTGGGAAGAATGGGTTTTTCCACAGCGATCAGATGAACGCATGGATGGTGTATCTGCCCGCTGGCCTGTATTATCCATGGCACCAACATCCCGCAGAAGAGATGTACTTGTGTTTATCTGGCGAGGCTGTTTTCAAGAAACGGGGCTGTCCAGATCAGATTTTGGGGCAGGGTGAAACAACCCAACATGCAACAAACCAACCCCATGCCATGGAAACACACGATCACCCTGTCTTGTGTTACGTTGTTTGGCGTAATGAATTTTTAACGGCGCCGATCCTGACACACACGGATGCGTCATAGAATTATAATTTACTCGCCTTTCTATGCTTGACTGGTAAGGTCCGCGTGAAGCCTTTGATCGGACGACCCATGTCACAAACAAAATACTCTGTCATGTTAATGATCGGGGCCATGTTCATTTTCACCCTGATGGACGCCGTGGCCAAGTTGTTGACACATGAAATTGGCGTTTGGCCGACGCTTTGGGTGCGCTATTTTGGACAGGCCGTTTTGGTTGTAATAATCGTTTTGCCTCGGATTAAACAGGTGGTAAAAACGTCGTTTCCTTTGCTGCAACTCACACGCTCTGTGTTTTTAATGTGTGCGACGATGTGTTTTTTCTGGGGTATTTCCAACATTGGTTTGGCTGAAGCCACCGCAATCATGGATATCAGTCCCGTCTTAATAACATTAGGCGCGGTTTTGTTTCTGGGAGAACGTATTGGCATTCGCCGCGTTTTTGGAATTTTAGGCGCGCTGATTGGAGCATTGATTGTCATTCGACCAGGCACGGATGTGTTCACGATTTATGCACTGTTCCCGTTGGGCGCGGCGATCTGTTATTCGGGTTATAACTTGATTACACGATTTGTTGGCGCGCGCGAAGATCCTTGGACTTCACTATTTTATACTGCGCTTTTTGGCGCAACGGTGCTGAGCGCGATAGTGCCATTTTACTGGCAACCACTAAGTTCTTTTATAATCACGTTGATGGTTGTGCTTAGCGTTCTTGCGACACTGGCACAGTGGTTATTGATCAAGGCACTGTCTATTGGCGAAGCCAGTCTTTTGGCGCCAATAGGATATATCGCACTGATTTTTGCAACTCTTTGGGGCTTCTTGTTATTTGGTGATTTGCCAGATCATTGGACCGTTGCGGGTGCTGGGGTCATTGTTGCGTCGGGTTTCTACGTCTGGTACCGAGAGCGCCAATCCACAACATAAGGTGCGCTCAGCAATTTAAATATTACTCTTGCTTTTCTTGTCTATTGTTTTCTTATACGAAAAAAACAGGGACCGAGCATGAATATTCTTTTTATCATGTATGATCAGCTGCGCTTTGATTATCTTAGTTGTGCAGGCCATCCAATTTTGAAAACCCCCAATTTTGATCGCGTTGCTTCAATGGGGGTTCGATTTACAAATGCCTACGTGCAGTCTCCAATTTGTGGTGCAAGTCGCATGTCTTTTTACACGGGGCGATACACCTCAAGTCACGGTGCACAATGGAACAATTTTCCCTTGCGAGTTGGCGAACACACGTTGGGCGATCATTTGCGAAAAAATGGTATGGAGTGTTGGCTATTGGGAAAAACCCATATGAAAGCGGATTCCGAGGGAATGGAACGTTTGGGTCTGTCTCCTGATGATGTAATTGGGGCGCGTCAGGCAGAATGTGGATTTGATGTTTGGATCCGTGATGATGGGCTTTGGGGGTTAGGTCCGGATGGATTTTATGATGAAAAACGCTCGCCCTATAATGCCTATTTGAATGGCAAAGGGTATGAGGGCATTAACCCATGGGCCGATTTTGCGAATGCAGGGATCGAAAACGGCGAAAAGGCATCAGGTTGGATGTTCAAAAACGCCGATAAACCTGCAAACATTAAAAATGAAGATAGCGAAACACCATGGCTGACCTCTCGGACGATTGATTTCATAAATGAGGTAAAGGGACCTTGGTGTGCACATGTGAGTTATATAAAACCACATTGGCCGTATATCGTTCCAGCCCCTTATCATAACATGTTCGGTCCTGCGGATGTCCCGCCGCCAAAACGTGATGTGATTGAATTAGAGGATCCACAAGAGATTTTTGGTGCCTACCAAAAAAATAAAATTGCCCAAGCCTTTCAAAGAGAGGATGTGCGTGAAAAGGTTATTCCGGCTTACATGGGATTGATCAAACAATGTGATGATGAGTTAGGCCGCATTCTGGATCATCTTGAAGAGACAGACCAATTATCAGATACGATGATCGTCCTAACATCTGATCATGGAGATTATTTGGGGGATCATTGGTTGGGCGAAAAGGATTTGTTCCACGAACAATCTGTGAAAATCCCAATGATCATTTGTGATCCAAGACCACAGGCCGATGCAACGCGTGGCACAACTTGTGATGCTCTTGTTGAAAGCATTGATTTGGCAGCCACCTTTGTTGAAACGGCGGGCGGAGTGGTTCCGGATCACATCATTGAAGGACGCTCATTGTTACCTTGGTTACGCGGTGAAACACCTGAATGGAGAGAATTCGTAATAAGCGAATTTGATTACTCGCCAACACCACAAGCCGTGCGGTTAAATGTCGAACCGCGTGATGCGCGACTGTTTATGATATTTGATGGTCGCTGGAAAATGATGCATGCAGAAGGTGGTTTCCGTCCCATGTTATTTGATCTAAAGAACGATCCGGACGAATTTCATGATCTTGCAAAAGGTGATGAACATCAAGAGCAAATAGATCGCCTTTACGCTCTGCTGGCGCAGTGGGGTCGCCGTCCATCCCAGCGCGTTACAACATCAGAACAGGACATCAAAAATATGCGTGGTAAATCTCTGCGTCGCGGTATTTTACCATTTCTAGTTGATGGTAGCGAAGTTGATGAAGAATTGACCATGCATTACCGCGGACCGGTTGCATATAAAGGCGAGGTGGAATGATGGCGCACCGTGCCCAACGTGTGGATAGATCTTACTCGTGGTCGAGGGAATTTACACAAACTGGGGGCGGCGCTGAATTGTTGGGAGGCAATAGCAATTGTGCGTGTCGGGTCACCCAACAGAAACCGCAATCCCAATTTTTTTAAGGCCTCACCTGAATGCATGTGTATAAAAGTCCATCAGATCACAATCGATGTGGAAATTGGGACGGTGATCACGACAGATATGATGAAACTTGATGGATAAGGTGCAAAAATGAAGCTGTTTTCAGACAAGAACCGACCAGTCCACATGGGGCAGTATCCCTGTGAACGTTTGAAACGCGTGGCGACGATTGATTTGAATTCAGCCCCTAAGTTTCGTGCTTTATCGTTTCGTCGCCCAGATGCACCCGAAAATATTGTAAATGCAATGTGTGAATATCAGGCGATGTTGGATGCAATTCGCGACGGCCTGATTAATCGAACCAAAGCTGATATTCCCTCAGATCCGACCGAACGCGCCAATCACATAAAAGGGTTTGGCTATTTTTCCGATGCTTCAATGATTGGGATTTGCCGATTGCATCAGGAGATGGTTTTAGACACACCAATTCAAAATCCAGATATTGAACGACTTGCGCATGCGCTGCGGACACGTCAGACGAAAACGCTGGCTTCTGGTATTGATGTTATTATGGCCGACCTTAAGGATTCAATGGAAGCGCCCCCCACCACGATTGAGGGGCATACACATGCCATTGTTTTCTTGTATGAAAATCCACGTGATTTATTGCCTGATGAACTAGGGACCGATTGGTTAGAGGATGCCCATGCCCATCGCGCCTGTTTGCGGGCTACAGAAACCGCGGCTGTGATTGCAAACTATATTCGTTTGCTAGGATACGATGCAAAATCACACTCTGCTGCAGCGAGTGACGTTGACTTGAACAAACTTGCTTTATCGGCTGGGTTGGTATGGGCAGATGATGGGGCATTGATTGCCCCCTATATTGGCAAAAATTTTGGGCTGGGTGTGATTACAACAACACTGGAATTGGCGTTGGATCAACCGCTTGCCCCCCGTTCTGAACAACCGTGGTTTAAAACACAAGGTCCTGCTTGGTGGTTGGGTAAGGGGTTTTCAAAAAACGCATTCAACCGTGATCCATTTTCCAAACGAAAATTCGTAGATGGACCGCATCCGTTTGAAAACCTGAAACGGGTGGACACACCAACCACCTTTATTGACGAGGCACGCGTCGCGCGTGTTCCAAAGCGAACTGATATGTTTGCGCGCGCGCAGTTCGGGGATATGGGCAAGAACCTGCAAGATGGGGCGAAAGGCGGGTATTATGCACGCAAAGCAGCGCCCTCCTGTGCTCAGCGCCGTGCCTTGGGGGCTTTTGTTTTGTTGCAAGATGGCGAGGCGAATGCAGAAGGTGCGCGTCCCACTGATTTGGCGCGAAATGCTGCAAACATTAAGGCGGCCAGTTACTTTTTGGGTGTAGACGCGGTTGGATTGTCGCGTTGTCCTGATTGGGCATGGTATAGCCATGACGCAACTGGCGCTGTGTTGGATCCCCCGCATAACAACGCGGTTTCAATGATTATTGATCAGGGATATGAAACGATGGAAGGCGCATCGGGCGATGATTGGATATCGGTTGCCCAATCAATGCGCGCGTATTTGCGCTTTTCATTGTTGGGTGGCGTGATTGCGCAGCAAATCCGCAATTTGGGATACATGGCTAAATCACATTCCGTTTTGGATGGCGAGGTGTTGCAACCGCCATTGTTGTTGCTGTCTGGTTTAGGTGAAGTCAGTCGTATTGGTGAGGTTATTTTAAACCCATACCTTGGGCCGCGCCTAAAATCAGGTGTTGTCACGACTGATATGCCGTTTGAATATGACAAGCCGATTGACTTTGGTCTGCAAAATTTCTGTGAAAACTGCAACAAATGTGCACGTGAATGTCCTTCGGGTGCTATTACTGCGGGCCCAAAATTGATGTTTAATGGCTATGAAATTTGGAAGTCCGATAGCCAAAAATGTGCCAGTTATCGGATATCAACAGAAGGCGGCGCCATGTGCGGGCGCTGTATGAAAACCTGTCCTTGGAACCTAGAAGGGTTGTTCGCAGAAGCACCGTTCCGTTGGGCCGCCTGCAATCTTCCATCACTTGCCAAACCATTGGCGAAACTTGACGACATGGTTGGAAACGGAGAGTTAAACCCAATTAAAAAATGGTGGTGGGATATCGAACTGTATGAGGATGGTGGATATAAACCTGCCAGAAAACCTATTAACGCGCGTGGTTTGCAAAAAGATCTTGATCTAAAATACGAAGATCAAACAATGGCGGTTTATCCCGCAAATTTGGCGCCGCATCCTTATCCATATCCGTTCCATATGGACCGTGAAGCCGGGATCGAAGCCTATCAGGCGATGGTCACGGCCGAGGAATACAAATTAAAATTAAAACGCGGGGAAACCGATCATTTGCATGTTTATTCAAGTGATGGTGATGCCCCTGTTGTTCGCGTGCAGGTCAGCAAAGTTGAAAAAATGACCAAAGATGTGACAAAATACGAATTTCAAACGCTTGATGGATCGTTATTGCCAGAATGGAGCGCAGGGGCGCATTTGGATATCGTTGTTGCCCCCGAATTTTTACGTCAGTATTCCATGTCTGGGGATCCAGCTGATCGCACCAAATATCAAATCGGTGTCTTGCGAAAAGATGAGGGGCGTGGCGGATCAAAAATGATGCATCGTATTTTCGTAGAAGGGCGCAAAGTTTTCATATCAAAACCCATCAACCATTTTGATCTGGTTGAAGACGCAACCAAAACTTTTCTGATGGGTGGGGGGATTGGCATTACGCCCATGATTGCCTTTGGCCATCGTTTACATGCATTAGGCCGCGATTTTGAAATGCATTATTCGGCCAGTAAACAAGATACTGCAGGATATTTGAAGGATTTATCCGCGGTTCCATGGGCAGACAAAGTTCAGTTTCATTTTAGTGATAGAGGATCGCGCGCAGATTTGAATTCCATTTTATCTGGCTATCAAGACGGTTGGCACGTCTACACCTGCGGTCCTGAACGTTATATGGATAGCGTTATTGTCGCGGCCGAGGCAAATGGTTTTCCTGATGATGCGCGTCATATAGAATATTTCTCGGTTCCGGAACAACCCGATTATGTGAACAGCGATTTCAAAGTTAAGCTTGCCAGATCAGCTATTGAATTCGTTGTCCCCGCGGATAAATCAGCAGCGGATGTTTTGATCGAAGCTGGATACGCGATCGATTTGAAATGCTCTGATGGGATATGCGGCGTCTGCAAATGCGGCGTTATCTCTGGCGATATAGAACACAGAGATTTCGTGTTATCCAAAAAACAGCGCGAGACAGACATCATCTTATGCCAAAGCCGCGCAAGCCGAGAGGGCGGGACCATTGAAATTGATCTATAGGCTCGTCATGGAATTTAGTGCAAAGCCAGCGTATATGTCATGATCTGATCTACCGTATTAATGCGATTGAGTGGATCAGATGCAAAGTCAAAAGCGCGGCAAAGCCTTTTCAGTCATCGCACAATATTGAGTGATCAACATGTTGCATAAAAAGCCATAATTTAACTGTCATTGCGCCTTGAGATCAATCAAGAACGTTCCTGTGTTCAACCTTATGCCACATCCTCAGTGGAATGATCGCATGTGCTAAAGTTGGAAAAGGGCTAGAGTAAATACACGAATTTTCGTACAACGCTGAAAATAGATTGGAGAGCCGATGGAATACACGTTTTTAGATGACATTGAACGCATGCATGCCGTTGCTTTTTACCAAAGCTATTACTACGGCAACGCCGAGAAATCGGAACTTATTTCACATTTGGAACGTTTTCCCGCGCATATTGATTGGCTTTATCATGAGGTTATGTTTTTTCTCAAAAATGCGTCCTCTACCGCGCGTTACAGCGAGGGAAATGGCGCGATGATTGATATTCGTGATGACCAGATTTTTCAGTACTTTTTGACGGGTACAGACGAAACAAACACCTATTATGATGCCCCATCGCTTGCCAATTACCCAGATCGTATCATCGATATTGCCGAATTTATGAACATGCATCCTCTCATTGTTGAGGTGATCGTTTCGCACAAACTGGCAGGATCAGATATTCAATTAAACTAAGTCGGTTCAACGTCTTGTGTCCCAATTCACAAAATGCTTGATTGGGACTGGGTATTACTGGGACATCATCGCCATGCTTATCGCTTTACGAATACTACTAACTATGATCGGACTATTCATCATGACTGCTGCAAGCGCAGAATTACAAATTGAAACTCTTTCCGAAGGCACGGGCCAAGCCGCTGAGGTGGGAAATAAGGTTTTTGTTCATTACACTGGCAAACTTGAAGACGGCAGTGTTTTTGATAGCTCACTCACGCGTGGGCAGCCCTTCTCGTTTACGCTTGGCGAAGGTCAAGTGATCCGTGGTTGGGAGCAAGGTATCTTGGGGATGAAAGTTGGCGAAAAACGCGTGCTCACGATCCCACCCGAATTAGGATACGGGGCCGCTGGGGCAGGCGGTGTTATTCCACCAAATGCGACCCTGACCTTTGAAGTAGAACTATTGGATGCTATGGTGCCTCCGCAATTAGGGCAAGCATCTCCTCAAGATTTGCTGGATGCTCAAAAAGATGGAACAATCATTGTTGACATACGACGCCCAGAAGAATGGGTGGAAACAGGAGTCATCAAGGGGGCGGAGTTAATCACCGCATTTACGATGAATGGCGGTTTGCACCCAGAGTTTCAGTCAAAGTTTTTTGCACTGGTACAAGATCCATCAACGCCGATTATGTTATATTGCCGGACCGGTAATCGAACAGGCATGTTGGGCGATGCACTGATAAATCAGGTCGGATTAACAAATATTAGCCACCTAACAGATGGAATCGTTGGATGGTCCGCAAACGGATATGAAACGCAGAGCGTGTCCCAATAAGTCGTTGTTTATATGGGATACTCCTAGGTTCTTATACGTGGTTTGCCAAATTCTGCCAACGGGGGCGCATTTTTTAACATCTTTGGCTAAACTACAGAGATGGATGCGAAAAAACGATTCGGACAGCTAGTTTCAGACAAAGCTGTCTAACTGAGCAGAATAAAGGATGGTTGATGGATCATATCGCCGAATTTGAACGCCGAATTATTGTGGCGCTGGATAAAATCGAACGACACATGAATTCTAAATCCATTGCTGCATCTGGCGTCCCGCAGTCAGAAGAAATGGCAGCTTTGACGATACGTAATTCAGAGCTCTTGAATGAGGTGGATCGGTTGCAAAATGAGCTAAGTATTTTAAGGGCTGAACGTGCAGATGAAGTTGCCGAGCTAGAAGCGCTGCGTAAAGACCTAGAAGGTGCATTACAAGGCACCCATTCACAGGAGGGTTCGTGATGCCAGAAGTAACAATTGAAATTGGTGGTCGTCAATTTGAAGTGGCCTGCCAGGATGGTGAAGAGCATTATTTACGTTCGGCGGAAAAACTGTTGAATGATGAAGCGACTGTTTTACAAGAACAGATTGGACGCATGCCAGAACCGCGTATGTTATTGATGTCTGCATTGATGCTGGCAGATAAAACTGCGGCCCTGCAGGAAAAGCTAACGGCTGCAGAAAAATTACTGGACGATGCGCGCGTGGAGTTAGATCAGATTAAAAATGCTCCTGAACCTGAGGCAAAAACAATCGAAGTACCGGTTATCCCGCCCCAAATTGGAGATAGCTTGGCCGATATCGCGGCACGCGCCGAAAGCCTAGCGCAGCGCTTAGAAGAATAACAGATCTGCCTATAATCGTCGAATACCGCACCAATCGTTTGACCGTTTACCATTGGGCTAAGGATATACAGCAGGTAGATTTGCGCGCTGATCTGATTGCGTCATTACCCGATTTATTGGAGCCCGACATGATTGCACATTTGCCACCATCCTTTCATGTTTCAGAGCATGATATTGATGCGTGGATAGCTGAACGCTCTTTAGAAGCTGATGTGTTTCTGATCAAAGATGGCGTGTCTTTAAATCTCATTGGTTTGATGTTCTTGACGCGCCCGATCAACGCAGATGTCCATTTGGGATACTTGTTGGGAAAGTCAGCTTGGGGACAGGGGATCGCCACGGAACTTTTGACAGGGCTGTTAGAGCACCTGTCAAAAACGAACCTGCGTTTGCTGGCGGGGGTTGGATTCGATAACCCCGCATCTGCACACGTGTTGGAAAGGGTTGGATTTGTAAAGATTGATCAAGATTCTGACTTAGACACAATGATGTATTCAATCACCCTAACCTAAATAGGCCCCAAAGGGGCCTATAAGTAGATAGAAGACGGCTCTTAATTTTACCCGTTTGCTTCGCGAATTTTGTCTGCGGCTTCTTTGTCGAAACCAACGCCATTGTCCGTAAACAAAGTGTCCAGTTCACCTGAAAGGGTCATTTCGGTAATGATGTCACATCCACCCACAAATTCACCCTTAACATAGAGCTGTGGAATTGTTGGCCAGTCTGAGTAATCTTTGATCCCTTGGCGGATATTGTCGTCCGCTAAGACATTTACATCCATAAATTCAACGCCCATGTAATTCAAAACACCTGCAACGCGGCTGGAAAACCCGCATTGCGGCATTTCTTTTGTGCCTTTCATGTAAAGCACAACATCGTTTGATTTTACGGTTTCGTCGATTTGGGTTGTTGCATCGCTCATAACTATGATCCTTTGCTCTGCTATTCAGGGACTTTTGTCGTCAGTGCCAGCGCGTGAAGCTCGCCATGTGATCCGTCCATTTTGCCTTTTAATGCGGCATAAACCGCACGTTGTTGTTGAACACGGTTTTTGCCGCGGAAACTTTCGTCAATCACTTCGGCCGCATAGTGATTGCCATCACCCGCCAAATCCGTGATCGTAATCTGCGCATTCGGAAATGTTTCGCGAATTAACGCTTCGATTTCATGTGCCTGCATTGCCATGGGTAAACTCCTTTGAGTTTATTTATGTCTCAAATGCGCTATTCAACAAGAGGGAAAGCCGCATTTTTTGAATAAAGCTGCAAAAGAAGTCCGCCGAATTATGCAAAGGCGTCCCCAAAGCTATTCCTATACAGCGCGCTGAGCTCGGCCAAGTCGGCTTCTGAGCCACCGAATTTAACGGATGTGCCGCCAAATCGACCAACTGAGTGCAGGGATAGGCCAGCCTGGTTGGCCGCAGCCATCAGAGCCTCGGCTTGGTCAAAATTGCAGGCGATCAAATATCGTGCCTGATCTTCGCCAAACAGCGTGGCAGTATCACTGGCATCGAGCGTTACACCAACTCCGGATACTTCGGCCATCTCAAATGCAGCAAGTGCGAGCCCCCCATCGCTTAGATCTGTACAAGCCCGGATTATGTTACGATTTGCCAGAATGAATTCGCCGTGCGCCGACTCTTGTTCTAGATCAACGTTCGGGGCATCCCCATCTTCACGATTAAAGACCTCAGCCAAGAGTGCTGATTGCCCCAAGTGACCAGTTGTTTCGCCTAATACCAAGGCGACATGTCCATCACGCGCACGATCCAAAATGGGGGTTTCATCCGCAGCGATTAAACCAACTGCGCCAATTGTTGGTGTCGGTAAAATAGCGTTCCCGTCAGTTTCGTTATAAAGACTTACGTTTCCCGAAACGATTGGCATATTCAATGCAGCAACCGCCGATCCAATCCCCGTGATTGCACCCACGAATTGACCCATGATCTCGGGCTTTTCGGGATTACCAAAGTTTAAATTATCCGTACTGGCTAAGGGGCGGGCGCCAACGGAAATCAAATTACGATAGGCTTCTGCGACCGCTTGGCGTCCACCCATTTCAGGATTAGCCTTGACGTAACGCGGTGTTACGTCTGATGTAAATGCCAGTTTTTTGCCAGTACCATGAACGCGAATAACGCCCGCACCGAACCCTGGGCGCTCGGCCGTATCTGCCATGACCTGGCTATCATACTGTTCATAGACCCATTGCTTGGAGCTATAGTTTACAGAGCCAATCAATGCCTTAAGGGCGTCAATCGGGTCGATTTCTGGGACGTCATCCATCTTCTCTGGAGCAGGTGTTTCAACCCATGGACGGTCATATTCCGGTGCATTTCCGGATAAGGCACGCAAAGGTAAGTCTGCTTTACATTCACCATTATGCATAATCAAGAAACGGTCTTCTGACAGGGTCTCACCAACAATCGCGAAATCTAAATCCCATTTGTCAAAGACAGCTTTGGCTTCGGTCTCTTTTTCAGGGCGTAATACCATCAACATGCGCTCTTGAGATTCAGAAAGCATCATTTCATAAGCGGTCATGTTGGGTTCGCGTGTTGGAACTTTTTCTAAATCAAGACGAATGCCAAGTTGGCCTTTGTCTCCCATTTCAACAGCCGAGCAGGTCAGACCTGCAGCGCCCATATCTTGGATGGAGATAACAGCACCCGTTTGCATCAGTTCCAAACAAGCTTCCATGAGACGTTTTTCAGTGAATGGATCACCAACCTGAACAGTTGGGCGTTTCTCTTCAATTGTATCATCAAATTCGGCGCTGGCCATCGTTGCACCGCCCACACCATCGCGGCCGGTTTTCGCACCCAAATATACCACAGGCATACCTACGCCTGAGGCCGCGGAATAAAAGATTTTGTCTGTGTCCGCCAATCCCGCTGCAAAAGCGTTCACCAAACAGTTGCCGTTGTAAGCGGGGTGAAAACGTACTTCACCACCTACGGTTGGAACACCGAAGCAGTTTCCATAACCACCCACACCTTCGACGACCCCATGCACCAATTGACGTGTTTTTGGATGTGATTTTTCACCAAATGACAGTGCGTTCATTGCCGCAATTGGCCGTGCACCCATGGTAAAAACATCCCGCAAAATACCTCCGACACCTGTCGCGGCACCCTGGTAGGGTTCGATGTATGAGGGGTGATTGTGACTTTCCATCTTGAAAACAACGGCCTGTCCGTCACCGATATCAACGATACCAGCGTTTTCACCAGGGCCACAAATCACTTGCGGGCCTTCTGTAGGCAAAGTACGAAGCCACTTTTTTGAGGATTTATAAGAGCAATGTTCATTCCACATTGCGGAAAAAATACCAAGTTCAGTAAATGTTGGTTCACGTCCGATGATATCTAGGATTAGTTGGTATTCGTCTTGTTTTAACCCATGCGCATCGATCAGTTCGGGTGTGATTTTTGGTTCGCTCATAATGGCCCCTTAAACGTCATGCGCATCGTTTATGACATCACGCGAAAAAGGGCAACATTCACACTGATCAGATTTGGACAAAAAAAAGGGCCGAGCAAGCTCGGCCTTAGTCCAACAGGGAGGTATGAAGACGCAAAATCGTCTCCATAGGCGTGGTATAAGGATTGTTTTTAACACATGCAAGAAAAAGAATGCTGCGATTGCAGCATATCCGCTATGCATTTTTTGCATGGCTGCCGATTTATTGTGAAATTTCTCCGTTACGTAATGCGCGGCGATAATCGATAATCTCGTCTTGGACGAAATCGCGAAACGCAGCTACCCGCTTTGAGTGGCGCAATTCTTCCGGGTAGGCCAGATAAACAGGTACTTCCACAGACTCTAAGTCTTCTAATACGCGAACAACCCCTTCAAAATCCAATGTGATATAATCTGGTAAGATGCCAATCCCAAGATCATGGATAACAGCCTGCAAAACACCAAAATAGTTATTCACAGTTAACATTGAGGGTAGGTCAAATGTCATGAGTTTTTGAGTAAGGGCAAGACCCGCGCTTACTTGGGCGGATCGTGGATGCTGGCAAATCAATCTATGATGTATCATATCTTCAATGCTGTCAGGAATACCATGCGTTTGGATATAGGTTGGTGATGCATATAGGCGCATCCGAACACTCATTAATCGTTTTCGAATTAAGTCTGCCTGCGAGGGTTCCTTCATGCGAATTGCCACGTCTGCCTCGCGCATCGGAAGGTCTAAGACGCGCTCCTCCAACATAAGATCAATTTTTAGGTCGGGATATTTTTCGTATAGTTTCGGCAAGCGTGGTGCAAGCCAAAGCGATCCAAATCCAGTTGAGGTGGTCACGCGTAACTCACCAAAAACTTCTTCTTCGCTGTCCTTTATACGCGCCTCTGCTGCCTCTAACCGTTTTACCATCGATTGAGTGGCGTCAAATAGTAGTTCGCCTTGTTCGGTCAGGATCAACCCACGTGCATGACGATGGAAAAGGTTAGTGTTGAGTGATTCTTCTAATGCGCGCACCTGACGTGATACCGCTGATTGAGATAATCGAAGTGTATCACCAGCATGCGTCAGGCTTCCTGCGTCAGCAACAGCATGAAAAATACGCAGTTTATCCCAATCCATCTCGTTTGCTCCGTTTTTTGTATTGATGACATGATTCTGTTCATTGTCATATTGAACTGGTAACATGACGCAGCGTTCAAAATAAATCTATAGCTTGGTCAGAAAAGCTGACCTATAATTTGAATAACCGATGGGAGGTCATTCGATGAGCACGTCTAAGATTTCACTAACTGATAAATATGATATCAACACGCATCAGGTTTTGCTAAACGGAACACAGGCGCTGGTTCGTTTAATGATTGCGCAAAAATATCGTGATAAACAGGCGGGTTTAAACACTGCAGGTTACGTGACAGGCTACCGAGGTTCGCCACTGGGCGCTGTCGATTTCCAAATGAGACGTGCGGGACAGGTTCTTCCCGAAAATGACATCACCTTTCAGGAAGGGTTGAACGAAGATTTGGCGGCAACGGCACTTTGGGGTGCGCAGCAGGCGGAATTGCGCGGTGAGGGGCGCTTTGATGGTGTTTTTGGACTTTGGTACGGAAAAGGCCCAGGTGTCGACAGATCAGGCGATGTGATGCGTCACGCAAATATGGCGGGATCATCTAAAAATGGTGGGGTAATTATGGCCATGGGTGATGATCACACGGGTGAAAGCTCGACCGTGTTGCATCAATCAGATTGGGCCATGGTGGATGCTTCGATGCCCGTTATTTCACCAGCAGGTGTTCAGGAAATTTTGGATTATGGGCATTATGGTTATGCGCTATCGCGCTTTGCGGGCGTTTGGGTCGGCCTGAAAACCATGAAAGACACGATCGAGGTGACATCGGTCGTGGACGGTGACCCAAATCGAATGCAATTCCAAAACCCCGACATTGAGATGCCAGAGGGCGGTTTGAATATTCGTCTCGTTGATTTGCCCGTTGATCAAGAGGCGCGCTTGCTTCGGCATAAAATTAGCGCTGCAGAAGCCTTCGCACGCAAAAATCGCATTGATCAACGCGGATTAGGACAAGCAGGGGCCAAAATAGGTGTCGTTTCTGCAGGCAAAAATTGGTTGGATGTGCAGCATGCGATGTCCGTGCTGGGGATTGATCAACAAGAGGCAATCCGCCTTGGGATTACAACATACAAAGTTGTTCAAACCTGGCCACTGGATAAAACGAGTTTGCGCGAATGGGCCACAGGGTTGGATTTGATCATTGTGGTTGAGGAAAAACGAAAATTGATAGAACCCCAGATCAAGGACGCCTTGTTCCATGATGCCAATCATTGCCGCGTTTACGGTGGTGAAAAGGGTGAATTGGGGATACTATTGTTTCCATCAGAAGGGGCGCTGGATCCAATCGATATCGCGCAATCCTTGGGCGAAATCTTTGTTGAAGAGGGGTGCAGTGGGCAAAAAATTACTGATGGACTGGCGCAGGTTTCAAATGCAAAACACGCAGATAACGCCAGTGATCTGGCTGCGCGATTGCCATACTTTTGTGCCGGTTGCCCACATAATTCATCGACAAAGGTTCCGGAAGGCTCTCGTGCCTACGCAGGGATAGGGTGCCACTACATGGCGCAATGGATGGAGCGGGACACATTGGGATACACCCACATGGGAGCCGAAGGTGCCAATTGGATCGGTGAATCCCTGTTTTCCAAACGTGAACATGTGTTTCAAAATATTGGGGATGGCACCTATAACCATTCTGGAATTCAGGCAATCCGCGCGGCTGTGAGCGCGGGCACGAATATTACATACAAAATTCTTTATAACGACGCAGTTGCCATGACAGGTGGCCAAGGCAATGATGGCGGTTTGGATGCTCCACGTATTGCACGTGAACTTCAGGCAATGGGCGTCAAGAAGCTGGTCGTTGTTTATGATGACAAAGAGGATTTGGATCTAACAGCCTTTCCCAGCAATGTGGAAACGCATGAACGGGCGAACCTGATGGCCGTTCAAAGAGAATTGCGTGAAATCAAAGGTGTGAGCGCCATTGTTTATGTCCAAACTTGTGCTGCAGAAAAGCGTCGTCGCCGCAAACGCGGTTTGTTACCTGATCCTGATAAGCGCATTTTTATCAATACTGATGTGTGTGAAGGTTGTGGGGATTGTGGTGTTCAATCGAACTGTGTGGCGATTACCCCAGTTGAAACGGAATTCGGCCGTAAACGCGCGATTGATCAATCGGCCTGTAACAAGGACTTTAGTTGTTTGAATGGTTTTTGTCCTTCGTTTGTTTCACTTCCGGGTGCAACACCTAAGAAGAAGGCGCGCGCAAATTTCGAACTCCCCGACATTGCCGATCCAAAGATTCCCGCAATTCCTGCAGGTGAAACGTTTAACATCATCACAACAGGTGTTGGTGGCACTGGAGTTGTGACAATCGGAGCATTGCTTGCGCAAGCTGCGCAAATAGACGGCAAGGGCGCAGGGATGATGGAAATGGCTGGCCTTGCTCAAAAAGGTGGGGCGGTTCATGTGCATTGTCGTATCGCCAATCAACCGCAGGATATTTCCGCAATTCGTGTGGCAACGGGTGAATGCGATGCCCTGATTGGTGGGGATTTGGTCGTAAGTTCAGGAGCAAAAACAATTGGATTAACTTCGACAGGACGGACAGGTGCCGTCGTAAATGATCATGAAATCGTCACTGGAGATTTTACCAGAGATACCGAATTTACAATTCCAAATGATCGTTTACGCCTTACTTTGGAGGCGCGCATCAAAGATAGACTTGTTTTGATGGATGCGACACAACTGGCCGGAACACTTTTGGGGGATTCCATTTATTCGAACATGGTGGTGTTTGGGGCATCATGGCAAATGGGGTTCATTCCGCTAAGCCGTGCGTCACTATACGAAGCAATCACGCTAAACGGGGCAAAAATAGAACAAAACAAACGTGCCTTTGAAATTGGACGTTGGGCAGCGGCTCATCCTGATGATGCCCACAAAATGCTGATGTCCGAGGTGGTGACATTACCAAAAAATGGATCAGATGCAATTGCAAATCGGATAGATCATTTGCGTGATTACCAAGGTGATCGTTTGGCAAAACGTTATGAAAAATTCCTTGCTCAAATCGACAACCCGAGTCTACGGGATGCTGTTGCATTGGGTTATCATAAATTACTCTCGTATAAGGATGAGTATGAAGTTGCACGTCTGCATTTGTCGACTTTGCAAAAAGCACGTCAAAACTTTGATAACGTGACCCAAGTGAATTTCCATCTTGCTCCACCATTGCTGGGAGGGAAGGATGCGAATGGGCGACCGAAAAAACGCGAATTTGGTCCATGGATGCTGCACGCATTTAAACTTTTGACAAAACTAAAATCTCTTCGCGGAACGCCGCTGGACATGTTTGGCTATACAAGTGAACGACGTATGGAACGGGCACTTATTGCGCAATACGAAAATGATTTCAAAAGTTTAGCACGTGATGTTCACAGTGCAAACCTTGATATGTTGATCGAGCTTGCATTGTTGCCTCTTTCGATACGAGGGTTTGGTCCGGTGAAACAAGAAAACGAAAAAAATGCTCAGGCTCGACGCGCTGAAATTTTGGAGATGATCCACAATAATGAAGCGAAACAACATGCAGCAGAGTAGTTAAGTTCCGCTGGAAAATTATTTTTGTCACTGATATAATCAGTGATCATTAATATTGAGCACGATGATATGCGAAGCCACAGACAAATTGCACGTGACATAAGTTATGCCTATTCCGCACAAACACGCGGCGGGCGTGCCATGATAAAATTGATGGAAAATGCGACGGGACGCGTTAGCCTGATTAAACGTGCGCGCGGGTACGAACATGATGTCGCCAACGGTGATGATTTTTGGCAAGTCATGGTGCGCCGCTATGGGTTGGATTTAGACGTCATTGGCGGCAGCCTTAATAACATCCCCAAGGACAAGCCGCTGGTTGTAATTGCCAATCATCCGTATGGAATTTTGGATGGTTTGATGTTGGGGCATATACTGACACAAACACGGGGTGATTTCCGTATTTTAGCGCATAAGGTTTTTCGCAAGGCCGAAGATCTAAACCGTGTTATTTTGCCAATTTCGTTTGATGAAACCAAAGAGGCCGTAAAGCTAAATTTGGAAACGCGCAAGACCGCACTGGATTATTTGAACAATGGTGGTGCGATTGGCATTTTTCCGGGTGGTACGGTGTCCACGGCGGCCAAACCATTTTCGCATCCGATGGATCCTGCATGGCGCTCGTTCACAGCGCGCTTAATTGCAAAATCAGGTGCAACCGTTGTTCCCATATTTTTCGATGGCTCCAATTCGCGTTTGTTCCAGTATGCGAGCCGAGTTCATTATACATTGCGGATGGGGTTATTGATCAAAGAGTTTCGTTCGCGCGTGGGTACACCCGTTCGTGTCGCGATAGGGGAGCCGATTGATCCAAGTGAAATTAAGGCGCGTGAAAAAGACGCGCGTGCACTCATGGATTATCTGCGACAAGAGACATATAAGCTGTCACCAACCCCATTAAAGTCATTGGATTATGGCTTTGAATTTGAAGAAAAACATAAATCTTAGAAAGTAGTGCCATATGGCCGTTGGTATTTTTGATAGTGGTCTGGGTGGGCTGACCGTGCATAGCGCTGTGTCTGCCCGTTTACCCGAGGTTCCATTCGTATATTTTGGTGATAGTGCCCACGCGCCCTATGGGGTGCGGGACGCAGATGATGTTTATACCCTGACGACGCGTGCTGTTGAACGGTTATGGGACGAAGGATGCGATTTGGTCATCCTTGCATGTAATACTGCATCTGCAGCGGCTCTGCGCCGGATGCAGGAAAGTTGGATTCCAACCGATAAACGTGTTTTGGGTGTTTTTGTTCCACTTATTGAGGCTTTGACGGAACGTCGTTGGGGCGACAATTCTCCTCCGCGAGAGGTTGGAATACAAAACGTTGCGCTTTTTGCAACACCTGCCACGGTGGCAAGTCGTGCATTTCAACGTGAATTGGCGTTCCGCGCGATTGGCGTCGATGTCGAGGCCCAAGCTTGCGGTGGTGTTGTGGATGCTATTGAGGATGGAGATTTCATTTTGGCCGAGGCTTTGGTGCGTTCACATGTGGATGCACTTAAACGAAAAATGCCAAACCCACAGGCCGCAATTTTGGGATGTACGCATTACCCGTTGATGGCACAAACCTTTGCCGATTCATTGGGTCATGATGTCAAAGTTTATTCTCAGGCCAATATTGTGGCTGAAAGCCTTGCAGATTATTTGCAAAGGCATCCGAAAATGATTGGCGCGGGAACAAAAAGTAGATACTTGACCACAGGCGACCCGCAGACCGTTTCATCACGGGCCACCCAGTTTTTAAAACGTGAAATTAAATTCGTATCCGCTTAATATTAGGAGAAAGCAAATGAACAAGCAAATCGCGATCCTTGGTGCATCTGGTTATACAGGTGCCGAGCTTGTTCGATTGGTGCAGTCTCATCCAAATATGGACATTGTAGCACTGGCGGCGGATCGAAAAGCAGGACAACCGATGGCGTCGGTTTTTCCGCATCTCGCACATTTAGAATTGCCAAATTTGGTGCGGATTGAAGATATCGATTATTCCAAAATCGATTTGGTATTTTGTGGATTGCCTCATGGAGTTGCCCAAGATTTCGTGAGGACAGTTCCCGACCATGTAAAAATAGTTGATCTATCCCCAGATTTTCGGCTTCAAGATGGTGCATCGTATGAAAAATGGTATCGTTCTCCGCATAAGGCGTTGGATCTTCAAGCTTCTGCCGTTCTGGGTTTGCCTGAAGTTTATCGGGATAACATTAAAACAGCCCGCATTGTTGCGAATACAGGGTGCTTTGTAGCAACCTCTCTTTTACCACTGATCCCTGCGTTAAAAGGAAACGTCATCGAAAGCGATCCCATTATTATTGATGCAAAATCAGGTGTTTCTGGTGCTGGCCGTGGCCTAAACGAACCAATGCTGTATTCAGAGGCGAACGAAGGGTTCAAGGCTTATGGAGTTGCGCACCATCGTCATATGGGCGAATTGGATCAGGAGTTATCAAAGGCGGCAGGCACACCTGTTTGCGCAACCTTTACACCACATTTGGTTCCCATGACTCGCGGCATGCAGGCGACCATCTATGCGAAAGGGAACGCAGACAGTGTCCGCGCGCATTTAGCGTCGGTTTACAATAATGAACCTTTTGTACATGTCTTAGAGGCAGGCGAAATTCCTCAAACCCAACATGTAAAGGGATCAAATTTGTGCCGCATCTCTGTTTTCGCCGATCGTCAAGCCGAACGTGTGATCATTCTGTCGGTACTTGACAATTTGATGAAAGGCGCGTCTGGTCAGGCCGTTCAAAATGCTAACATCATGCTGGATCTGCCAGAAACGGCAGGCTTGGGCATGGTTCCAGTTTTCCCGTGAGGTTGACATGAGATCCCTAAAGAAAACACGAAGAATTCAAATTATTATCTTGGCCTTTGTGTCGCTGGCTATTTCAACTGGTTTGATCGGTTACGCGATGCGTGATGGTATAAACTTCTTCCGCTCGCCCTCACAAGTTATAGCTGAACCGCCCAGTGCAAGTGAAGTGTTCCGCATTGGTGGCCTAGTCGCTGAAGGTAGTATCGTCCGCGGGCAGGGGGAAGAAGTTCAATTTTCTGTAACCGATGGCGGCGCGACGGTTCCTGTTTTATTCACAGGGATACTGCCAGATTTGTTTGAGGAAAATCAGGGCATGGTTGGCACAGGTAGATATGTAAACGGTGTTTTTGTGGCAACTGAAATTTTGGCAAAACATGATGAAACATACATGCCAAAAGAAGTCATTGATGCTCTGAAAGAGCAGGGAACCTATGTTGATCCCAATAGTTAAAGCTCTGCGAGCGTTGACTTAGGCTAACGTTTAAAGTTTTTGGAAAAGATTGATCCACAAGCAATTTGCAGGTGGGTCATGCAAAATATAACAGACATTGCGAAAGATATCTTAAAAACTGAAGGCGGTTTTGTAAACGATCCGGATGATCCGGGTGGTCCTACAAATTACGGTGTAACGCTGAAAACTTTACACCGTTTGGGTCATGACTTGGATCAAAATGAGCGTGTGGATATTGCCGATCTAAAACGGCTAATCCCCGATCAGGCTGTTCAGATTTTTGTGCAAGAGTACTTTTATAAACAACAGATCGATCAACTGCCCCATATGCTTCACGCCTCTGTCTTTGATATGTATGTCAATACAGGAGCGCATGCGATTAAGGTGCTACAACGCACCTTGATCTTGTTTGACGCCGTGGTGTCTGTGGATGGTGTGATCGGGCCAATCACAATTGATGTAACGCAAACGGTGGCGCGAAGTGCGCCCGAACATCTTGTCGATGCCTATGGGATTGAGCGGGTGAATTATTACCTTTCACTGGCAGATGCGCGACCAAATATGCGAAAATATGCGCGCACGCGCAGTGGTGAAAAAGGCGGCTGGATCAAACGAGCAGAACGGTTTGTGCGCCCCAGGTTTCGGATGAGTCCAAACGCGTTCGTACAAAGGACAGCGGCATGGGGTTAATTGAAAAATTGATGGGGTTCGTGTTTGGTGGTAGGCTTACTTCCACGGCCGAGGTGTTTCGCTAGAATACAGAAAAATCAGCAGTACGGGCGCATCACTTGCAACAGGCCGCGCTCTCTCAGTATGCGACAGAATTTCGGGTTCCACGATCTGGGTTTGATCGTTTAATCGATGGACTAAATAGATTGCCGCGCCATGCTATGGCGTTTGGTGTTTTAGGATTGTTTATTGCCGCAATGATTGACCCAATTTGGTTTGCCGATCGCATGGTCGGGCTTGGGTTAGTACCGGAACCTTTGTGGTGGTTGCTGGGTGCAATCGTGTCTTTTTATTTCGGGGCACGGCACCAAAGCAAAAGTTTCGAAATTCGCGCAAACGATCTGCGTCTAAAGGCCGAGGCAATCGCCAATATCGGTAATGCACATGATGAGAATCCTGTACGACATGTCCTTGAAAATGCCGCTGTCGCAGAATGGCGTAGACTAACGTAGGGTTGCGACAAAATTCATGGCATTTAGACGTGGAAAGCTGTGCGGTTTCACCCTATAGTCCATTGTATGATTACAGAATTTGGACACTTCGCACTCATCCTTGCCTTTATGGTAGCGCTGTTGCAATCAAGCCTGCCATTGATAGGCGCATCTTTTAATCGCCATGGATTAATGGCCTTTGCAATGCCTGCCGCGACTGCACAATTTGTGTTGGTGTTAGCGGCTTTTGGCGCACTTACACATGCTTTTGTCACCTCGGATTTTTCGGTGCAGCTGGTCATGCTGAATTCGCATTCTTTAAAGCCGATGATTTACAAAATAAGTGGCGTTTGGGGAAATCACGAAGGATCACTGTTATTGTGGATATTGATCCTTGCATTGTTCGGTGCTTGCGCCGCATGGTTTGGACAAAATTTAACACCGACGTTCCGTGCCCGTGTGATTGCGGTACAGGGGATGATTGGTGCCTCTTTTCTTGCGTTTTGTATTTTTACGTCAAACCCATTTTTGCGCGTTGCACCCGTTCCACTAGATGGGCAGGATTTGAACCCACTATTGCAAGATCCAGGATTGGCCTTTCACCCTCCGTTTTTGTACCTTGGATATGTGGGGCTTTCGATGGCGTTTTCTTTTGCTGTTGCAGCGCTGATTGAAGGCCGCGTCGACGCAGCATGGGGCAGATGGGTGCGGCCTTGGACATTGGCGGCTTGGGTATTCCTTACAATAGGGATCGCATTGGGCAGTTGGTGGGCATATTACGAATTGGGTTGGGGCGGTTTTTGGTTTTGGGATCCGGTTGAAAATGCATCCTTTATGCCATGGCTTTTTGCTGCTGCACTTTTGCATTCCGCAATTGTTGTGGAAAAGCGCGAAAGCCTGAAGAATTGGACTATTTTGTTGGCCATTTTCGCATTTGGATATTCGATTATGGGCACATTCATTGTACGTTCTGGCGTCCTAACTTCGGTACATGCCTTTGCAAATGATCCTGATCGTGGCGTGTTCATTTTAATTATATTGGCTGTCTTCATGGGAGGCGCGCTGACACTGTTTTCCGTGCGCGCGTCGGAGTTAGAAAGTAAGGGCGTGTTTTCGTTTGTGAGCCGCGAAAGCGCATTGGTCATGAACAACATCTTGCTTGCGGTCAGTTCATTCGTAGTATTCGTCGGAACGATTTGGCCGCTTGTTGCAGAACTTTTTTTTGATCGCAAACTTTCGGTTGGGGCTCCGTTTTTCAATATGGCCTTTACGCCGTTTATGATTGCCCTTGGTTTAATCTTGCCGATTGGTGCGATTGTTCCGTGGAAACGCGGCACATTAGGGCGAGCAATTAAATCAATGCGCGTCCCATTTGTTTTTGCACTTGCCGTTATGGGCTTAGTTTGGGCCATGCAAACTGGTCAAAGCCTACACGGCCCGATTGGAATGTTTTTAGGGGCATGGTTGATCGCCGGAGCAACCATGGAACTAATACTGCGCTTAGGGCAATCGCGTGATTTATCACGCCTCTTGCGATTACCGCGTGCAGATTGGGGTAAATTCACGGCGCACTCTGGACTTGGGGTGACAATGGCTGGGATTGCCGGGATCATGGCTTGGCAGGCCGAGGACATTCGCGTTGTTAATGTTGGGGATAGTTGGAAATTGGGTGGATATGATTTCACTTTAGAAGATGTGCGTCAAGAACGTGGGCCAAACTATTTCACAACAATGGCAGATATCCGTTTGTCAATGAATGACACAGAGATCGCGCTTCTGAACCCAGAGAAGCGAAACTATCCTGTCGCACAGATGCCAACAACAGAGGCAGCCATCGATTACAACATGATGCGAGACGTTTATATTGTCATAGGCGATCCACAAGCTGATGGTGGTTGGGCAGTACGTACCTATATTAAACCAATGGCAAATTGGATTTGGCTTGGTGCGGCATTAATGGCATTGGGCGGGTTAATTTCCCTGACGGATCGGCGTTTTCGTGTGGCCGCTGGTGCGCGAAAACAATCTGCAATCCGTGGAGTTCCTGCTGAATGAGGCGTCTGATCTTAATTGTCATGTTAGTCTGCGCCTTTCCAGTGTTGGCGGTTCAGCCTGACGAAATATTGGACGATCCAATTTTGGAACAGCGTGCGCGCGAACTATCCAAAGGATTGCGGTGTATGGTTTGTCAGAATGAAAGCATCGATGATAGTGATGCAGCACTTGCTCGAGATTTGCGTATTTTGGTACGCGAGCGATTGGTTGCTGGTGACAGCGATGACGAAGTTTTGGATTTTGTAGTTGAGAGATACGGTGAATTTGCACTGTTAAAGCCCACATTTGGGGGCGGAAACCTGATCCTGTGGATTGCAGGACCGCTTGGATTGATATTTGCGCTCTTTATTGGAGTAAACATGGTGCGACGGTCGAATGCATCCTCTGGGGCAAAAGATACACTAAGCGGCGACGAAGAGGCGCGTCTAAACGAAATCCTTAAGCGCGATTAACGTCAGGTTTCTGTTGCAAATCCTCTTTTTTTTTTGATTGTCTTAGGGCGAACCATAGAAAGTTGTGCCATGCATTATGATACCATTACGTTGACGCTGAAAGACGACATCGCCGTAATCACTTTGAACCGGCCGCATGTTATGAACGCATTAAACACCCAGATGCGTGCGGAAATCACGCAAGCGGTTACCCAATCGGGTAAACATGCCCGTGTTGTTGTTTTGACGGGTGACGGAAAAGCGTTTTGCTCTGGGCAGGATTTGGGCGATCGGCAGTCCGTTGCTAATTTGGATTTAGAACGCACATTGCGTGATGAATACGAACCTATGCTAAATGCAATTATCAATTGTCCTGTGCCAACCATTACGGCGCTTAACGGGCCCGCTGCAGGGGCAGGAGCGAATTTGGCGCTTGCTGCTGATGTAGTGATTGGTGCCAAGTCTAGCTATCTAATGCAGGCGTTTTCAAAAATCGGATTAATACCCGATGCTGGAGGAAGTTATATTTTGCCACGTGCAATGGGGATGGCCAAGGCAATGGGCGCGTCATTATTTGCTGAAAAAATCATGGCAGAAGATGCCGCCAATGCGGGGATGATTTGGGAAGCAGTAGAAGATGATCAATTTGAAGCCACTTGGCATGCTCGTGCAGCGCATTTGGCATCTGGCCCAACAGTGACCTATGGGCACATAAAAACGGCACTTCGCCAAAGTTGGGATAACAATTTGGGGGACCAACTTGCACTTGAGGCAAAGTTGCAAAAAGCCTGTGGTGAAACACATGACTTTAAAGAAGGAGTTTTGTCATTTTTAGACAAGCGCGCGCCGAAATTTGAAGGGCGCTAAGTGTTCATCATTTAATAAAAAAGCGCTGAGGAAATTCAGCGCTTTTTTAATTCAACCAACGTTAGCGGTTTTCAATGTCTTGGTAATCGCGGAGTGTTTCACCAAGATACAGCTGACGTGGACGGCCAATTTTCATCTGCGGATCGCCAATCATTTCTTTCCACTGCGAAATCCAACCAACAGTCCGTGATAGGGCAAAGATTGGCGTGAACATTGATGTTGGGAAGCCGATTGCCTCAAGAATGATACCCGAATAGAAATCCACGTTCGGGAACAGTTTTTTCGAAATGAAGTATTCGTCGTTCAGTGCAACCCGTTCCAACTCTTTTGCAACTTGTAAGAGAGGGTTGTCCTCAATCCCCAGTAACTCAAGAACTTCATCTGCAGATGTCTTTAAAACCGTCGCACGTGGATCGGTGTTTTTGTAAACGCGGTGACCAAAGCCCATCAAACGGAATGGGTCATTTTTGTCCTTTGCGCGTGCTATAAATTCTGGAATACGATCAACAGTCCCGATTTCACGTAACATTTCCAGACAAGCTTGGTTTGCACCACCATGCGCAGGTCCCCATAGACACGCAATACCCGCAGCGATACAGGCAAATGGGTTCGCGCCAGAAGAGGATGCCAAGCGAACTGTAGATGTAGACGCGTTTTGTTCATGATCCGCATGAAGTGTAAAGATGCGATCCATTGCGCGGGATACAATCGGGTTCACATGATATTCTTCAGCGGGAACAGAAAAACACATATGCAAGAAATTTGACGCATAATCCAAATCATTGCGCGGATAAACAAAAGGTTGACCAACAAAATATTTGTAGGCCATTGCTGCAATCGTTGGTACTTTTGCAATCAAACGAATTGCCGCAACTTCGCGTTGCCAATCATCATTTACATCCGTTGAGTCGTGATAAAATGCTGACATGGCACCAACAACGCCCACCATTGTTGCCATTGGGTGCGCGTCACGGCGGAAACCACGGAAAAAGTAATGCATTTGTTCATGCACCATTGTGTGTTTGGTGACACGTGTTTCAAAGTCTTCTAGTTTTTCTGCGCTTGGCAATTCACCGTACAATAAAAGGTAACACACCTCTAGATAATGCGATTTTTCCGCCAGTTGATCTATTGGATATCCACGATGTAATAATTCACCCTTACCACCATCGATATAAGTTATTGTGCTGTCACAGCTTGCGGTGGACGTAAAACCAGGATCGTAAGTGAATACGCCAGCGTCCGCATATAGTTTTCGAATATCTAATACATCGGGTCCAGCCGTTGGCGTGTAGATCGGCAAATCAAACGACTTACCATCTAAGCTCAACGTCGCTTTTCTGGTTGAATCAGCCATGTATCTTCCTTTCATAAATGCACCTATTTTATATTAGGTACTGCTTCGGCAGGCACTTTTTACTACGACTGTTAGTACCCTTACTTTAGTCGTGGCAAAGTGCCATAACATCGTTCATGCGCGCAATGCTTTCGTCGCGTCCAAGAACTAACATCATATCGATCACACTTGGCGTAACAGATTGTCCTGCCAGTGCAGCGCGAAGAGGCCCTGCAACCTTGCCAAAACCAACTTCGTGATTTTCTGCAACTTGGTTAACAAGTGCCTCAAGGGCGTCCCGCGACCACGTAACATTGTGCAACTGCGGCGTCAATGTTTCTAGTATACTGCGGGATACTATATTAAGTTGTTTTTGTGCCTTTTCTTCAATAGTTAGCGGGCGATCAACCAGAATAAATAACGCTTTATCAATGAGTTCTCCTAATGTCTTTGCGCGGTCTTTGACGCAATATAAAGCATTCTTTAAACCCATTTTTTTTTCATCGCTAAGCATAGGCTGACCAGATTTAATAAGATATGCCAAAATTTCTTGCAGCAGTGCAGCATCGTCAGCGGCCGCAATGTGTTGGCCAGATAGGTTTTGTAATTTTTTGAAATCAAATCGAGCAGCCGATTTATTTATCCCATTAAAATCAAACCAATCCTGTGCTTGTGAATCAGTGAAAAATTCATCGTCGCCATGACTCCACCCCAAACGGGCCAAATAATTGCGCATTCCTGCGGACGGGTATCCCATTGTTTGATAATCTTCGACGGATGTTGCACCGTGACGTTTGGACAGTTTTTTCCCATCTTCGCCAAGGATAAGGGGCAGGTGAGCATATACAGGTAATTCCCAACCCATCGCGTTGTATATCATCATTTGGCGGGCTGCATTGTTCAGGTGATCATCGCCGCGAATTACATGCGTGATTCCCATATCATAATCATCCACGACAACGGCCAACATATAAACGGGCGTACCGTCAGAGCGTAACAAGACCATGTCATCAAGCTGATCGTTTTTGATTGTCACGTCTCCCTGAACCTGATCACGAATAACGGTTTCACCTGTTTCAGGGGATTTTATGCGTACAACATAAGGCGTGTCGGGATGTGTTTCAGGGGCAGCATCGCGCCATGGGCTTTGATAGAGTGTTGAACGACCTTCTGTGCGCGCTGCATCGCGAAACGTTTGAATTTCTTCCTGTGTGGAAAAGCACTTATACGCTTTGCCTTGCTCTAACAGATGATGCGCAACCTCTGCGTGACGATCCGCACGGTCAAATTGCGACACAGGGTCCCCGTCATAATCGAGCCCCAACCATTCCATTCCGCGCAAAATCGCATCTGTCGCCTCTGGGGTTGAACGTTCGCGGTCTGTATCCTCGATCCTCAATAAAAATTTACCACCTCGGCCGCGCGCATATAACCAATTAAACAATGCGGTCCGCGCTGTTCCAATATGCATATAACCGGTGGGAGAAGGCGCAATACGTGTGACGACCTGAGACATACGGGCGGTAACCTTTTGGTAAGAGTTGAGACATAGCGTAGTGACTATCTAGCGGGAGCCTAAGCCAAGGACAAGCCATCACATGCTGTGGTTTCATCTCTTAAACGAAATCAGACAGCAACGAAACAATCTGTTTTTGTGGTCACCCCTTGCCTTTGCGATTGGAATTTCAGCGGTTTTTTCCCACGGTCATTGGTTGGTACCGATCCTGTTTTGTATCCTCCTGATCAGTGTCATTCTATATTTTTATTACTATGGCGTTAAGGACAGCGACGCATTCCCAATAATAGTCTTGCTAAGTGTTGCTATATTTGGAACAGCTGCAGCGTGTTTCAGAGCCTATTCTGTTTGGGCTCCGACATTAAGTTACCCCTATTATGGTGAGGTAGAGGGCAGTATTCAGTCCATTGACCGCTCTGCAAGTGAATCATTACGTCTTACGATCAAAGTGACGTCGATGGATCCTATATCCGAACAAAGACGACCGCACTTTGTGCGCATATCCTTTCCTAAGCATTCAGGCGAGATTCCAAGGGTTGGCGAAACCCTGCGCACAACGGCCTATGTCACACCTCCCCAAGGACCAGTGGAACCAGGTGGTTTTGATTTTAGCCGTCATGCCTATTTTCAAAGCCTTGGTGGAGTTGGATATGCTCGAAAAGGGTTTCAGATAATAGATTATCCAAGAACGCCCCATTTTTGGAAAGATAGACAAAGGATATTGTCACAATTTATCAATGCGCACCTACTAGATCGATAAGTTGGATTTGCTCAGGCGATCATTTCAGGGGATCGTTTGAATTTGTCACTTGATGTAATCGAAGATTTGCGTCGTACGAACCTTGCACATTTGTTGGCAATATCTGGCTTGCACATGGGGTTACTTACGACCGTCGTATTTGGTCTTTTACGTATGATCTGCGTGATTTTACAAATTGAACAATTGCGCAGACACGCCCGTGCGATTGCGGCCCTTGGCGCGATCATGGCAGGTATCGCCTATATGGGGTTATCCAGCAATTCGATTGCAAAGCAACGTGCCTTTATTATGATTGCGTGTTTTTTCGGTGGTGTGATCCTGTCACGGCGTGCGCTGACCTTGCGATCTCTGGCTCTGGCGGCGTTGATAATTCTGGCCTTACGCCCCGAGGCATTGTTTTCCCCCGGTTTTCAAATGTCATTTGCCGCAACGATTGCGTTGGTGAGTGCCTTTAAAGTCATTGCTAAACGTAGTTGGATAAAAAGAGGGTTGATATTCAATTACATAATCGGCGCGATTGTATCTTCGAGTGTTGCTGGACTTGCCACGGCACCTTTTGCCGCTCTTCACTTTAATCAAATTAGTCAGATTGGATATATTGCCAATTTACTGGCAGTACCTGTGATGGCGATGGTGGTGGCGCCCGCTGCCGTGATTGCAATGGCTCTGGCCTCGTTAAAACTTGCGTGGATTCGGTTTTGGTTTGTTGACTTGGGATTGTCTTGGATCCAATTTGTTGCGTCCCCTTTGGCGTATTTTGAGTTGGCGATCCGAATGGTAAAAACGCCTATGCAAGGTGTTCTCCCATTATTAAGCTTTGGATTGGTTTGGGTGATCTTATGGATTGGTTGGCGCGGGAAATGCATTGGATACGGTATGGTTGTGATCGCTGTGACCCTTTGGGCGATGACGGAGCGCCCCCATGTTTTGATTGCAGATCATGGTAAACTCATTGGGCTGCTGACGGATAAAGGGCGCGCGCTTAGCAAGGAGAAAGGGCAGGGGTTTGTTGCAGATGTGTGGACAGAGAATGGTGGACATCGTCTAAAGCGGTCAGAGGTGCATGAATTGTGGAATAAAACCAATACGGATATTGTTCACATATGGTCTAAACGCGCGTCATCAAAAACGTATGAATGCGGTGCAGACGAAATATATGTCGCGCTCCATGATGTTGCGATCATTGGGGATTGTTTGATTTTACGAAAACATGATTTTTATGACTTCGGTGCAACACAAATCGCATTGACAACGCAGGGCTATCAAATCGTCCGGCGCGTCAACAAATATGCCACCCCGTACGCTTGGCGGGCAACATCCGCCCGCCGAAACCGTTTAATAGGTACGGATTAATCCAACCAATCGCCCCTGAACACGAACGCGGTCATGTGGTACGACGCGTGTTTCGTATGCGGGATTTGCCGCCTCGAGCGCAATCATTTCACCGCGGTGAAAGAACCGTTTTAATGTTGCTTCTACACCATCCAAGAGTGCGACTACGATGTCACCATTGGTTGCTGTTTTCGCCTCTCGAATAACAACAACATCGCCATCATTAATTCCCGCTTCGATCATTGAATCACCTTTTACCTCCAGGGCATAGTGATCCCCACCTGATCGCAACATTTGCCCAGGTACCGCGACATTGTGCGATACATGACTGATCGCCTCAATCGGCACACCCGCAGCAATGCGTCCCATCACGGGCAGTTCCATCGCGTGCATCGTTTCGATGGGGGTTGTATTTGATGATGCTGTTGGTGCGCCGCCTTCAATCACCTTTGGTGTAAATCCTTCATCGCTTTCTCCTCCCAATGCTTCTGGAAGTTTCACGATTTCTATTGCGCGTGCTCTATGGGCCAAACGTCGGATAAACCCACGTTCCTCTAATGCAGTGATGAGACGATGAATCCCAGATTTTGAGCGCAAATCCAATGCTTCCTTCATTTCATCGAACGAAGGTGGAACGCCATCGCGTACCATGCGTTTGTTAATGAAATCTAGCAAATCCAGTTGTTTACGGGTTAGCATATCAGGCCCCTTTAGAACATCATTTATCATATGTTCTACATGTGTTCCTGTTTTGTGTCAACACTTTCCTCTAAAGAAGGATGATTTCAACATCGTCGCCTTTTTTCCGCGACCTATCATTTGGGGGGCGCACGATCAGCGCGTTGGATGCAGCGAGAATACTCAAAAGCGCACTGTCCTGACGATCAAAAATTTGAACATTCCCGGCCTCATATATTGCCCGCATGTAATGCTCTCGCGGGCCGTTTTCAGAAACATCATGGGATAATTTAGCTTTCGCACGGGAGACTGGTGATTTTCCTAATCCTTGCAAGGCACGCACAACAGGGGTTAAAAATACTGTACCGCAAACCATCGCAGAAACGGGGTTCCCGGGCAGTCCGATCATAACGGCATTTTGAATACGCCCTGCCATCAACGGTTTACCTGGTCGCATTGCAACCTTATAAAAGGTGCGCTCAACCCCACGACGTTCAGCGGCTTTTGATACCAAATCATGATCCCCCACTGATGCGCCGCCAATTGTGACAATCACATCCGCACCCTTGGCTAACGAAAATGCCTGATCTATTGAATGTAAGTTATCGCGTGCAATTGGCAGAATACGTACATCAGCTCCGATTTTACGAAGCATTGCGGCCAAACCAAAGGTATTTGAAACAATGATCTGATCTTGATCAGGTGTATCCCCCGGCATGACAAGTTCATCTCCAGTTGATATCAGCGCTACAGCGGGTTTTCGATAGACCTCAATATATGGGCAGTTCATCGCAGCAAGCAGCGCGATGTCATTTGGACCCAACAATTTTGGGGCATCCAAAGTTGATCCGCGTTTAAAATCAATTCCTTTGGCGCGCACATAATGGGCGGGATCAAGATTTTCATTTAATTTAATGGTGTCGCCGTTGCGCGTGACGTCCTCTTGGATGATGACGCGGTCGCATCCTTCGGGAACAGGAGCGCCTGTAAAAATACGCACACAGTGACCGGTAGAGACAGGAGACGTAAATCCATGACCCGCCGCTGATTCACCGATTACTGTAAATTCAGCACCAGGTTTGGCGCGTTCTGACGCAAGCGCATATCCATCCATAGCCGAGGCAGGAAAGGGGGGCTGATCGCGATCAGCAAGGGCACGCTTTGCCAAAACACGACCTGATGCCTGCGCGAGAGGGATTGTTTCAGCGCCAATTGGCTTGGTCAGTCCCAAAAGCGCCTCTAACGCCTCGTTAACACTTATCATTCTGAGGAGTAGCGGCCAGATTTACCGCCATCTTTTAACACAACGCGTATTACCCCAATTTCCATCGTTTTATCGACGGCCTTGATCATGTCATAAACCGTCAATCCCGCGACACTCACCGCGGTTAGGGCTTCCATTTCAACACCGGTCTGACCAGTTGTCTTGACGCTGGCCTCAATATCAACACCGGGCAAATTGGGGTTTAACGAAAGATCGACGGTTACTTTTGTAATAGCCAGTGGATGACATAGTGGAATTAAGTCTGGTGTCTTTTTCGCACCCATTATCCCCGCCATGCGCGCCACTGATAAAACATCCCCCTTTTTGGCACGACCCTGTGAAATCATGTCAAAGGTTGCCTGCTGCATCTTTACATGTCCACGTGCGGTTGCAATACGGTCTGTATGGTCCTTTTCGGACACATCCACCATATGCGCTTCGCCCTTGGCGTTAAAATGCGAAAGTTCGGACATTACATCGCCCCCATCAACGGATTGGCGAGGATCGTACGCGTTGCCGCTTCCACATTCTGTTGCCGCATGAGGCTTTCTCCGATCAGAAAGGTGCGCGCGCCATATTGCGCCATGTTTGATAAATCTTCGGGTGTGTTCAATCCACTTTCGCTTACCAAAACACGATCAGCGGGCACCATGCGCGACAGCTGTCGCGTAGTGTCCAAGGTGGTTTCGAACGTTTTCAAATTTCTGTTGTTAATTCCCAGCAGGGGGGATTTTAACGACAGGGCGCGTTCCAATTCATCAACATCATGTACTTCGATCAAAACATCCATATCCCATGAAAATGCAGCATCTTCTAATTCTTGGGCCTGCGCATCGCTGACGGATGCCATGATTATTAAAATGCAATCCCCACCCAATGCGCGCGCTTCGGCGACCTGATAGGTGTCATACATGAAATCCTTGCGCAGTGCAGGCAGCTTGGTTGCGGCACGGGCCTGCGTCAGATATTCCTTTGCCCCTTGAAAACTTGGGGTATCCGTCAACACGGAAAGGCAGGTCGCACCCCCCGCTTCATAGGCTTTGGCCAAGGATGCAGGTTCGAAATCAGCACGAATAAGTCCCTTTGAGGGCGATGCTTTTTTCACTTCAGCAATCAATCCATAACCGGTTTTAGTGGCAGAAATCAGAGATTTTGCGAAACCACGGGTTGGACCCGCCTCTTTCGCTTCCGCTTCAACCTCAGAGTAGGGTTTTTGGGCCTTGTCTGAAGCGATCTCTCCTAATTTATAGGCCTTAATGCGGTCTAGGACTGTGTCGCTCATGCGGCCTCCGTGGTGATTTTAGCAAGTGTTTGAATGGTTCCTAAGGCGCGTCCACTGTCGATGCTATCACGTGCCAGTTCAACGCCAGATCTCAGGTCTGCTGCCTTGTCAGCCACAACCAGAGCAGCCGCAGCGTTGAATAAAACTGCATCGCGATAGGCAGATAGTTCACCTGCCATCAAGGCGCGCAGTGCATCTGCATTTTCAGCAGGCGAACCGCCCATTATTGCGCTAAGTGGATGAACGGGCAGGCCTGCGTCTTCGGGGTGGATTTGACGTCCTGTGATTTTGCCGTTTTCTAAAATGGCGACTTCTGTTGTCCCTGTAATCGTGATCTCATCAGTTCCATCAGAACCGTGCACCAACCATGCCTTTTCTGAACCCAGTTCCATTAATGTTTCAGCCATTGGGAAAATCAAATCAGGCGCAAATGCCCCTGTCAGTTGACGTTTTACACCAGCTGGATTGGTTAATGGACCCAATATATTAAAGATCGTTTTGCATCCTAATTCTTGACGCACTGGCATAACGTATTTCACGGCAGGATGGTGCATAGGTGCCATCATAAATCCGATGCCTGCCTCAGATATAGCGCGCTCGACAATGTCGGCCCCGACCATAACATTCACGCCCATTTCGCCCAATGCATCTGCAGCACCTGATTTGGAGCTTAGGTTTCTGTTTCCATGTTTGGCCACAGGAACACCCGCACCAGCGACAACAAAGGCGGTTGCAGTGGAAATGTTCAATGTTCCGATCCCATCGCCGCCAGTTCCCACAATATCCATCGCACCAGCCGGCGCTTGAACGGGAACACATTTTGAACGCATCACCGCAGCAGCGGCGGAATACTCGGCAACGGATTCGCCGCGGGCACGCATCGCCATAAGCAAACCACCCATTTGGGCCATCGTAGCATCACCATTAAACAACAGCTCAAAGGCCTGTTCCGCTTGGGTTCTGCTAAGAGGGCCCTCGGAAGCTGCGTAAATTAAGGGTTTCATCACATCGCTCATGCCGGCACCTTCATCATATTTACAAAGTTCTGCAAGAGCGTGTGTCCATGTTCTGATGCGATGGATTCAGGATGAAACTGCACCCCTTGGATCGGCAACTCTTTGTGTTCAAGTCCCATGATTGTTCCATCCTCTAACCATGCTGTAACGTTCAAGCAATCAGGCAGGCTTTCACGCTCGACTACAAGGGAATGATAGCGCGTCGCCTCAAACGGAGTTGCCAGTCCTTTGAACAGACCCTTGTCGTTGTGATGCATCGTTCCCATTTTTCCATGTACGATTTCATGACATCGCACAACCTTGCCACCAAACGCTTGACCAATTGTTTGATGCCCCAAACACACCCCCATCAATGGTGTTTTTGTTTCCGCGGCAGCCTGTGTTAATGCCAAACAAATACCCGCTTGATCTGGATCACATGGGCCTGGCGATAACAGAATACCAGATGGTTTCATGGCCATGGCCTCTCGGACATCGATCGCGTCATTTCTTCGGACGATAATCTCTGTTCCCAATTCACCTAGATAATGAACCAGGTTGTATGTAAAGCTGTCATAGTTATCGATAAGAAGCAACATTTGAACTTTTTCCTAAACTTCGCATTCTGGGCTGGCCCATATCGCATGGATCGCGTTATACATGTTCAGGGATCGGCCCTATCGTCAAGAGGTGATGGGGGCGAAAGTGCGGTGAAATAATACATCCATGGAGCGAACGACGTGGGACTGGGTTTTATAGGTGGGTTTATACGCGGACTGATTGTCGGTGGTTTGGTCTTGGCGTGTGTTACTGTGTATTTGGGTTCACACACAGCAGCAACTCCTGAGTGGACAGAGGTTGGAGTTCCTGCTGGGTTTGAACTCAACCTTAAACGTGGAGATGTTGCAGTTAAGCGGCCAAAGCTAATTGAACAAATCAAAACAGCCCCAAAACCGGAGGTTATGCAACCAAATGTCGAAATCTTGCTGCGTGAAGCAGATGAATTGACGGACGCGCCGTTGGTTCCAGAAACGGGTTTAGTATATCCCTCAGCACCGAGAACACCTGAGGTTGGGCTGTCCGCGCCGAATGCGCCCGATAGTCCAAGCCTACTAAAAGTTATAAGTGCATTGCCTGCTAAACCACAAACCGAAAGTCAAAGCGCAACGCAATCACAATCCAAAATAGAACAGGTTAATGCGCAAACCCAATTGTCGCCAAGTATTGGCTCGCGGCAAATTATTGTTTCGGTTGATCCTGCCGCACCTGAACTACGACGAGGGCAAAAATCGATTCCTGAAGAGGAAACTGCAAAACCGGAGGCCCCTTTAGATCAGACCTCGAACGCACAATTTGGCGATTTGGGTGTCATGGAAATAGAAACAGCTGCTCCTTTTGGTAATGCAATAGAGCTATATGCAAGTGAAACCGTATATGATGAGGGTAAGCCCAAACTGTCGATTGTGTTGTCGACGGAATCCTTAAATTCTATCGATCCAAATTTGGTTGAGGCTTTGCCAATTCCCGTAACTTTTGCAGTTGATCCGACCAATCCATCTGCTGGCGCTCTGCTATCCTCCCTCAGAGAATTGCAGCAAGAGGCCGTAATTCTTGCTGATTTGCCGCTAGAGGCTAGTGAGCAAGACGTTGATATAGCTCTAACTGCGTTGGTGAATTTCTTGCCCCAAACCATAGGAGTTATTGAACGTCAGGCTGGAGCATTGCAAAAAAGCCGCGATGCATCCCAGTACATCCCCGAGGTTTTAAATCGCACGGGACATGGTTTGATCGTTTATGAAAAGGGTCTGAATACTCTTGCCAAAGAGGCGAACAAGTTAGGCACACCCGTTGCAATGATATATCGAGATATAGATGGCAATGACCAAAATGAGCGCACGATCCGCCGTTTCATGGACAGTGCAGCATTTCGCGCAGCAAATGACACCTCAGAACCGATTGTCGTATTGGCGCGATTGCGTCCTGCCACCATGAGCGCAATTTTGATTTGGGCCCTTCAGGACCGCGCACAAAAAACCGCGTTGGTTCCTGTGTCGCAGTTGATGAAACGTGAATAATAGTTTAAGCCCATCAGATCAAAACCAATGACGTATGTGCCGCGTTTAGTTGTTGCCTGAGTTTTTGACAAACATTGCCGCATCGGCTGCAGCGCGGCGGATTGCGTTGGATTTGTGCACAGTTTCCATATATTCGGCCTCTGGATCGCTGTCATAGACAACGCCGCCACCTGCCTGGATATACAGTTTTTGATCTTTCACAATTGCCGTGCGCAGTGCGATACACATATCCATATCGCCACCGGCGCTGAAATAGCCAAGACCGCCGCCATAAACCCCGCGTTTTTCGGGCTCTAACTCATCAATTATTTCCATCGCGCGAACTTTTGGAGCGCCCGAAACAGTGCCGGCCGGCATGCCCGCAAAAAACGCCGATAGCGCGTCATGCGTAGGATCCAATTCACCAACCACATTTGACACGATGTGCATGACGTGGCTGTAGCGTTCGACAATGAACTCTTCTGTTGGGCGCACTGTGCCGATCTTTGCGACACGACCCACATCGTTGCGTCCCAAATCCAACAGCATCAAGTGTTCTGCCAATTCTTTTGTATCGGCCATAAGGTCCTGTTCGAATTCTAGATCCTCTTGGGGTGTTTTTCCACGCGGTCGGGTCCCAGCGATTGGGCGAATGGTAACTTCGTTCCCAAAGACGCGGACTAGGATTTCGGGGCTCGCCCCGATGACCTGAAAATCGCCGAAGTTAAAAAAGAACATGAACGGTGATGGGTTGGTGCGTCGCAAACTGCGATAGAGCGCAAAAGGTGGCAGGGGGAAATCCTGCGTCCAACGTTGTGCTGGAACAACCTGAAATATATCACCAGCGCGAATATAATCTTTGGCCTTTTCCACGGCCTGCATATAACCCGCTTTGGTGAAATTTGATTGTGGTGGGGCAACTTCATCGGCTTGGCCCAAATCGCGTGCTTCGCTGACTGGGCGCTCTAGGTCGCGCATCGCATCACTGATGCGTTCTGCAGCCTGAGCATATGCCGCACGAGCCGAAACATCTTGAGAGTGCCATACTGGGGATACCAAAATTACCTCGCCCTTTGCGCCATCCAAAACTGCAACAACTGAGGGACGTAAAAATAACGCATCTGGAACACCAATTGGATCAGGGTTCACGTTGGGTAAATGCTCGATATGTCGAACCATATCATAGCCTAGATACCCAAATAAACCCGCCGCAGATTGTGGTAATTCAGAGGGAAGATCAATGTGGCTTTCTGCCAATAGTGCGCGAAATGCATCCAATGGCTTTTCATCCATTTCTACAAATGCTTCGTCATCATAACGCGCTGTTCGGTTAATGAACGATGCGCTGCTACGACATTTCCATATCAAGTCAGGTTTTATTCCAACAATAGAATAGCGACCCCGCACTTCGCCACCCGTGACCGATTCCAACATAAAGCTGTCTTTTTGAGCACCGCCAAGTTTCAGCATTAATGAAACGGGTGTGTCTAAATCTGCGGCCAACCGCGTATAGATCACCTGATTTTTTCCATCCGCGTATGTTTCGGCGAATGCGTCAAACTCTGGGGTAATTGCCATGATCGATCCTATTGGAAATTCGCGTGAACAGCGTTTAATGCCTGTTGATCCAATGAAATTCCTGCGCGTGCCTGAATTTGACGGGCAAATGCGGCGTACATGTCATTTGAAAGTGTTGCATCAAACTGCGAAGTCAGCGCAGCACGAATAGTCTCGGCGTCCTCACTTGTCACATCCCCATTGTTAATTGCACTTAGTGTGACAATGACGACTTCTGCACCGTCTGTGATCGCTTCGGACTGGCCGATTTCCAATTCGAACGCTTTGGCAAGAATGGCTGGTGTGGCACTGCTGCCAAATTCATCGCGGCGCAGAGACGTTAGCATTTCTTTGGGCAAATCAACGGCAGCTGCCCCAGATGCAATGTCGTTTCCAAGGGCTGACAAAGCTTCAGCGGTTTCATCCTTGCGCCAATCTGTCAGAACTTGTTCGCGTGCCTCAGAAAACGGGATTGGGGCAGGGGCGATCACCTGATTAAGGCGAAGGGCAAAAAGTCCACCATCTTCCAGCATAATTAAAGATGGGAAATCACGCTCTGTGACCGCTTCTGCAGCATCGCGGAAACTTGGGTAAGCAGTGATGTCGTCTAATGCATTCGAATGATAGTTGATTTGTCCCAATTTCAGGCCAAAATCTGCCTCAAGCTCTTCTAACGTAGCACCTGCTGCAAGCGTATCATCGATCTGCGCAATCATGGCATCGATTTGCCGACGTGCAAGATCAAGCGCCAACTCATCCTCAAGCTCTGTGCGTGCATCCTCAAGTGTGACGATCTGAGAATCTAAAATTCCGTTCACACGAAATAATGCCGGGCCTAAATCACTCTCGAAAGGTCCCACGACTTGCCCAACATCAGCATTAAAAACGGCCTCTGCTGCAGCATCCAGTGCGTCATGATCGACATCGCCCAAATCGACATCATCCAATGTCAAACCGCGATCGGTGACCAGTTTGTCAAATGATTGTGCGCCCGATGTGATTTGCGATAATGCATCACTTGCACTCGCATCGTCGATAAACACGAGCCGTTCAACCAAACGACGCTCTGGTCGTTGATATCGATCAATTCGAGCGTCGTATTCAGCCTGAATCGCAGATGACTCCACCTGAATGTCATCCATCAACATATCAGGGCTTAAGACAGCATATGTGATGTCTTTGCGCTCAGGTTGGGTATAACGCGCTATATTATCGGTGTAATAAGTGTTTAAACTATTTTCTGCTGGGTCTGAAATTGGCGTTGTCAGGTTTTGTTCGCTTAAACGCGTAATAGAGAAATCACGTGTTTCCATCAAAAACGCCAAAACGGTTTCGGTCGCGATCGGGTCCATCGCGTTGCCTGCTAAAACCGCACCTTGCAAAAGCGTGCGCGCACTTTCAGCACGAATGGATTCCTCAAATTCTGCCTCTGTGTACCCTGCGCTCTCTAAGGAAAGTTGATAATTTTGACGATCAAATTGGCCATCTAGCCCACGAAATGCGTTTATTTCGATAATTTGGTCACGTACCGCATTATCACCAACGGAAACTGAAATTTCGCGAGCCTCATTTTCAAGGGCTTTTTCTTGTACCAAACGGGATAAGACACGATCGGGGATCCCAAAGGCTTGTGCTTCGCTAAAGGATAAGGCCTGGCCAAACTGCGCCTCAGCGGCACGTAATTCATTTTGCAGACCACGAGCGTAGTCGTTGACTGGAATCTCGGTTTCCCCTACGGCCCCAACTGAGCGGATAGAGCCATTAAAGCTAACAGCGCCAAATCCCAACAAGCCCACCATCACAAAGCCCATCATGATCCAAGTTAGGATTTTAGGTAGAGAGGTCTTTTTATCCGACATTTGGTCCCCCGTTCGACGATACGCGCAAAAAAGTGTTTGCGTATTCTTAAGCAGGGTTTTCAGCAGGGGCAAGGCGAATGCTGATTTCAATCAAACGATCTATCAAAGTTTCGATGGTTTCTGCATCAATATTTGCAAATGCAACACGCAAATGGTTCTTGCCAAACCGTTTTTCGTCCGGAGTGAAAAACGCACCTGGCAGGGTTAGAACATGTGCGTCTTTTAATATTGCCTTAGCCGCTTCTTCTGATCCCATGTCGAACGAATGTGCCACGTATGCGAAATACGCACCGCTGCCCAACAACGACCAGCCATAGGGAACAAGGCGTGCAAATGCCTTTCGAAACAGTGAAAGCTTTTGAATGGTGTTTTGACGTTCCTCTTCGACCCAAGCATCCAAATGTGTTAATCCCCAATGGGCGGCAAATTGGCCCGTTTGAGCGGGGCAAATCGTGACAGTGTCCAAAAATTTTTCAACTTCGGATATTTTTTGGGGTGCAGCAATTACAGCACCAACACGGTGGCCAGTTAATCGATATGCTTTCGAAAACGAATACAAAACGATCAAGTGATCCTTGGCTGCAGGGTGATCCCACAGTGAATGCACCGCATCTGTGGTGCGAAAATCCAAATAGGTTTCGTCGATTATCAAGTTCAGATTATACTGTTTCGCCAACGATAGAAAATCATTCAACACATGATCAGGATATTCAACACCTGCGGGATTGTTTGGTGTGACCAAACACAAAGCGCGCGTGTTTTCATTAATCAGATCACGCGCGGCCTGTGCATCTGGGATCAAGGTATCATCACAATAAAGCGCGCGCGTATTCACATTGGAGAGCGTCAACCACATGTCATGATTAAAGTACCACGGCGCAGTTAGAATGACTTCATCGCCCGAGGTGCATAATCCCGCAATCACCGCGCAAAACGCCTGATTACAGCCTGACGTTATTGCAACGTTTTCTGCCGAAAAATCGATACCGTAAACCCGTGACCATTTATTTGAAAGCGCCTGGCGCAGGTCCATATTGCCCAGTATCGGCCCGTATAAATGCGCATCTCCATCCCCCAAAACGTGTTCTGACATGGCCTGTCGCATCGCAAGAGGGGGAGGAGCGGTTGGGGCCGCTTGGCTGACATCAATCAACGGTTTTTTGTCGGTGATAGTAATATCACTTAACCATGCTCTCGCCGCTTTTATCGGCGGAGCAATCAAATGTGTCGTGCGCCCCAAATGCGGCAAGGGATCAATCTTTTCCACGATAGGGTTCAACGTATTGTAACGCCAAATCCCAAGGGAAGAAAATCCAAGTGTCTTGGCTAACTTCGGTAATAAATGAATGCACCTGTTCACGTCCCATAGGTTTTGCATATACCGTCGCCACGTGGGCCTTTGGCAGAACGGAGCGCACAACGTCGAGCGTTTTTCCCGTATCAACCAAATCGTCAATGATTAATACACCTTCACCATCACCCACTAAATCTTTGTCGGGCATCTTAATGATGCGCGGCTCGGTTTGCGTTTGATGATTGTAGGATTTTACACTGATCGTATCGACAAGGCGAATATCCAATTCGCGGGCAATAATCATCGCAGGCGCCATACCACCGCGTGTGATCGCCACAACCGCGCGCCATGCACCACCTTCATCAGGTCCCTGACCATCAAGGCGCCACGCGAGTGCGCGCGCATCACGGTGTAATTGATCCCAGCTTACATGAAATCCTTTTTCGTGAGGGAGGCGTTCTGTCATGTGTCTTTCTTTCCTGTGACAACGTCAATATCGGGAGCATCGACGGCCTTCATCCCGACCACGTGGTATCCTGAATCGACGTGTAAGTTTTCCCCCGTCACACCAGAGCTGAGATCAGAGAGCAAGTACAGCGCTGATTTACCGACATCATCAATTGTTACGGTTCGGCGTAATGGAGAATTCAGTTCATTCCATTTGAGAATGTAACGAAAATCGCCAATACCACTAGCGGCCAGTGTTTTAATTGGGCCTGCAGAAATCGCATTCACGCGAATGTTCTGTTTCCCTAAATCTTCCGCCAAATATTTAACCGATGCTTCAAGCGCAGCCTTGGCCACACCCATCACGTTGTAATGCGGCATCACTTGTTCTGCGCCGTAATAAGTCATTGTCAGCATCGAGCCGCCGTCACTCATGAGTTTTTCTGCGCGTTGCGCAACAGCAGTGAAAGAATAGACCGAGATGTCCATCGTCATTTTAAAATTGTCACGCGATGTATCAACATAGCGACCACGCAATTCTGCCTTGTCTGAAAACCCGATGGCATGGACCACAAAATCCAATTTCCCCCAACGTTTCTCGATCTCGGTAAACACAGCATCGACGCTATCCATATCCGTCACATCGCATTCAACCAAAAAATCACTGCCGCATTGCTGCGCCAAGGGGGCAACGCGTTTTTTCAGCGCTTCCCCTTGATAAGAAAATGCCATCTCTGCACCGGCATCAGCACAGGCCTTTGCAATACCCCATGCAATGGATTTATCATTTGCCAAACCCATTATAAGCCCACGCTTACCAGACATTAGATTATTTGACATTGCCTCTTCTCCACCCAATATTGAATTAACTTGCGTTTAGTTGATCGCGCAACTTCCATCAAGTGGGATCAACGCAATCGCATTTAAATAACCACACGAGGCAAGTAATGAGCGAGCGAACTGGTATTTTTGAGGGTAATGATCCGTTTGATATTGCCCGTCGTTGGTTGAGCGAGGCGGAAAAAGGGGAATTGAATGATCCTAACGCCATTGCATTATCCACTGTCGACCCAGATGGGTTGCCAAATGTAAGGATGGTATTGCTAAAGGAAATTGATCCAGACAGTTTTGTTTTTTACACAAACTATAACAGCGTCAAATCTCAAGAAATCGAAGCCGCAGGTAAAGCTGCCTTTGTCTGGCATTCCAAAGCGCTACACCGACAAATTCGCGTGCGCGGGCTTGTTGAAAAAGAAAACGGCCCCCAGGCAGATGCCTATTATAATTCTAGGTCTTTAAAGAGCCGTTTGGGCGCGATTGCATCGAAACAATCGCAATTCTTAAGTTCGCGAGGGGCGCTTGTTGCTGAGGTTGCCAAAGTAACGGCAATGCATGGAATCTCTCCCAAGCGACCAGAGTACTGGGGGGGGTGGCGCATTCGACCGGTTGAGATAGAGTTTTGGGCAGATGGCGATTATCGCTTACATGATCGATTTCGATGGTCGCGCATAGATTGTATTTCAGATTGGAACGTAAAACGTCTTTACCCATAACCTTTTGATATAATATCACAATTTCATGTCGCGTGAAATTAGAGTTAAAAACATCAAGTTAAAAAATATCTACTGTATTTCTTATGTATAGTATCGCATTACTATAGTTAGGGTGATGCAATACGCGGTGGTAACGTGATACAGGAAAAAGAACGCAAACTTTACGGGATAGTTAATTGGTTCGATCCAAGTAAAGGATTTGGTTTCATCGTAGCAGATGGAACATCTGAAGATATTTTGTTACACGCAAATGTCCTTCGGAATTTTGGACAAAGCTCGGTGGCAGATAACGCAAGAATTGTATTTGTCGCATAGGGAACATCAAGTGGTGTTCAAGCGACGTCCGTCATTTCGATTGAGCCACCAACAACAGCTGCGGCAACCTTAGCTGATTTCGAAAATATTGCTGATGAAGATGTGTTTCTTTTGCCACTTGAGGCTGCTCGCGTTAAGTGGTTTGATAAGGTCAAGGGCTTTGGTTTTGCGAATATTTGGCAAAGCTCAGAGGATGTGTTCATTCATGTCGAGATATTACGCCGATCAGGACTTGCGGATTTACAAGCCGGAGAAGCGGTGGCGATACGGGTGATTGCGGGTAAACGCGGAAAAATGGCGGCTGAGGTGTGTTCGTGGGAAAGTGTATCGCGAGATTAGGACTGCTGTGTTGCTGGCTTATGGCTGGCACTTACAGCCTGAGTGCCTCGTCGTGCCAAGAAACAATCGTCGAAATTAAATCTGAACGCGCCCACATTCGATTGAACGTCGAAGTGGCTGATTCTGCTGAAGCTCGTGCCATGGGATTGATGCATCGTACATCTATGCCTTACAGCAGTGGCATGTGGTTTATCTATGAAACCCCACGTACAGTCGCATTTTGGATGCGAAATACATTGATTCCATTGGATATGATTTTTGTGGACCAACACGGTTTGGTTCAAGAGGTCCATATGAATGCGCGCCCATTGGATGAAACACCCATTCCGGGCGGGGATAACATTCAATATGTTCTTGAAGTAAACGCAGGGTTGTCAGAACGCTATGGAATCACAAAGGGGGCATTCATTCGCCACCCTTCGATAAACAGCGATCCTGTCTGGCCCTGCAAAAAATAATTTAAAAAAACGTCATATTGCTCTTTTCAAATCCGCGGTCATTCGCTAGACACCGCGTCAGTCGGGGCGTAGCGCAGCCTGGTAGCGCACCTGTTTTGGGTACAGGGGGTCGCAAGTTCGAATCTTGCCGTCCCGACCATCAATCGAAAAAACGAAATTACAAATCTGCATCGATTGCTGATTGAGTTAACGTGCTGCTATTTTTGGTATTTTTAATGGTATAATTTTTCACCTATCCAGATTTTCACATCGCAATACCACATGTAGATAAAAATTATTTTTGAGCGCCACATGGTGTGTAAACGATGGGAGTGAATCACTCTCAAGTGAAATTTACATTCATGCACTGCATCGACCATTTTGCATAAGCTCCTTAAAAACATGGTTTTCTTAAAAAAGTTAAAAAATATTAACGAAATAAGAGTTTTAAAATCGTCCAAAACTGAGACCTATTCAAAAGTATGGTCAACACATAAATCACAATTATCCGTAAAAAAAGTCATTGACGCGGTTGCTAAAGATACGTCACTTTGTGTGTGCTGGCGAGGCGACACACAACATGTTGTGGTAATCACAAGGCGCGAAGACACGGGGTGACTGTGTCCCGTGAAGTGGAGATATATCTCATGTGTAGTCGTCTTACAGACAACAAAAAAATTATAACACAGTTCACGGATTTAGGCGGTACAATGAAAATTGAACGTAAGTTTACTAAGGCAGGTCAGGATGCATATGCGAACATCGAGTTTGTCACAACATCCTCGGAAATTCGTAACCCAGACGGAACAATTGTCTTTCATTTAGATAATGTTGAAGTCCCCAAGGCATGGTCACAAGTCGCGAGTGACGTAATCGCACAAAAATATTTCCGCAAAGCAGGCGTCCCCGTCGCAGTAAAGTCTGTACGTGAAAAAGATGTTCCAGAATTCTTGTGGCGCAGCGTTGCACAAAGTGCTGATACGGAAAAAACCGGCGAAACCTCTGCAAAGCAGGTGTTTGATCGTTTGGCCGGCGCGTGGGCATATTGGGGTTGGAAAGGTGGATATTTCACCACTGAAGAAGATGCGAGCGCTTATTTCGACGAAATGCGTTACATGTTGGCAAACCAAATGGCTGCACCCAACAGCCCGCAATGGTTTAATACGGGATTGCACTGGGCCTACGGGATCGATGGTCCAAGCCAAGGACACCACTATGTCGATTATAAGTCAGGCAAATTGGTGAAATCCAACAGCGCCTATGAACACCCCCAACCACATGCTTGCTTTATTCAGTCTGTGTCAGACGACTTGGTGAACGAAGGTGGGATCATGGACCTATGGGTACGTGAGGCACGTTTATTTAAATATGGCTCGGGCACAGGCACCAACTTTAGCTCTCTTCGTGGCGAAGGTGAGGCTCTCTCCGGTGGCGGCAAATCTTCGGGTTTGATGGGGTTTTTGAAGATCGGTGATCGCTCTGCCGGTGCAATTAAATCTGGTGGCACAACCCGCCGCGCAGCCAAAATGGTTATTTGCGACGCAGATCACCCCGATATCGAGGAATTCATCAATTGGAAGGTGAAAGAAGAACAAAAGGTTGCGTCAATCGTTGCAGGTTCGAAAATGCACGAACAACGCTTGAACGAGATATTCTCAGCCATTCGTGCATGGGATGGATCATCGGAGGATGCAGTAGATCCAGCCAAGAATGATACGCTGAAGAAAGCGATCCGCGAAGCCAAAAAGGTTGCCATTCCCGAAACATACGTCAAACGTGTTTTGGATTATGCACGCCAAGGGTACACGTCCATTGAATTCCCAACATACGATACGGATTGGGATTCAGAGGCTTATGCGTCGGTTTCAGGACAGAACTCTAACAACTCAATCCGCGTCACAGATGCATTTTTAAAGGCTGTTGAAGAGGACGGTGATTGGAATTTAATCCGTCGAACAGATGGCGGTGTTGCAAAAACGATTAAGGCCCGCGATTTATGGCAAGACGTAGGGCACGCCGCCTGGGCCTGCGCCGATCCTGGAATTCAGTTTCACGATACAGTGAATGCATGGCACACTTGCCCTGCAGATGGCGAAATTCGTGGATCAAACCCGTGTTCGGAATATATGTTCCTTGATGATACGGCCTGTAACCTAGCATCAATGAATTTGCTAACATTCCTCAAAGATGGCGAGTTCCAGTCAGAGGAATACATGCACGCAACCCGTCTATGGACGGTGACATTGGAAATTTCGGTTCTGATGGCGCAATTCCCGTCCAAAGAGATCGCGCAGCGCTCTTACGATTTCCGTACTTTGGGTTTGGGTTATGCAAACATCGGCGGATTGCTGATGAATATGGGTTATGGCTATGACAGCGATGAAGGCCGCGCGCTTTGCGGAGCACTGACTGCGATCATGACTGGTGTATCCTATGCGACATCCGCCGAAATGGCCTCAGAATTAGGAGCCTTCCCAGGGTATGCTAAAAATGCCGAACATATGTTGCGCGTCATTCGCAACCACCGTCGCGCTGCGCAATCAGCAACAGACGGGTATGAAGCATTGGCCGTAAAGCCCGTTCCACTGGATCATGGCAATTGCCCTGACAAATCATTGATCGATTTGTCCTTGGCAGCTTGGGACAATGCGTTGGCCTTGGGTGAAAAACACGGCTATCGCAACGCCCAAGTGTCCGTGATTGCACCAACAGGGACAATCGGTTTGGTGATGGATTGCGATACAACCGGGATCGAGCCTGATTTTGCACTGGTAAAATTCAAAAAGCTTGCAGGTGGTGGATATTTCAAAATCATCAACCAATCTGTCCCTGCGGCACTTGCAAAACTGGGATACGGTTCTGCCCAAATCCAAGAAATTGTATCCTATGCGGTGGGTCACGGCTCTATTGGCAATGCTCCTGTTATCAATCATACCAGTTTGATCGGAAACGGCTTTGGCAAGTCAGAGTTGGAGAAAATCGAAGGCGCATTAGGCTCGGCATTCGACATCCGCTTTGTGTTCAACCAGTGGACCTTGGGTGAAGAATTCTGCACGAAAGTGTTGGGAATCCCTCAGGCAAAGCTATCTGACCCATCTTTTGATATGCTGCGCCATTTAGGATACTCCAAAGCGAATATTGATGCGGCAAACGATCACGTCTGTGGAACCATGACATTAGAGGGCGCTCCGCATCTAAAGGATGAGCACTTGAACATCTTTGATTGTGCCAATCCTTGTGGCAAAAAGGGCAAGCGTTACTTGTCTGTAAACAGCCACATCACGATGATGGCGGCGGCACAATCGTTCATTTCCGGCGCAATCTCGAAAACGATCAATATGCCGAATGATGCGACGATTGAAGATTGTCAAAAAGCATATGAGCTAAGCTGGTCATTGGGTACCAAGGCAAACGCGCTTTATCGTGACGGTTCGAAATTGTCCCAACCCTTGGCAGCGGCCTTGATCGAAGACGATGAAGAAGCGGCTGAAATCCTTGAAACAGGATCAACACAAGAAAAGGCGGCCGTTATCGCCGAAAAGATCATCGAAAAGGTTGTGATCAAAGAGATCATCAAAACCGAACGCGAAAAAATGCCAGAGCGCCGCAAGGGATACACGCAAAAGGCCATCGTTGGTGGACACAAGGTGTATTTGCGCACAGGCGAGTATTCTGATGGTTCTTTGGGTGAAATCTTTATCGACATGCACAAAGAGGGCGCAGGGTTCCGCGCGATGATGAACAACTTTGCCATCGCCGTGTCGGTTGGTTTGCAATATGGTGTTCCACTGGAAGAGTTTGTTGACGCCTTTACCTTTACCAAGTTTGAGCCATCAGGCATGGTGCAGGGCAACGATAGCATTAAAAACGCAACCTCGATCCTTGACTACATCTTCCGTGAATTGGCTGTTAGCTATCTGGATCGGACTGATCTGGCACACGTTAAACCTGCCGGGGCAAGCTTTGATGACCTACACAAAGGTGATGAGGGTGCAAATGCTACAGACATCAGTGAAGATAGTGCAACTAAGTCACTGGAAATGCTGAAATCTATCAGTTCAACGGGATACCTAAGAAAGCGTTTACCACAAGAATTGATGTCGCTAAAACCTTCTGCTGACACTGCGCCGATGGCACTTGATGTCACGACGAACGCAGATGCCGTCGCCACCGCAGCAGTAAGCGCGCCTGCCACAACGCTGGACGAGCGGACAAAAGCGAAAATGCAGGGATATGAAGGTGAGGCCTGTGGCGATTGTGGAAACTATACACTCGTGCGCAATGGCACCTGTATGAAATGCAACACCTGCGGCGCAACATCTGGCTGTAGCTAATCAGGACACGGGGCGGGTGCGCTCGCCCCTGACGATATTCAAGCCGCAGGCAAAAAAATTGATCGAGCAGTATAATGATGAGCTTGAATGTCGAAACTTTAAAGGGGGCCTCTGGCCCTCTTTTTTTATCTTATCCAGCATTGCTATGATCGCCTTTTCAAACAGTGTTCAAATGGGCAGGCGTGTGTGTTCCACAATTTTCTCCATCACGAAACTTGCCGAAACATCAGAGGGTTCCAGCCGTTCAATCAATTCCTGATAAAGGCGGTCATAATCCTGAATATCGCGCACCACAGCGCGTAATAGATAATCCAAATCCCCACTCATCCGATATGCGCCCTGCACCTGAGGTAGAAGCTTGCAGGTTCGCTCCAATAATTTAATCCAATCTTTACTATGACTTGCGGTCTTTAGTTGAATGAATACTGTTAAATTCAAATCGAATGCAGCCGCATCCAGAACTGCAACCCGTGATGCAATTACGCCGTTTTGTTCCATTGCGCGAATGCGTTTCCAAACCGCGTTACGTGACAAACCAACGCTGTCTGAAATTTGATCAAGGCTTTGATCACTGTCGCAAACCATGGCAAAATCAACAGCATCAGGCCATCTGCAAAATTTGAAGCCACGCCACCAATAAGCAATTGTCGAAAGTTGTGATTTAAACGAAATAAATACAATACCATTTCACGAATGATACAACCTTTGGTCAAATCCACAAGATCGCGAAATTTTACTGCTCAGCAAGCTGAGCCAAAACATCATCAATCACACGCTGCCATAATTCTGGGGGCTGTGCCCCAGGGAGGGCGTGCCGACCCGCGACGATGAATGTTGGAACGGAATTGATCCCCATTTCACGTGCGGCGGCGTCTTTGTTACGAATGTCCTCGGCATCGGCATCCGATAACAGCAGTTTGCGCGTGACAGCCGCATCCATGCCACCTGCATCTGCAACATCGGATAACACGTCAACGTCCCCGATATCGCGGCCTTCAATAAAATAGGCTTTGAACAGGGCCGAAACGATCGGTGTTTGAACGCCCTCAATTCCAGCCCAATGGATCAAGCGATGGGCGTTCAGGGTGTTTGGTGTCACCTTGATCCCTTCTAGGTTTATATTTAGCCCCGCTTTTTCAGCGTGTTCTGCAACGGGCAAATAAGCCTTGATTGCATTATCCTTACCACCGAACTTTCCCTCTAAATATGCGCGACGATCCATTCCGCCATCTGGCATGTCAGGGTTTAGTTGAAACGGGTGCCATTCAATCGTGAAGGGGTGATTTGGTCGGCTTTCTAATGCACGATCCAAATGGGTTTTCCCAATAAAACACCAAGGACATATTGGATCTGAGAAGATATCGAGTTTAATCATGTCACAGATCCTTCATCTGGCGCAGGGCATTTCGATTGATTTTGCCGTTTGAATTAAGGGGTAATGCCTTTAGGCGGACATAGGCTTTTGGTTGCTTGTACTGCGCAAGGTGGGCTTGGGCAAATTCTTTTAGGGTGCTTTCAATGTCCCGTTGCTGAGATGTATAAAATGCAACAATGATTTTGACATCGCTTTTTATTTCAACTTCGACACATGCGATGGAGTCAATACCGTTTACTTGTCCAAAGGTTTGCTCGAGTTCGATTGGCGAGACGCGAAATCCCCCTGCATTCATCATGTCATCGTTACGACCCGTATAATAATAGGCCCCATTTTTACCGATGCGGGCATGATCCCCAGTTAAAAACCAATCTTGTGCAAATTTACTGGCCGTTTCTGTGTCGGCATTGTAATAGCCCAACATCAACCCTGGATCATCCTTGTGAACGGCGATGATACCTTCTTCGCCCTCTAGGGCGGGGTGATTTGGATTATCAATCGATCGAAGAGATATTTTGCGCCCGTGTTGAGGCCAGCCAAGTGCTGTGTCTTTACTGGGACGGGACGGGGAAGAGGAAAGAAACGTCGAACATTCCGACATGCCAAACGCCTCATGGATATCAACACCTGTTTTTTTGCGCCACGTCTCTCTGATTTTTGGAGATAATTTTTCTCCCGCTGACAGAACATGACGCAGCTTCGATATCGTAAATTGTTCGGGCAGATCCGAATTTAGTTTCCGAATAACTCCAGGTGCGGCGGCGAATAAGGTAGCATCGTGGCGTGACAGCAAAAGAGGCAATAAGCTTAGTTCTATTTTTTGATCAGGGATCAAGGCGGTTGCACCAACGCTCCATGGATCCATCAGCCCCGTACCCAATGTGAATGTCCAATTAAACGCACCTGCGTGTAACAAACGGTCTTCCCCCGATAATTCATACCAATCACGGATCATCATGCGCCGCGCCCATATCGCACGGTGTGCATGCATCACCGCCCTAGGACGTCCCGAAGTCCCAGAGGTATAAACGATATAGGCCAATCGACTTGGGTCACCGCGATCAAATTGGGCATTGGGCAATGTCTTAAATTGCGACAGGTGCATTAATGTTGCGACCTTGATCGTGCTGGGGGCAAGAGCAGCGATGTCATCATGCACAATCAATTTTGGCCTGATTTCATCAATGATATGCGCAACCTCTGGCGCGCTAAGCTGGCTCGATGTAGGTACAGGAATTGCGCCAATCGCGATGGATGCAAGGTAGGTGATTGGAAAATCGACCGTATTCCCAAGGCGCATTAAAATCCGATCTCCAGGGGTGATCCCTAGGTTTAAAAAACCCTGCGCCACTCCTAAGACATCTGACTGTAACTGTGCATAGCTAAATCTACGCGCCCCAGAATTTGATAAAACCGATAGCGCGACTTTTTCAGGTGATAGATCCGCATGTGCCAAGACATATTCGGCCATATTGAACGCTGTCGGACAGGGGGCGTGTATATCACTTATATCTGGATAGGAATTCATGGATTTTTCCTATGCCAGAGGTCATTCAGTTGCAAGCCTTCGCTGTGCGCTGTATACGACCCGCATGAGTGAAACAGACCCAAAACAACTGATCAAGATTGCGCGAGAAAATGGATCTGAGGATTTTGCAGAACCTCTGAATTTAGGATCGCGTGTGCGTGATTTGCGAAAAGCGCGCAATTGGACATTGGAACAGGCCGCACAACATGCAGGCCTTGCACGATCGACGTTATCAAAAATTGAAAATGGCCAAATGTCGCCAACTTATGATGCGTTGAAAAAATTGGCGGTTGGTTTGGATATTTCTGTCCCTCAGCTGTTCACACCACCGGTCAAAGATCAGATCAATGGTCGCATGGTTGTGACCAAAAACGGGCAGGGCACTGCCCATGCCACAACAACATATGAACATGAATTGCTGGCAGATGGGCTGACCAAAAAACAAATGCTGCCCTACCGCGCACGTGTTCGCGCCCGCACGATTGAGGAATTTGACGGCTGGGTGCGCCATGATGGGGAAGAGTTTTTATACGTCCTAACGGGCGTTATTTGTTTATATACCGAGTTTTATGAACCGATTGAAATGCGTCGCGGCGACACTGCCTATTATGATGCCAGTATGGGACATAACGTTATTTCACTTAGTGATGAGGACGCGACAATTCTCTGGGTTACAGCCCTAACTTAAGGATCGCACGCGGCGATACAGAGTTTGGTGTAATTGTCGTACTGACCTTTACGTTTTTGCTTGGTGCACCTTGAATCGTCATGCTTGGTTTAACTTGACAGGCACCCAAAGTAACCGCGATCACAATTAATAAAAATAGTCTCATTATATCGCCCCTTATTGCTTGCTCCACCAAACATCAGGGAAAAACCCAATGCGATCCCCATATATTGGTGTGCGTTTTGGAAACTCCAAATGTGATTTATGTGCAATACGACTGGGGCCATTGTGGTAAATCGGAATAACATATCGCCCAGCTGTCAAAACACGATCCATTGCACGAACAGCATCCAAAAATTCTTGACGCGACTTTGCTGTGTTCAAGGCGTCAATCATCGCATCCAGTGCTGGGGATTTAACACCCATCAAATTTCGCGTGCCCTCAACGTCCGCGTATTCTTGACCCCAATACAAGCGTTGTTCGTTACCAGGTGATAGCGAGAGGGAACGCGCAAAAGGTGTCATGTCAAAATCCAACGATTTGCGGCGCTCGGCATATTGCGCACCATCAACCAAATCGACTTCGACCGTTATGCCCAAGCGAGAAAGAGCATCCATATAGAGTTCAACAATAGACAGGTATTCCTGAGCACCTTGGCGCAGTAAAATATTAAAGCGAACAGGTTCTCCGTCTGCTGCAACCAAGGCCCCATCCATTACGGAATACCCAGCCTGTTCCAACAGGTTTGCTGCCACACGCATATTTTTGCGATTTCGTTCAGTTCCATCCGTGTTTGGAAAGCGATACCCAGATAGCGTATCAGGCAATAACTGATCACTAAAGGGGGCCAGCAAGTCCGCAACCCCATCCGTTGCCGCGCCTGCGCGCATGCCAAGGATTGAGTTGCCAAAGTAGCTTTGAATTCGGTCTTGGCGACCTCCAGTTTGCGTATCATTGATATATTCAAAGTTAAACGCTTCAATCATCGCCTGACGCACACGCCAATCTGCAAACAATTCGCGTCGTGTATTCATGACCAACCCACGCATTCCGGTGGGGCGTTGATGTGGAATTTCGGATTTCACCATATCCCCGTTTTGCATCGCAGGAAAATTATACTGTGTTTCCCATTGTTCTGCGTTGCCTTCACGCATCATATCGATTTCACCCGACTTAAAGGCTTCAAACAACACGGCTGCGTCACCAAAATATTCGAGTTTGATTTCATCAAAATTGTTTGTACCCCGACGAAATCCCAGATCGCGCCCCCAATAGTTTGCGTCACGAGTCAGTGTGATGCTGCGCCCAGCGTCGACGGATGAAATCACATAGGGTGCAGATGTTATTGGATTAACATCCAGCCCCGATTCCGTGAAATCGACACCGTCCCATTGTGCCTTTTTCAAGATAGGGCGCATGCCTGCCAAAAGTGCGAGCTCTGGGTTATCTTCGTTGAATGTTAAGCGAAGCGAGCGGGGGCCTGTTTTTTCGATTGTTTCGATTTTTTCCCATAATCCACGGTAGCGCCAATGCCCAACCGTTCCCAAGGTTTCATAAGACCAAAGAACATCTTCGACTGTGACAGGGCTGCCGTCGGAAAAACGTGCCTCTGGCCTTAGGTTAAATTCCACCCATTCGCGGTTTGGCCCCGTTTCGATCGTTTCCGCCAACACTCCATATAGTGTGAACGGCTCGTCCCATGATCTTCCCATCAGCGTTTCATAGGCCCAAAAGCGCAGCTGCCAAGGGGCACGTCCTTTGATGATATGTGGGTTCAGCGAATCGAATCCCCCGACTTCACCAAGAATCAGTCTTCCTCCCTTGGGTGCATTGGGATTCGCATACGGCAGCGAAACAAAATTTTCCTCCAGATCAGGTGTTCCATACATTGAAATCGCGCCAATCGGTTCTGCCGTGGCGGGTGTGGATATAATGGCCACACCTATGGCGATAGCCTTAATTCCTTGGTGAATCTTGGAAAACATCATGCGTTTCTCGTTTTAATTTTCATGCTCTGATCATCAGCGTAAAGCTCAATCTGTCAAAATTCAAACTTTTAGCTTGGAGTGGACATAGATTAACGGTATAAAGAGGATACTGCTCGATAGGTTTCTTGCCTGTATGAAACCTGCCTCAATGACTTGGCGCCTGCTTTCGCAGGCGCTTTTTTTTGTTCTGATGATCAAGATCGCTTGTTTCAGCGACGCAAACGCGAAATAAGGACGTCAGATAGTTTAGAAGGAGCCAGTTAGATGGAATTGTCAGGTAAGCGCGCTGTCATTACTGGGTCAACATCTGGTATTGGATTGGGCATCGCCCGTGCAATGGCGAAGGCAGGAGCAGATATTGTCCTAAACTCGTTCACGAATGAAGATTCAGATCACGCATTGGCCGCTAGCATAGCAGCCGAATTTGGCGTGAATGCTACTTTCATACAGGCTGATATGACCAGTCCCGATGCATGCCGCGGGTTAATCAACGCCCATGAAACCTGTGACATTCTTATAAATAATGCAGGGATACAGCACGTCGCGCCAATTGATGATTTTCCGGTGGAAAAATGGGATGCCATCATTGCCATTAACCTGAGTTCAGCATTTCATACAACGGCGGCAGCATTGCCAAAAATGCGCGCGTCAGGATGGGGCAGAGTGATCAATATTTCATCTGCTCATGGCCTGACCGCATCTCCATTTAAGTCTGCCTATATCGCTGCAAAACACGGTATCATTGGTTTAACAAAAACCACGGCATTAGAAACAGCAGAAGAGCCCATTACCGCGAATGCGATCTGCCCTGGCTATGTCCTCACGCCCTTGGTCGAAGCACAACTTCCCGCTACAATGGAAAAATACGGGATGGGTCGTGATGAAGTCATAAAAAAGGTCATGTTAGAGCGCCAGCCCAGTCGTGAATTCGCAACTGTCGAACAGCTGGGTGGCACTTGTGTGTTCCTGTCCTCTCCCTCGGCAGATCAGATAACGGGTACCACGCTAAGTGTAGATGGTGGTTGGACAGCGTTATAATTCAATACAATTTTGTTTATTTGATTAACTGAATGTTTACTTAATAATCCGCTAATCATTGCCGAATGCCAAGGCATCCGCGTTTAATAAACGCTTTCACTTTGTTCGTCCTTCTTTTGGACGACATCGGTAGGTTCGCTTAATTGCGAAGGAGGATACACAAGCCCCGCTGAAATCACTAATTTCGCGGCATCTTCAATGCTCATGTCTAGTTCAATGATATCAGATTGTGGGAAAAATAATAAAAAGCCCGATGTCGGATTAGGTGTTGTTGGTACAAATACAGAAACTAATTGATCGCCATTGCCAGCATGTTGGGCAACTTCGCCGCGCGCTACTGTTGATATAAACCCAATCGCCCAAATGCCACGGCGAGGGTATTGAATAAGGCATGCTTTTTCGAAAGAGCGCTCTTGTTGTGCGAAGACTGTTTCAGCAATTTGTTTTACGCCACCGTAAATGGATCGCACAACAGGCATGCGGTGTACCAAGTTTTCGCCGTACCGGATGAGAGAACGTCCAATCAAACCTTTGGCAAGCCAACCAATGAGGGTCGTGAATAATAAGAAAAAGACCACGCCCAAACCGCGTATATTGACTTCGGTTTCTGGCCCTAAAATTGCTTGGATCAAAGCTTCAGGTTGATAACTCTCTGGTACGAACGGCAATACAAATCCATCCACCCAGCCTATTACGGTCCAGATCAGCCAAACCGTCAATCCCACAGGAGCAATGACAACAATCCCTGTCAAAAAGCTATTACGTAATCCTGAATACCACGGCGTGCGTAGTTTGGGCTGGGGATCTTGGTCGAACATCTGTGTCATCGCTGCCTTCTCTCACGGGTAACATAGGTAGCAATGAATTGGGTGACAATGCTCATTCACACATTGAAACGGCAATTTTAGCGGCAAGTCGCGCATTATTAAGAACAAGGGCGATATTGCTCTCTAGGGACTCACCATCCGTAAGTTCAAATATACGATTGAGTAGGAAAGGCGTAACCGCTTTTGCAGAAATGTTCTGCGTTTCAGCCTCTTGTAGGGCCTGGTGAATGATTGGTTCGATCTCGGCTTGGGGAATTTCAGCATCTAATGGAATCGGATTGGCGATTAATTGTCCACCTGGCAAGCCAAGTGAGCAACGCATTAGGTGTGCCCTGGCGATCTGAGCTGGTTCATCCATGCGCAACGGTGCCATAAGACCACTTTCTCGTGACCAGAATGCGGGCAATGCATCTTGACCATAGGCAATGACAGGCACCCCAAGCGTCTCTAAGACTTCAAGCGTTTTTGGTATGTCTAAAATCGCTTTTGCGCCGGCGGCAACAACGGTCACTGGGGTTGCCGCCAATTCATTTAAATCTGCGGAAATATCAAAGCTGTGTTCCGCACCGCGATGCACACCGCCAATTCCGCCTGTGGCAAATACCCGTATTCCAGCCAAGTTGGCCAGTATCATTGTGGCCGCAACAGTAGTCGCCCCAGTCGCTTGATCCACAAGACACACGGCTAAATCCGCGCGCGACAATTTCCGCGCGTCTTGTGTTTGTGCCAAGGTTTTCAACGCAGCCGTGTCCAATCCAATCTTAATCCGTCCATCAATCACGGCGATTGTTGCGGGGGTTGCACCATTATCGCGTACCATTTGCTCAACCCGCTCGGCCATTTCAAAATTCTGCGGCCAGGGCATGCCATGCGTTATGATGGTGCTTTCTAATGCAACAATTGGTTTATTCTGATCCAATGCATTTTGAACATCCTGTTCTATATCAAGCTCAATCATAGTATGCTCCTGCAACGTGTCTTGCGGCGGCTCTTACACCCGACTCAAGCGCTTCTTCGCGTGACTGTCCGTTTATTTCGGCGTGAACGTGGGCTGCTACAAATACATCACCAGCGCCTGTGACTTGTTTGACGTGATCAACCGTTGGGACAGGGTACGTAATGATTTCCTGACCTTTAATTAAATCAGCGACCATATTGGCACCATCCGTTACAACTGCGCGTACTGCGCCCTGAGCAACCAGTTCTGTAGCGGCCTCGTGAGCATTTTCAAAGTTCACTTCGCAGATAATTTCGGCCTCAATACGATTTACATAAAACGCCGCGCGAGCAGAATTTAATAAACAATTCAAACGCTTGGCTTTACCAGGGGAGGCGGGAATAACCCGCAAATCACAAGCGGAAAATGCTGCGTTTCGCGCGATGTGATGCAGTAGCGACTCTTTTAAGTTTCCATCTAACAATGCGATCCCTGCGTATGGTGAAACATTCGAACCAAGATCACCATTTACAAGCGGGGCCAAAATTGCATCATCTGCCTGTTCCAATGAATGTGCATCTGCAATTGCAGCGACAACACCGTTTAAATCCTCTATGGCCATGTAAACATCAGTACGCGCATGTGGATTACGATATATAAAATGGGTTTGCATCCCGTCATTCAAGCAAGATTGAATCAATTCGTCCCCTTCAGGATCCTGCCCCAAACTGGACAGCAGGATAGGGTAAACCCCAAAGTCGCTTAGGGCCTTGGCAATGTTGTAGGCTACGCCACCCGGATGTCGGGTGATATGTCCCGCACGATCAAATCCGTGTTTCATCTCGTCAGGGCAGCGCCCAATGACATCCCAAAGCACACTACCAATACATAGAATTTTTGTCATTTATTCTGGCACCGAAAAAGTCAATGCGGCCCAATCACTTTGCCAATAAATCCCATTGGCATGATCCGCGCTGTCTTTAACCTCAGTTAGAACAACGTGATCAAGCAAATAATCATATCCGGCACGAACGGGTATCACAGATTGGCCCTGTTCATCCGTTTTCAACTGATAAATGTTCACGGTGTCATCGCGTGCCCGTTCAAAAACTTCGATCTGCGCGTCGGGTATGGGAATTCCCTTTGCTGTCAGTAGGACGGGCAAGCCACCGGTCACATCCGTAACATAGGGGTTTTTCAGGGCAGTGAATTCGACCTCCAATCCCAGCGTATTATCTTGGCCGCGTCCGTGGCCAATATCGAATAATGCCTTTGAATGGCGATAATATCGCTCAGAAAAGCGATCTGTCGGCCATTTTGCAGCACGGTGTTTTTCTAATGCCCATTCGGCATCCTTTTCTATTACAAAATCTGTGAACTTTTTGAGGCCACGATATGTGATCTTGTCCATCTTTGAGAGATAGACAAATTTCGCCAAACCCTCTTGTTCAATGACTTGTTGAAATGCTGGTAAATCCCCCAAACGAGAGGTTGCATCAACACGTTCTTCAATGACGTAATATAGCTCTAACACTCGCCGCGTGTAATACGGCAGATTGACACCATCGAATGAGGTTCCATTGATCAAAGAAATTTCAACTTTGTCACCAATGTCATATTGAAATTTTACACTATCAAGCCATAGTTCGTGTGCGTCATTAATAGATGGTGCAAAGAACAGACACAGAATCGAAAGACTAAACATAATGCGCCTGATAAACATCTATAAATCCTTCATTGGCTTGATTATCGTTATGCACGTGGCCCTCGTTGGGACAGTTTCAACAGTTTCAGCACATGAATCCATACCAACAATTACATCGTTAACGCTAGAGCAAAATACCTTTGATTTAAAGGTGCGTTTTATGTCCGAGGCCTATTTGTCGGAAATCGATTTATCGCAATTTACGTTTATGAATGACAGCGACAAATCAGATGAATATGATCGCCTGCGCGCACTCTCGCCGACTGAATTGGCAAAAGTATTTGATGCAAAATGGTCAGATCTCTCTACTCAGATACAGGTGATGCAAAAGAATGAGCCATTGGAGCTGACTTTGGTATCCTTTTCAGTCGACGATATCGAAAACGACGAAATCGCGCGCTATAGCGTTATACAAATAAATGGAACATTGAACTCTGAGAATCCAGTCACGATTTCTTTTCCAAAGTCGTTTGGGGAAGTTGTTGTGCGCCAAGAGGGTGTTGAAAACCCGCTCACTCAAATCGTCGCCGCAGGTGGTACATCTGACCCAATCTTTTTCACGGGATTAGCCGAGGCAAAAACTGGTTGGGAAACTTTTGTAGAATATATTCCAGTCGGGTTTGACCACATCGTTCCAAAAGGATTGGATCATATTTTATTCGTTTTAGGGATCTTTTTCCTTGGGGCAGGGTGGCGCGCATTGATCTGGCAGATTTCTGCATTCACATTGGCGCATACGGTAACTTTGGCACTTGGCGCACTAGAAGTTATTGTCATTTCAGGATCTATCGTCGAACCACTCATTGCGGCATCAATCGTGTTTGTAGCGGTTGAAAACCTCATGACCAATTCGTTAAATAAATGGCGACCAGCGATCATTTTCGGGTTTGGCCTACTGCATGGGTTGGGCTTTGCTTCGGTCTTGGGTGATTTTGGATTGCCGGATGGTCAGTTTATTCCAGCCCTCATTGGATTCAACATCGGTGTTGAATTTGGACAACTTGCAGTCGTCGCAGTAGCGGCAATTTTACTGACCTTACCTTTCGGTCGATTCAATTGGTATAGACCCGCAATTGCACAGCCGGCATCGGTATTGATTGCACTCGTCGGGGCATATTGGTTTATTGAGCGGGTTTTCCTTTGATTTAAGACCAAAAAGCCAGAGTAGGGGGTTGTCATTTTGGTGATAACCCCCTAAAGCACGCTTATCGAAATCCGCAGGCGGGGATCGGGCCATTGGGGGAGACATCCCCAAGAGTCCACCGGTTGAGGCATCTGCCTAACACCCTCGCCAAGGCATGAAACCGGAAAGGAAACGGAAAATGGCTCTACCAGAGTTTTCATTGCGTCAGTTGCTAGAAGCAGGCGTACACTTCGGACACCAAACACAGCGTTGGAACCCACGCATGGGACCATATATTTATGGTGATCGCAACGGGATCCATATTATGGACTTAACACAGACTGTTCCAATGTTGGATCAGGCGTTGCAAGTCGTACGTGATACTGTTGCAAAAGGTGGCCGTGTTCTATTCGTAGGAACAAAGCGTCAGGCTGCTGCACCTGTTGCAGAAGCGGCAGAAAAATGCGCGCAATATTATATGAACCACCGCTGGTTGGGTGGCACATTGACAAACTGGAACACAGTTTCTCAGTCGATTTCTCGCCTAAAGATAAACTCAGAAGTTCTTGCAACAGGTGCCGATGGCCTTACCAAGAAAGAACGTTTGAACCTAGAGCGTGAAACAGAAAAGCTTCAAGCGTCATTGGGCGGGATTTCAGAAATGGGCAGTGTTCCAGAACTGCTTTTTGTCATCGATGTGAAGAAGGAAGCATTGGCAATCGCCGAAGCAAACAAGCTTGGTATTCCTGTGATCGCAGTTGTTGATACAAACTGTTCCCCAGATGGCGTTGATTACATCATTCCTGGCAATGACGATGCGGCGCGTGCGATCGCGTTGTATTGTGATTTGATTAGCCGCGCTGCATTGGACGGTATGACAGCACAAATGGGCGCTGCCGGCGTTGATCTGGGCGCATTAGAAGATGCACCAGTTGAAGAAGCGGTTGCAGAAGAAGGCGTGTAATCGCCCTTCATCAAAGCATTACATTGCGCGGGTTAAACCCGCGCTCATCTTATTGTAAAAAAAAGGATCCAAAGATGGCGATTACAGCTGCAATGGTAAAAGAGCTTCGCGAAAGTACAGGCGCGGGCATGATGGATGCAAAGAAAGCGTTGACAGAAACAGATGGTGATTTCGAAGCAGCGGTTGACTGGCTGCGCACGAAAGGTTTGGCAAAAGCTGCAAAAAAATCGGGTCGTGTGGCGGCAGAAGGTTTGGTTGCAATTGCAGTTAACGGTGGCGAAGGTGTCGCTGTTGAAGTGAATTCTGAAACTGATTTCGTTGCAAAGAATGCTGAATTCCAGCAGATGGTTGGATCATTCGCACAGGCGGCCTTTGGTGCGGCAGACGCTGATGCATTGGCAACCACAGAAATTGACGGTAAAACTATTAGCGACATTCTGACTGACAAGATCGCGACAATCGGTGAAAACATGACATTGCGCCGGGTGATCAAAATCGAAGGTGAAAGTGTTGCATCCTATGTTCATAACGCCGCAACTGCCGGTATGGGCCAGATTGGTGTCCTTGTCGCGATGAATGGTGCAAATGACGATTTTGGTCGTCAGGTCGCAATGCACATCGCGGCAGCGAACCCAGCGGCACTTGATGAAAATTCATTGGATCAAGACCTCGTAGAACGTGAAAAATCAGTCCTAACTGAGCAGGCACGCGAGAGCGGCAAACCAGATGCTGTGATTGAGAAAATGATTGTAGGCCGGATGAAAAAATTCCTTGGCGAAGTCACACTTCTTGGACAGGACTTTGTCGTGAACCCAGACGTCACAGTTGCACAAGCCGCGAAAGAAGCAGGTGTTGAAATCACAGGTTATGTGCGCGTCGAAGTTGGGGAAGGTATCGAGAAAAAAGAAGAAGATTTTGCAGCAGAAGTTGCAAAAGCCGTTCAAGGTTAAATCTGAATTCCACAAATAAACTGGGCGGTGGCTATGTGCGCACCGCCCATTGATTATCAAACCCAACACTTTCTGGGGATAAGACGGGCTTCGTGGTAAACAGTTGGCTGGCCGTCAAAATACACGCACCAACCAACACCGGAAAACCGGATAGAGCACGCAGGGCTGCGAAATCAAACAGATATATACCCACTCCAATGTTCCAATGGCTTAGCCACTACTCACGGAACATCGACAGGATTACAGATTATTCAAAAATCCACCAGTAAGGAAAAACATACCTTTAAGAATTTAAGACACTTTTATGGTGTGAGGCACTAATACTATTTGCTTAGGAAAATCTGATTTTGGAACGCGGCACGAATTACAGCTTGGGCTGTCGTTTCGACGCCCAACACCTTACGCGCTAGTCTTAAGTGCTTTTCGACCGTGGCTTGCGTTAATCCCATCAACATAGCAATGTCCTGGGTAGTTTTTCCATCCGACACCCATTCTAACGCCTCACGTTGTCGGTTGGTCAAACGCTCACCAGATGTCGTGAGATGGGGCAGGGACATAATTTTAAGATGCGCTAAGTTATTTATTAACTGAATCTCTTCACCTTTTTCTGCCCACATTGCATCAACTTGATCTTGTGTTAGATTTGATTTTGCAGTTAGGGAAATAGCACCACGCGATCTTGATGAGACGCCCATGAAACTGATCGTATACCCCACACGAACATCATGTTCACGATTAAATTCCACGACTGCTTTCGTTCGGTCGTCCAACTGATTTTGTGCATAAAGTTTGTCTATTAATCGCCAACTACAAGCACCATTATTTTGAATAGCCCATTTTACCATAGGAGCATTCATCAAATGCTGTGTGTCAGTAAAACCTTTTAGATAGTCCTTGTCATGATTACTGAGAATTAAAAAATCATTTGGATCGCCGACACTTGTTTCAGTGGCAAATCGCGAAAATCCATAAAGCAAACGATCAAATCCGTATCCATCCATGGCTTCTATAAGTAGATTCCACAAACTTTCCGTATCGGGCGCAGCACTCATTCTAAATAGGAACTGCGTTAGATCGTCCATCGACAAATTTCAGCCCTCACTATATTTAACATAATTCTCATTATACGATAAAAGGATATCTGACTTTTTGTACACGCTAGGATTGTTTTTGCAATGCTTCTTATGACTTAGTAACTTTTTATTATGTGTGACAAGCGAGCCCCACTTTCATAATATAATGATTTTAGCTCTGTACCGTATTCTGAATAACTACTTACGGTGCGTATGCATAATTCATCAGGATCGCCTGTCGTTATGAAATGGCCAAACTGTTTTCCTATTACTGTGCCTGGCGCTATACCCCGACCCGAATACCCAAAAATTGAATAGCATCTTTTTCCGATCTTAACGATTTCAGGAATCTTTTTCTGTGTCATCGCAATTTTTCCGCTCCAAGATCGCGAAAGTTGAATGTTTACATTGGGAAATATGCGCCTCATCGCGCGCCTTGCCCATGTGTCGTGAATTTTCTCTCCAATTAAATCACTGGACTCCCCCATAGCACCAAACACCAATCGATTATCTCGCGTCTTACGAAAGGAACTCATAATTAAGGCCGTGTCCCAACATCCTTCGTTTCCAGAAAGTATGTTATCAAATGCAAATTTATCTATTCTTCCACTAACACATTGAAAATAAGATACTATTGATGTTTTGCACGAATCAACACCAGCCATTTGTTGTGAATATGCATTTGTGGCAATTAATAGGTTCGCTGCATAAATCTTTCCGTATGGTGTTTCGGTACACCACGCGCTGTCTTGGATAATACGCATCGCCACTGTGTTTTCATATATTTTAACACCATGCATTTGAGCCGCACGTGCCAAACCACGAGCGTAATCAAGCGGCTGAATGACACCAGCACGCTCATCGAATAAAGCACCATGATAATGTGTACTGCCGACACGTCGCGCGGTGTCATCTCTGTTGAGTACTGACACCGGTGCACCTAATGCATTCCATTGTGCGCATCTATCCTCTAGTTCTGTAACTGCACGCGCGGAATGCGCCAGATGAAAGGTTCCACTACGTCGTGCATCACATTGTATTTCATATGTTTTTATCAAATCGAACACGTCATCAGGACCCTGTCCTAGATCAGTGATCAACCGCATTCCCTGAGACTGTCCGAGTGTCTTTTTTATCTCATCAGGCGGCAACCAAAGGCCTGCGTTCACCAATCCGACATTGCGCCCTGACCCGCCATAGCCGATAGAGTTAGCCTCGATTAAACAAACGCTCATTCCGTTCATGGCCGCGACACGCGCAGCATTTAAGCCAGTGTACCCGCCCCCGATCACGGCAAAATCAACGCTAATGTCACTTTGTAATGCAGGAAATGCAACCTGCTCGCAGGCTGCATTTCGCCAATGATTACGTTCCATTAAAAGAAGGCTTGTAAGCCTGTTTGTGCACGCCCCAAAATCAGTGCGTGTACGTCGTGCGTTCCTTCGTATGTGTTAACCGTTTCTAGGTTACACATATGTCGCATGATCTGAAAATCCTCGGATATGCCGTTACCACCGTGCATGTCACGTGTTATGCGCGCTATTTCTAGGGCTTTTCCACAGTTATTACGCTTGATCATTGATATCATTTCAGGAGCTGCGCGCGCGTCATCCATTAAGCGTCCTACGCGTAACGCAGCCTGCAAACCCAGAGTGATTTCTGTTTGAATGTCCGCCAATTTCTTTTGAAACAACTGTGTTTGTGCAATTGGTCGATTAAATTGCTTGCGGTCTAGCCCATATTGACGCGCTGCATGCCAGCAAAATTCAGCCGATCCTAAGACGCCCCAGCTGATTCCATAGCGTGCACGGTTCAAGCAGCCAAACGGACCTTTCAGTCCACTCACATGAGGCAGCAATGCATCATCGCCAACCTCAACGCCATCCATGACGACTTCACCTGTGACAGATGCGCGAAGCGACAGTTTGCCACCGATTTTCGGGGCACTTAATCCCTTCATCCCTTTTTTAAGGATAAAACCGCGGATTTTACCATCATGTGATTCTGATTTTGCCCAAATAACAAACACATCCGCCAAAGGAGAATTGGAAATCCACATCTTGGATCCCGTAATCCGATATCCTGTTGCTGTTTTTTCAGCACGGGTCTTCATGCCAGCTGGGTCAGAACCCGCATCAGGCTCTGTTAGTCCAAAACATCCAATCAATTCGCCACTGGACAATCCTGGAAGATATTTTTGACGTTGTTCTTCACTGCCATAGGCGTAAATCGGATACATAACCAAAGAGGATTGAACCGACATCATCGAGCGATAGCCACTATCAACGCGTTCTATTTCGCGCGCAACCAACCCATAGGTGACATATCCGGCTCCTAGCCCGCCGTATTCCTCGGGAATTGTGATACCCAGAAGACCCATATCACCCATTTGGCGAAAGATTTCCGGAGCGACTTCTTCTTCCCGATAGGCATCAATCACACGAGGTTGCAACTTCTCTTGGGCAAAAGCGTGCGCGCTATCACGCGTTAGACGTTCGTCATCACTTAGTTGATCTTCTAACATAAATGGATCCGCCCAATCAAAACTTGACAGATCTGGTGCATCTTTGGTCTTTAACATCGGTTTATCTAACATCGCACGCTCCATAGATTATGTGTTACTAGTATATATACTTGATCGTTTTTTCAAAATATATAGCATATGCAGAATAATAATATGAGTATTCATCATGGTTATCGTTGCCGCACCGGATCTTCCTAGTATGGCCTCTTTGCGCGCGATAGAAGCGTTAGAGCGTCTCAAAACTGCCTCTGCTGTCGCCAATGAGTTGGGCCAAACTCAAAGTGCGGTGTCTCGTCAATTGCAGTTGTTAGAACAACAATTGGGTGAGAATATAATACTTCGACGCAACAACCGTTTGGAATTAACGCCACAAGCCAAAGAATTTGCCATAAAAATTCGAGAGGCACTACGCAATATTCATGACGCAACCAAAGATTTGAAATTCGACGATCAGGCAAATGCACTCACCCTTGGAATTTTACCATCATTTGGAATGCGTTGGTTGATGCCTAGATTGGGCGATTTTTCTAGGCTTCATCCCGAAATCACAATCAATATGCTGACCCGTTTGGTTCCTGTTGACTTTGGTACAGAACAAATTGATGCCGCACTTCATTTTGGAAATCCAACATGGCCCAATACATCATCAATGAAATTAAAAACCGAATGCGTTGTGCCAGTGTGTCATCCAGGATTTTTTGAGCATACCCCGATACTTGAAGATCTGGCTCACACAGATTTATTACAAATCATGTCACGTCCTAATTCATGGACAGATTGGTTTAAAAACCAGGGGTATTCAGAACCCATAAACAAACCCAGCACGACTTATGATCAATTTTCAACGATTCATCAGGCAGTTTTAGCGGGGTTGGGAGTGGCCTTGATGCCGAAATATCTCGTTGAAGAGGATTTGGCGCGTGGGATCATGATTTGTCCATACGATGGGAACGGACACGTTGATGAGGCCTACCATTTGGTGTGGCCACACCGTGAGCATATAAAGACAGCAGTTCGTAAATTCAGGGATTGGTTGGCAGACCAAGTAGAAGGCGAAGATCCATATCCCCGTTAACCCAATGCGTACCCTGCCCCACGTACAGTGCGCAACGGATCCTCGCCACCATTCTGACAAAGCGCTTTTCTTAGGCGACCGACGTGTACGTCAACAGTGCGTGTATCAACGTATATATCGCGCCCCCAAACCCGATCTAACAGTTGGTCACGCGACCAAACTCTGCCTGGTTTCTCCATAAACGTTGAAAGCAGGCGAAACTCAGTCGGTCCCAATTTTAACTCTGATTGTGAACGAAATACTTTGTGAGTTTCTGGATCTAGCATTATGTCAGCATATTCCAACCGATCCCCTATCGCAGCCGCACGGATACGGCGCAGGTGCGCTTTGACTCGAGCCATCAGCTCAATCACAGAATAGGGTTTCACGACATAGTCATCGGCACCGGTTTCAAGACCTCGAACACGGTCAACTTCTTCTGCGCGCGCAGATAGCATGATAACGGGGATTTGGCGTGTCTTTGCATTGCTTTTCAGACGCCTACATACTTCAATTCCAGACAACTGAGGCATCATCCAATCCAAAACAATCAGATCAGGATCATTTTCATCCACAAGGATCAAACCGTCTTCACCATTATCCGCAGTGATGACATCAAACCCTTCGGCCTCGATGTTATAGGCTAGTAATTCACGCTGTGCTGGCTCATCTTCTACCAAAAGGACAGTTGGACGGATCATATTCCTACTCCAAACCTAATGAAAAATTTGCATCGGCTGATGTTTGATCGTTCTTTTCACGCTCTTCTGCAGGTCTATCACCGGTCACGATGTAAATAACTTGTTCTGCAATAGAAGTTACATGATCGCCCATACGTTCGATGTTCTTTGCAATGAAGTGCAGATGCATGCAAGGAGTGATATTGCGCGGATCTTCCATCATATAGGTCAAAAACTCACGGAATAATCCACTGTACATTTGATCAACATCAAGATCGCGCTGAATTACTTCTTGGGCAAGTTTCTCATCGCGTTGCACATATGCGTCCAACGCGTCTTTTAACATTAATTCTACTTCACGTGCCAATCGGCGTAGACCCTGTCCTTTATCAAAAACGTGGGGCATCTCCATCAACACAGTTGTGCGTTTTGCCATGTTTTTTGAATAGTCACCAATGCGTTCCAAATTGGAAGATACCTTGATGACGGACAGAACAAGTCGTAAATCGACAGCGGTTGGTGCGCGCAAAGCCAACAACTTGGCAGCCTCATCGTTGATCAGCACTTCTAAGTCATCAATCGCTTGATCGCGCTTACGCACAACCTCCGCCAGTTCGACATCACGCGTATCAAAAGATTTAGCAGCATCTAAGATAGACGCTTCTACCAAGCCGCCCATACGCATGATATGCGCTTGTATAGCTTCTAAATCCCGATCAAACGAAGATACGATATGCTGCTGATCATTCATTAGTTATCCAATACGACCCGTGATATAGCTTTCAGTGCGTGGATCCTGAGGGTTCGTGAAAATTGTTGTTGTGTCATCATATTCAACAAGATTTCCAAGGTGGAAGAACGCAGTTTTCTGACTAACTCGCGCGGCTTGTTGCATAGAGTGAGTTACAATTACGACGCAATACTGTGAACGCAGCTCGTCGATCAACTCTTCAACCTGTGCGGTTGCGATTGGATCCAACGCCGAACAGGGTTCATCCATCAACAATACTTCGGGCTCTGTTGCAACGGCGCGTGCGATACACAAACGTTGCTGTTGTCCACCAGATAAACCTGTTCCTGGCTCCTGCAAACGATCTTTGACCTCTTCCCAAATCGCGCCCCGGCGCAATGCCTTTTCCACGATATCATCAAGCTCGGCTTTGTTTTTGGCCAAACCATGGATGCGAGGACCGTAAGCCACATTGTCATAAATAGATTTGGGAAATGGGTTCGGTTTTTGGAACACCATTCCGACGCGCGCGCGCAATTGAACTGGGTCGATGCGAGGGTCATAAATGTCTTCACCATCCAAAAGGATGCTTCCTGAGACGCGACAAATGTCGATCGTGTCATTCATGCGATTTAACGTGCGCAAAAACGTCGATTTGCCACACCCAGATGGCCCAATAAATGCCGTAACCGTTTTGTCCAAAATTCCAACATCCACATCTTTAATTGCATGTGTGTCGCCATAATGCACTTGCACACCCGAAGCGTTAATCTTCGTTTGCTTTTGAGTTGAAGTATCTGTTGTTAATCGCATGTCGTTCATTTATGTGCCATTTCTGATTTTTTTTTGGATTTCAAAACGCGCATCGCCCTTTAAACGCGATATGTGAAATCTTTTATGAATTATTTGTAACAATTTTGTGACAATGCTAAGAGGTAGTTCTTTGATTCAAAATGGAAACTGGATAAGGCAGCAAAACTCTAAAACAAGACCCCTTGCCCAATTCACTTTCGATCAACAATCGACCACGATGTCGGCTAATGATGTGTTTAACAATTGCCAAACCCAATCCCGTACCACCCATTTGACGTGAACGGTGGCTGTCCACCCGATAGAAACGTTCTGCCAATCGTGGTAGGTGAACAGGATCAATGCCCGGACCGTCATCAATCACGGCCACCTCGATACCTTCTGCTCTGAGGTCAGTGAGATAGCTGGGTTTACTAATCTGAATGGACACATGTCCGCCCTGCGCTCCGTATTTAATTGCATTTTCAATTAGATTATTAAAAACTTGACGCAACTGATCACTGTCGCCGGTTATCGACGGTTCAGATTGTGCATGATCTATCACCTTCAGAACAACATGTCTTGCCTCGGCAGTTGGCATCAAAATATCGACGGTTTGTTCAATCAAACCAACCAAATTAATGTCTTGCGTTGGGCGTTGACGTTCGCTTGCCTCAACTTGAGAAAGAGACAATAAATCGTTGACCAAACGGTTCATTCGCTGTGCTTCAGTTTCCATAATTCCCAAAAAACGCTCTTGCGCAACAGAATCATTTTTTGCAACCAATCGTAACGTTTCAATAAAACCCATTAGCGCCGCGAGAGGGCTTTTCAATTCATGTGAAACATTGGCCACAAAATCACGGCGCATCTGCAAAATTTGTTCTTGGTCGCTGCGATCTTGGAACGTGATCAAGCAATAGGAACCCGCAATATTTAAACATGTGGCATCATAAAACGCATCGCGTCGATTTTCAGAAATTGTGACGCGTGCTGTTTTACGCACGCCCAATTGAATTGCGCTTTCGATCGCCTCGATCATCGAAGGTTGACGAAAAACTGTGTAAAAGTGGCGACCTTCAATGTGGTCGCCCAAAAACGCTTTGGCTTGATCATTCGCGCACAATATGCGTTCAAATTCGCCCATCGAAATTGCAACACAAGGGTAGGGCAAGCCGGAAACAATTGCGCTTATTTGATCGTTTTCCATTACACACCCACCAACCTCTCTTATTAGTGATTTAAAATTGTCACGGTTTTATGACAACTCTTGTAGGTCGTCGCGGAACCGGCGTGCATTTTCTTGATAATGTAGCGCACTCATTGCAAGGCCTGCGATTTGATCGGCGCTTAAGTCTTTTACGACTCTGCATGGTGATCCTAGCACCATCGAACCATCTGGAATAATTTTATTTTCCGTGATCAAAGCCCCTGCCCCAATTAAGCAATTTTCACCGATTTTTGCACCATTTAGAATAGTCGCACCCATGCCGATCAACGAATTATTCCCAATATAACACCCATGGAGCGTCACCATATGCCCGATGGTGCAATTTTCGCCTATCATCAACGGATATCCATAATCCGTATGTAAGACACAGTTTTCCTGAATATTTGATCCCGCACCCAGGTGGATCAATTCGTTATCCCCTCGCAAGGTTGCGCCAAACCACACTGATGCGTTTTCGCAAATTTGAATGTTGCCAATAATGTTTGCATCATGCGCAACCCATGCAGATTTTGCTATTGTAGGTGTCATTGTGCCTAATCCGAATATGCTCATGATCTTTCCTCAAATTCTGCGTTTAACTTGCGCACAACATTCACCAAATCAGGTTGTTGGCTTAGCCGCAACCGTTCTGCCGCAACAATGGTTTTCAAACGCTTATCAGTCTCATCTAAATCTTCATTGACGAGCACATAGTCGTATTCAGGCCAGTGGCTGATTTCATCACGCGATTTTGACATACGTCCATCAATCACCTCTTTGCTATCTTGGGCACGGGCATAAAGACGACGTTCCAGTTCGGGAATCGAAGGAGGTAGGATGAAGATCGACAGAACATATTTGCCCAGACTTGACGCCCGCACCTGTTGACCACCCTGCCAATCAATATCAAACAAAACATCATGCCCCGCATTTATGGCCTGCTCTACAGGACCTTTAGGGCTACCATAGAAATTTCCGAACACTTCGGCATGTTCTAACATGTCATCATCGGCAACCATTTTTTGAAATTCCTCACGCGTGTGAAAATAATATTCCCGTCCGTATTCTTCGCCGGGACGAGGCGCGCGTGTGGTTGCCGAAACCGAAAACTTCAATGTAGGATCCCAGTCCCGCAAACGACCGGCAAGGGTGGATTTTCCAGCACCTGAAGGTGACGATAATATTATCAGTAATCCGCGTCTGGGGGCGTTGGTGTTATTCGACATTTTGCACCTGCTCTCTCATTTGATCGATCAATGTTTTCAATTCCAACCCGATGCGAGATAGCTCGCTATGCTGCGCTTTTGAACAAAGCGTATTTGCCTCTCGGTTGAATTCTTGGATTAGAAATTCAGCGCGTCTTCCAATACTGGCAGTTTCTGAAAACAAGGCGCGTGCGGCATCAATATGTGCATCAAGGCGATCTAATTCTTCTGCGACATCTTGTTTAATAATATATATCGCAACTTCTTGGGCCACGCGGTCAGGATCCACCTCAGAAAACTGTTCACGAAGGGTTTGCAAATTGTCCGAAAATGCAGTTTGTAATTTCTCTTTGCGTTCGGGCAGGATCGCACGTGCATCTAATACTAAGCGCGCGATCATATCGACCTGATCATTTAGGACACGTGCCAAAGCATCACCTTCGCGTTTGCGCGAACTATCCCAATTTGCGATCAAATCTGACATACCCTCGAAAACGGCATCGGACATTTCTAAGGTCATTTCTGATACGCTGGGTTCATGGGCAATGACCCCTTTAATAGATAAAATATCGCTGGCCTTAGAAGGTGCTAGTGACAAATTGCGCGCAAGAGCCAAATCTTCGATGCGTTCAATTCCAGACAACAATTGTTCGATTACTGCATCATTGATCGAAGGCGTATCAGAATTGTCGTCGTGCAAATTATAACGCAGATTCACCTGAAGTGATCCGCGCTGTGCGGTTTTGGTGATGATTTCACGTAATTTAGGTTCAAGGGATGCAAATAGGTCAGGCACCCGTAATTTCAAATCCAGACCCCGATTATTAACACTGCGCACTTCTAGTGTGGCACTTCCACTGCTGAACTCACAAGTTTGGTTGGCAAAGCCTGTCATTGATTTCATGGCACTCTCCTAAAGCACAAATGTGCAATATGATATTCTTGTTCTAGGAACAAGTGCGCCCGCATTAACCAATATTTAAGAATTCGGCATCAAAACGCAGAATAAATTTTATTAACGATTTGATAAAAATTTAAAGAGTCGAGCGTTGAACATGGCTCAAAATGTGGTTGAACTATCGCAATATCGGGACCATTTTCCAGGATTACGTTGTTTAGGAAATTTTTGTCATAATTTGGCAAACAGTTCGGTTCCGTACCGCGCCGATTTAGACCCCCGCGGATTACAAGATGCACTGTCCAAAATTGTTTTATTGGAACGCATATCTGGGGGAAATACACGTTTGCGCATTTGCGGGCGATATTTGTGTGGCATCCTGTACGAAGATGGTGGCGGATTGCCCTACTCTCTAATGTTCGATCAAAGCACGCGATCACTTGCGACCGATTTATTGAGGCAAGTTTTTGAAACAGAGTGCCCAAAAACAATTTGGTTAGGGTGTCATGACGGCGCATGGAGTGGCAAAATGACGATTTACCCTCTGCGCGATGCATATGGGTGCGTTACCATGGCTGTTGCTGGCATCGAAGGTAGCAAACCATTGGCATATCCAATCAAATTTCACGCACAACTGATACCTATTCCGGTCAGCGTTCCAAAAAAAGGTCACAAAATCCATTGCTGATGCGGCCTATCGTACGGCTATTGTTAAATCACGGTCCTATCTACGATTATTGGATCAAACCGTTTCAGATAAATGATCAGATAACAGCTTTACCACGTCTGATCTTTCGACTTCACTGGTCACAAAGGCCTGCCCGATCCCACGTGCAAGAATAAAACGTAATTGACCATCAACGACCTTTTTGTCCTGCGCCATCAGCTCAACGAGGTCTTGGGCATCTGGCAATTCTCCAGCAATATCAGACAGACGCACCTTCATTCCCATGGAGCCCAGATGTTCTGCCACCCGGCTGGGTGCCTCTTGGGAACAAAGTCCCATACGCGCGGATAACTCAAACGCCAAGGCGCATCCAATTGCGACACCTTCGCCATGTAATAGGCGATCAGAAAACCCTGTCGCAGCCTCAAGCGCGTGACAAAATGTATGACCCAAATTCAAGAGCGCGCGATCGCCCTGCTCGGTTTCGTCCCGTTCCACAATATCCGCTTTCATTTGACAAGAAATGCGCACAGCCTCGGCACGCGCATCTTTGTCACCGCGCGCAAGTGCGGGTCCGAATTCTTCGAGCCATTCGAAAAATGCCTCATTCCCTAGTAAGCCGTATTTTACAACCTCGCCATAACCTGCCAAAAAATCGCGCGGCGTAAGTGTATCCAATGCATCAATATCAGCCAGCACCAAACTGGGCTGATGAAAGGCTCCGATCAGGTTTTTGCCTTGTGGAGCATTAATACCAGTTTTGCCTCCAACAGAACTGTCAACTTGTGCCAGTAATGATGTCGGCATTTGAACGAACCGGATGCCGCGTCGCAAAATAGATGCAGCAAAGCCAACCAAATCGCCAATCACGCCACCGCCAAGCGCGATGACAACATCGCGACGTTCAATTTTTTCAGCCAACAGCCATTCAACAGTGCGTTCAAGATCTGGCCAAGATTTGGTGCTCTCACCAGCTGGTAGTATCAACGAAGTCGAAGAAATTCCCGCCCCCTCTAATCCATCGATCAAGGACTGAAGATGAAGGCGCGCAACATTTTCATCGGTCACAATCGCGACGCGCATACGCTTTAAAAGCGGTGAAATATACATGTGCGCTTGGGGCAAAAGACCTTCGCCGATCAGGATGTCATACGATCGTTCGCCAAGGTTCACATTTACTGTTTTCATCACTTACTTAATCCTTAAATACGTCGCCATGTCGTTCTAGTGCGTTGATCACACGCTCGACCATTTGGAATATTTCTGTTTCTGCATCCGATGTAACATGGACATCTGCTTTGGCATATATTGGCGTTCGGTCGTCGTAAATATCCGCAAGTGTTTGATACGGGTTCGCCGTTTGAAGCAAGGGGCGGGTTGTTTTGTGCTTTACCCTATTCCACAAAACATCGACTTCTGCATCCAACCAAACAGATACGCCCAGTTTACTCATGTTTTGGCGGTTTTGCGTCGACAAAAATGCGCCCCCACCTGTCGATAAAATCCCTGGTTCCCCAACCAATAATCGCTCGATGATTTGGGTTTCTTTTTCGCGAAAGAAAGCTTCGCCGTAGCGTGCAAAAATTTCAGCGATTGAAAGGTTTGATGCAATTTCGATTTCTTGATCAGAATCAAGAAAGGCCACGTTTAAGTGTTCTGCTAATGCCTTGCCCACGGCTGACTTGCCCGCACCCATCATCCCTACCAGGGCGATTGTTTTTTGTAACCGTTTTGTCATGCGGGACTTATTGGCGATCTCACGCTAAATTACAATAACTTGAATAACTTTGCTTGGTTCTAAATCGCATTCATGTTTATACTGTTCACAAAAACCAACTTATATTGGATTGAAACATGGGCAGTGTGATCAAGTGGGTTCTGATTTTGTGCGTCTTTGGCTTTTTGGCTCTGTCCATCTATGCCTATGTTGGCCCGTTTTTTGGTGTTAACTTTGATCCTGTGCGCACTCCTGTTACCAATTCGATTGAGTTAAATGAGACCTAGCATAGCAATCTTTGCCATTTGCATGTGTGTATCAGCCGTTGGGGGGCTGGCACAAAATGCGCCACTATCGGCGATTGATTGGTTAGACGAAAAAAACGCACCTCAGCCTTCGACAAATCTGGAAACACCAGACTCGATCATAGAACGCGAAATTCAGGTGGTTCCGCTTGATGATATTTCGCGTAATTCTGTAGGACTTTTGCCTGCACGTGTCACAGGGCTTCCATCACATCTGTGGCGTGAAAGTCGGTCAAACGCGCTTGAAAACTTGTTGAATGACTTCCCAATCGAACATAATAGCGTGATCCATTCTTTTTTGTTCAACCTACTCTTAACTGAGGCGGATGCGCCCGCGGAAGATCAGCGGACCCATAGTTTTTTAAAAGCCCGTATTCGAAAGCTTATCGATTTAGGCGCGGTTGATGCCGCATATGCCATGCTGGAACGTGCAGCCCCGCTTCCTCCATCATTGGTTCCGCTGTTGTTTGAACTTTCACTCTATGACACATCGATTGAACCCGCCTGTGATCCTGTTTTAGCACTTGGGCCAAATTATCCCGATGCGGCGGCCCGCGTATATTGTTTGGCACGGCGCGGTGATTGGTTGACCGCCACACTTGTTTTAGATGCAACAGAAGCATTAGGGGGATTCACAGGACGGACAGCAGCATTGCTGCATATATATCTTGAGACGGAAACCGAAAATGAGATAGATGTTAATCTGCCTCCAAACTTACGGGTCACAGCCTTAGATTACCGGCTTTATGATGCAATTGGTTTACCCCTAACTCCCGATTTACTACCCCGCGCGTTCGCAGTGTCCGATCTGTCTGGTGAAAACGGATGGCGTGCGCAACTGTTTGCAGCAGAACGTTTGGCACAAACGGGCGCTATTGGGGATAATCGTTTTTTGGGTATTTATAGTGCAAACGAGCCATCAGCGTCGGGCAGCGTTTGGGATCGGGTTGCTGCATTCCAACAATTCGAAACGGCGCTAAGAGATGACAAAAATGTCTCTGAAACATTGGACCGCGCATGGACCAAATTTTATGCTACTGATCTGGCGCGAACATTTGCAAATATTTTTGCCGATGACATCATAAAACGCGGTCTTACATCGCCTGCTGCGATGGATGTTATATTAATGTCCAATCAATATCGCTCTGCGCCTGAAACAGAGGATTTTCGCACATTTATTGCGCACGGCATCATGCCGCTCATGCCACCAAACAATTCCGTTGAGCGCGCAATATATGATGCATTTTTAGAGCCTCGGATTCCGTTTGGAATTGAACAAATGATTACACAGGGCCGTTTGGGGGAAGCGATCTTAGCAACCCTTATCCAATTGGACAAAGGAAGTTCTGGTGATGTTCGCGATCTGCATGAAAGTCTCTCAACACTGCGGCTGATCGGCCTAGAGGATTTGGCACGACGCGCAGCAATTTATGCAATCTCAAAGGCTCCATGAAATCATGAATGAACTGCGTCGCATCGAGGCTTTTTTAGAGGCGAAATCCGCCGAAACGGGCGCATCACAAAATACTCTTTCGGCCTATGCGCGTGACTTATCGGATTTTCATGATTTCCTAATAGATCAAAAACAAGATTTAATGCATGTCAAAATGGACGGCATTGAAGCCTATTTGGTGGATTTACTACATCGTGATTTATCGCGTGCCACGCGTGCGCGGCGATTATCGGCGATCAAGCAATTCTATCACTTCTGCCTAGAAGAAAACTGGCGCACAGATCATCCAGCGTTACAAATTACGGGTCCTGGACGCGAAAAATCATTGCCGAAAACAATGACGGTTATTGACGTTGATCGCCTAATGAATAGTGCAATATCATCTTCCAAAGGTGAAGTTGAACGCGCTCGAAACGCGTGTTTGATGCAGGTGCTTTATGCCACAGGAATGCGGGTCAGTGAACTGATGTCGCTGCCTGTTGCGATTTGTCGGGGCGCCCCAGAATTTTTGTTGATCAAGGGAAAAGGAAATAAAGAGCGCATTGTCCCCATGTCCCCTCCATCCTTAGCATCTCTGAAAGTATGGCTGTATCACCGTGATCGTGAACAAGAGCAAAAAGTTAAGGACGGTGGTGAGGCATCGGTATTTTTATTTCCCTCGCGTGGTAAGCTGGGGCATTTAACGCGGCATTGGTTTTATCAAAGCATCAAAAACTGGGCTGTATTAGCGGGGATCGACGCGAACATCGTAACACCCCATACGATCCGACATGCATTTGCAACACATCTTTTAGCCAATGGTGCAGATCTGCGTGTGATACAAACACTACTTGGTCATGCCGATGTTTCGACCACAGAAATTTACACCCACGTTCTAGATGACCATTTACGCGATTTGGTGATTAACCATCACCCGCTTTCCTCAAAACGCCGTGAATCCATTGGCAAGGTGTCTATTGATGATCAGTAACCTGTCAAAAGCGACCATAATGCGTTTGTGACGTCGGATAGAACTTTCTGTGTGCTTGCCCCCTTGATTGGGCGGTGTTTAATCCCCATAAGCTAAGCAGAACGCGAACCTAAGAGACCGTGAGATGGAACAAGACTTGATGAATATCGACAATGCATTTTGGATCACCATTGGTGCCATCCTTTTGCTGCTTGTCTTATCTGGTTTCTTTTCGGGCTCAGAAACGGCACTTACGGCTGCCTCTCGCGGCAAAATGCGCACACAAGCGGACAAGGGATCGCGCGGTGCTGCACGGGCTTTGGCTATCACCGAAGACAACGAGCGTTTGATTGGATCGGTTTTGTTGGGAAACAATCTGGTCAATATTCTGGCAACATCACTGACCACAGCGTTGTTCACACGTATGTTTGGCGAAAGTGGCGTTGCATTAGCCACGTTAATCATGACGGTTTTAGTCTTGATATTTGCAGAGGTTCTCCCAAAAACCTACGCCATAACGAATCCCGAAACCGCGGCCGCGCGGGCATCTTTACCAATCAGCATCGTCATTCGCATATTTGCTCCGATCGTCTCGACCGTGCGCTGGTTTGTTCGCGGCGTTTTGCGGATGTTTGGAGTGCAAACAGATCCGGATAGTCACATTCTTGCCGTGCGCGAGGAAATTGCTGGAGCGCTCAGCCTTGGCCATTCCGAGGGTGTTGTCGAAAAAGAAGACCGCGACAGAATTTTGGGCGCGCTCGATTTATCAGAGCGCACAGTCGAAGAAATCATGCTGCATCGATCCGGGATCGAAATGATCAATTCAGAGGATGATCCACAGTCGATTTTAACACAGTGTTTGGAAAGCGCGCATACGCGCCTGCCTGTATATAAGGACGATCCAGAAAACATTATTGGTGTCATCCATGCCAAGGATTTGGCACGCCAAATGTATCGTCTGGTGAGCGGTCCAAATGCCCAGCTTTCTGATTTGGGGAAATTTGACATCAACGAAGTTGCAATGGAGCCTTATTTTATTCCGGATACAACATCATTGGATGATCAGATGCGTCAATTCCTGCGCCGGCGTACACATTTTGCCTTGGTCGTGGACGAATACGGATCACTTGAAGGTTTGATCACACTAGAAGATATTCTTGAAGAAATCGTGGGCGAAATTGCGGACGAGTTTGATGTTCCTGATAAAGATACAATCAAACCTGACGCTTTAGGAAGTTATGTCTTAGACGGCGCAATGACCATTCGTGACATTAACCGCGCACTTGATTGGTCCCTGCCCGATGATGAGGCAAACACCTTGGCAGGCTTGGTCATTCACGAAGCGCAGATGATCCCAACAGTTGGGCAAATTTTCTATTTCCTTGGCTATCGGTTCGAGGTGGTCGAACGACAGGCAAATCGGATTACGCAAATGCGCGTCACACCGACATAGCGCACCAAACTATATTTGATAGTCGAATTTAATGTGCCAACATGCCAAGGCTACCCGCGCAAACGCTCTCCTTTGGGGTCAAATGGTGTGTGATTCAGAATAACACCGCCATGGGGTTTTCCAAGGATCATCACTTCAACTCGATCCCCAGCGGATGCATTTTTGACGTACCCCAATGCCAATGACATCCCAACGGTGTAGCCATACGCGCCCGATGTTACACGACCGATACCAACCCCATTCTTGAAAATCGGCTCGCCCCCCGTGGCGTCTGCGTTGGATGCAGTAACCGCGTCTTCGTCAATGTGTATTAAGACCAAGTTTTCACGCGCCTCATTGGCCATAACATCTGCGGCAGCGGCTTTGTTTAGGAACTCTTTGTCCATCTTACACAGTCGATCCAAACCAACTTCTTGAGGCCAATATTCTGGGCTATATTCACGCGACCAGCTGCCATAGCCTTTTTCCACACGCAACGACATTAACGCACGTGAACCCACAGGCCCACCGCCTAGATCAGACGCCGCATCAATGAGTGCCGTGTATACCGCCAACTGATCCTGTTCGTCACAATATATTTCCCAACCCAAATCACCTGTAAAGCTGACACGAAGCGCGGCGCATTCAACACCAGCAATGCTCAAATGCCCCGAACGCATGAACGGCCAAGACTCATTTGACAAATCCGCATTGCTGAGACGTTGCAACAATTCACGTGATTTTGGACCCGCAACGTTAAAGGCACAAGTGTCGTTGGTTTTGCTCTCAAATGTTGTGCCCTTTGGTAATTCAACCATGTTGTAAAAACGCTGTTGATATCGCTCAGCCATGCCCGAACTGACCACCCAATAATCATCTTCGCCCAGTTTAGTTACCGTTGCATCGCCCGCGATCCCGCCCCGTTTGCCGATCAACGGCGTCAGGCAGGATCTACCAACAACACTGGGCATTTTATTGGCAAACACAGCGTTCAACCAATCCTCTGCTCCTGCGCCTTTGACACTATATTTTCCAAAGTTTGAAATATCGATCACACCCACGGTTAAACGTAACATCTTGGCCTCGCGCTCGACGCTTTTCCACCACCCTTGACGCGTGAAACCCGCGGTTTCTGGTGTATCTGCATCAAAATATAACGCGTGTTCCCAGCCATAATTCAGCCCAAAGTTTGCGCCCAACTGCTTTTGTTTATCAAAGATGGGTCGAGTGCGTACAGGGCGTCCTGCATCACGTTCTTCATTTGGGAAATGAATTTTGAAACGGTGTGCATACTGATCGCCCACACGCGCCTTGGTAAAGGCCTCATCCGCCCAGTCCCCAAAGCGCGCCATATCCCACGCAAACATGTCGTATTTGGTTTCGCCTTCTATAATCCATTCCGCGACCAACAAACCCATTCCACCTGATTGGCTGAAGCCCGGGATTATACCGTTACAACAGAAATAGTTTTTCAATTCAGGGACAGGACCAAACAAAACATTGCTGTCTGGGGACCAAATCATGGGACCATTGATCACACGTTTGATGCCAGCTTCACCAACCGCTGGAACACGCTCGATGGCGCGCATCATATTTTCTTCGATCCGTTCCAGATCATCATCAAACAATTCGTGCCCGAAATCAGGGGGTGTGCCATCCTCTGCCCAAAATTTCAAAGCACGCTCATAGGCGCCCACCAACAAACCTTTGCCCTCTTGTCGCAGATAATATTCCCCATCACGATCTGCAACAGATGGTAGGCGACGGTCCATGACATCGATTTCTGCGATGGTTTCCGTCACGAAATATTGATGTTCTGTGGGTTGCAGCGGCAATTTCAAACCAGCCAGAGCCGCAACCTCGCGCCCCCATAGGCCAGCGGCGTTAACCACCCATTGGGTGTGAATGTCGCCCTTGGGCGTGCGCACAATCCATGTGCCATCAGGTTGTTGTTCTGTTCCGGTCACAGGGGTAAAGCGATAGATTTCTGCCCCCCTTTGACGCGCACCTGTCGCATAGGCATTCGTAACCCCAGATGGATCCACATTACCCCCATCAGGTTCAAACATAATACAGCGAATACCGTCATAATTCACAAGTGGATGTAGCCGCTCGGCCTCATCACGGGACACTTCGTGGAAATTCATGCCGTATAACTTGGCCTTGGCTTCTTGCAGGCGCAACTGATGTTCGCGCGCTTCGGTCTGTGCCAAATATAACGACCCGGGCTGAAACACTCCGCAGCCCTGACCAGTTTCTTGCTCTAACTCTTTGTACAAATTCATTGTGTAGTGTTGGATGCGGCTGATATTCGTGCTGTCGTGCAGCCCATGAATGTTGGCTGCCGCATGCCAAGTTGATCCAGATGTTAGTTCGTCGCGTTCTAACATAACGACATCTGTCCACCCCAGTTTTGTAAGGTGATACAGAATTGAGCAACCAATAACGCCGCCTCCAATAACAACGGCTTGAGCATGCGATTTCATGACATTTCCATCCAACTTTTTTCATAATACATAAGCGCGAAAATTATTGGATGGATTGTTTGTTCCCGACATTTTCCGTCGCCCCTCTTCATTTCCAAAGGGCTTTAGAGCCGCTATACATTTTGTATCGCATTGCGCATGATAGTTGTGGGTTATGCGAAATTCAGGAAGTATTGTCATAAGATGAATGGAGGCCAATCAAATGAAAACCAGCACACGTGTTGTTGTCATCGGCGGGGGCGTTGTTGGGTGTAGCGTTTTATATCACCTAACAAAATTGGGTTGGTCTGATGTAATGTTGTTGGAACGATCCGAGTTGACCTCTGGTTCGACATGGCATGCAGCTGGTGGATTTCATACTCTTAACGGTGACACCAACATGGCAGCACTTCAGGGATACACCATTCGACTTTATCGTGAATTAGAAGAGATCACAGGGATGTCCTGCGGTTTACACCATGTGGGTGGTATTACGCTGGCGGACAATCAAGAACGATTTGACATGCTTTTGGCAGAACGCGCCAAACATCGGTACATGGGGCTAGACACCCAAATTATTGGACCAGATGAAATTCGTGATATTGCGCCCATTACGAATACGGATGGCATCATTGGTGCGCTTTATGATCCGTTGGATGGACACCTTGACCCCAGTGGAACAACTCATGCCTATGCTAAGGCGGCGCGCATGGGCGGTGCCACAATAGAAACCCACTGTAAGGTCATCGAAACCAATCAACGCCCAGATGGCACATGGGATATTGTGACGGACAAGGGGACCATTCACACAGAACATATGGTCAATGCGGGTGGTCTGTGGGCACGTGAAGTTGGTGCCATGGCAGGTGTTTATTTGCCCCTTCACCCAATGGAACATCAATATATCGTCACAGATGACATTGCGATGATTTATGAACGGGACGAAGAACACCCGCATGTCATGGACCCCTCAGGAGAAAGCTATCTGCGCCAAGAAGGGCGCGGTTTATGCATCGGGTTTTATGAGCAGCCTTGTAAACCCTGGGCGGTTGACGGAACACCATGGAATTTTGGGCACGAGTTATTGGCCGACGATTTTGATAAAATCAACGATAGTATCGAATTCGCGTATAAGCGTTTCCCAGTATTGGAAACCGCAGGCGTGAAATCAGTAATCCATGGCCCATTTACATTTGCACCAGACGGCAATCCTTTGGTTGGGCCCATTCCGGGTTTACGTAATTATTGGTCTGCCTGTGGTGTTATGGCTGGGTTTAGTCAGGGCGGCGGTGTTGGTTTGATGTTAGCCCAGTGGATGATCGAAGGAGAGACTGAACGCGACACGATGGCCATGGATGTGGCCCGCTTTGGCGATTGGATTGGACCGGGGTACACATTACCAAAAGTCATCGAAAATTATCAAAAACGTTTTTCAGTCTCATATCCGAATGAAGAACTGCCCGCCGCACGACCCATGCGGACAACACCCATGTACGACATATTCGACAATATGGGGGCTGTTTGGGGTGCACAATTCGGGCTAGAGGTGCCAAATTATTTCGCCACAGAGGATGAGCCGCGATATGAAACCCCATCCTTCCGTCGATCCAACGCATGGGAAGCCACCAAGCGCGAGGTGAAGGCCGTACGTGAAAATGTCGGAATAAATGAGGTTCATAATTTCGGGAAATACCGCGTGGCTGGCCGTGATGCACGCGCATGGTTAGATCGCATTATGGCGGGTCGGCTTCCAAAACCTGGCCGACTTAGCCTAACACCCATGTTGTCACACAAGGGGCGTTTGATTGGTGATTTCACAGTGTCGTGCCTGTCAGAAAATGAATTCCGGCTAACGGCGAGCTACGGCAGTCAGTCCTATCACATGCGTTGGTTCCTTCAGAACCAAACAGGTGATGTGCAAATCGAAAACATTTCGGATATTGTCAACGGGTTCCAATTGGCGGGCCCCAATGCCGCCAAGGTATTACAAGCCGTCACGCGCAGTGACGTGTCTGCGATGAAGTTCATGGATGTTAATGAAATACCTGTCGGTATGATTAATTGCGTGGTGCAACGCGTCAGTTACACAGGTGATTTGGGGTTTGAAATCTACTGTCACACAATCGATCAACGCACGTTGTGGCAGGCCCTGTGGAAAGCAGGTCAGGAATTTGACCTAAAACCCTTTGGCATGCGGGCCATGATGTCATTGCGTCTGGATAAGTTTTTCGGATCGTGGTTGCGCGAATTCTCACCTGACTACACAGCCGGAGAAACGGGAATGGATCGCTTTATTTCATGGAAGAAGGATATTGAATTTATTGGTAAATCAGCTGCGGTGAAAGAGCGCGATGCAGGAAGCAACCGTGCCCTCGTCGCGTTTGAGGTTGAGGCCAAGGATGCAGATGTAGTGGCCTATGAACCAGTTTGGATTGATGGCGAGGTGAAGGGATTCTGCACATCAGGTGGCTATTCACACTACGCCGAAAAATCCATAGCGCTTGCGCTGGTCCCACGTGAAAATGCGGTAGATGGTCAACAGGCAGAGATTGAAATTCTGGGCCAAATGCGAAAGGCGCGCGTCATAACAACGCCTCTGTTTGATGCAGATGGTGCGCGGATGCGTGGATAAACCAGTGTCGTTGGCAATTGTTATATTGGCCGCTGGCGCCTCCTCTCGAATGCGGGGGCGCGACAAATTGTTTGAACCGATTGGCTCCGTTCCAATTCTTCAGCGGTTAGTTAAACTTGCCCAAGGTTTGGGACGAACCTATGTCACCCTTCCCGATCCAGAACATCCGCGAAACGAGTTGATTGAGAATACGGATGCAACGCCTGTTTTCATCCCTAACGCGCATGAGGGAATGAGTGCGTCAATCAAACAAGCCTGCAACGAAATTGCGCAAACAGATGCCAAAGGAATGATGATTGTCACAGGGGATTTACCTGAACTCACTCAGCACCATTTTCAACGCATCGCAGCACATTGGTCTGAAAACCCAACTACATATGTGCAAGCAAAGGATTATTTAGGAAAACCGGGACATCCCGTGATTATTCCAAAAACGGGATGGACCGAGGTGCAAACGCTGCAGGGCGATCATGGATTGCGCCATATATTACCAAACAAAAACGTCAGTTACATTGAATTCAATGATCACGGACCAACGTTAGATTTGGATACCCCCGAGGCATGGGAAGAATGGCGAAAAAATCGCTAGCGCACGATCCGCAATGAGCGACGATTGTTTTTTGGGAATCGAACCGGACGGCACAATGGACGTACGTCGTCAAAATTAAATCCTATTAATTCAGCGTTGTCCCAATTATCGCCCGCTGCACCAAACTCATCTGGTTTACGCGCACTCGATGCTTCTTCAATCACAATGCCAAAATAAGCGATATTACCGTTGGCATAACTGAGAACAATGTCACCTACCTCAGCATCAGCCATCGTGTCGAAAAAGTAATTTCGGTTGCCGTCAGACTTTAACTTTGGCGACCATAGAAAACCGCCTTCGATCTCGTGTTTGAAAGTTTATTTGTGATTGACCCACCAGTATTTTTGAATCTTTCGAACTAACCCTTCTTATTCTTCGGGTTTCTACTGAACCGCCTGCTTATCGGGCGCGGAGTAAATCTTGGGTTTCGCCGATGCCTCTTTTTTCGTAGCAGAACGATAATTAGGGCAACCAAAGCAAGAAATAGGATTGTTTCAGTCATTTGGTTTTATTCTGATTTCAGCATCATCCCATTTTTCAACTAGCGAGATTTCTTCGTCTTCGGGTTCTGCTTTTGGTTCTTTAACAGGCTCAATCTCAACAACCTCAACTGGATGCGGTTTTGGTTCTTCGGGTTGGGCTAAGGGATGTTTCTTAGCATTGTTATTATAGGGAGTAGGCTTAACTCGTCTGCGACCTGCACCCGTTTCAAACTCTTTGTATTTGCTACCCGTAAATGTAGGTATGTCTCGAGCTAAGCCACGACTAATAAGTTCTGCGCCAATGTCTTTGTCGCCATCGATGTAACATGTTGCAACGATACGGTCATATGATGTCTCTCCGTTAGGAACGACCTTCACAACCTTACCTTTCAGTATCTTAACCATTTCCCATTTTGATTTCTGTCCCCATGCTTGGTCTAGCTCTGGAGCGTTTACGCCTGCTAGGCGTATTTTCTGTCTTTTAACCACAATTGTGTCACCGTCTATGACGTGAGCCTTGCCTTCGAAAGGCTTAAAATATTTTGGGTTAAACTCGTATTGTTTAACATGTTGCGTCCTTTTACTGCGTAGCTTTGGTTTTCGCCTACCTCCGTAATAGGGACGGCTGCTAGACCTTTTACCTGACCCAAGCAGGAAAATGGCAACAAAGAGAAAAATGAGTACTAATATTTCCATAATAGATAACACACATGCCTAATATCCATCTAACATTACCCAGCTTCAAACCATAATCAACAATCACATGTCCCTCCAGTGCCGCTGCGGGCAGCGCAAACATTGATTTTCGGATCGCGTGCATCACTTCTAATTGGTGGTCAAGTGGTTTTGACCAGCTAGCTGACGGGCGTACATCACCAATGCTACGACGTCTGTCAGCTCACTAAGGTTCGTGCCTAAATACACGCGAAATGGTCAACGGTTAAGCAGTAAGGATACAAAATGACACCTTTATACGGGTTCAGCGATAGGGCTGCGCAACTCTATGACTACAAGTGCGACTGTACTTTATGTGGCGGCGATCAATCGGACTGGACCACGATGAGTGATACGCAAAAGATGACCAGAGCGTTAATCGTAATAGCGCAACACAAAGTCAATGAAGATTTAAAGAAAACACCATTCCATACCAGTTAGGAAAAGAGGCGGTCACGCGACTTGAATACACCGGGGGACCGCCTCTTAACGAACCCATGGAGAAGTCTCTTATACGTAGCCAACATAACAGGAGCCATAGAATTCGGTTTAACCGCTTACCTTGGCAGTCTGTGCATCTATTTTTAGCGATGAACCTATTGATGAAACGTCGCATCTCAGCAAATCGATCAAAAAAAGGTCGTAGTTATTTGCCTTTATCAAGATGGACAGGAAATAACTACGAAAAACTATGCCACGGTTACGCTGCGGTTGCCAAATCAGTTCGAGTAAACCATAACTTATGATCCAACCTGATTTTGCTAGCGTACATACTATACACGACGCTAAATTTTGGGAGGCTGCTATGAAAGCCATGAGAAACTTTTGGGCGCGTGAATGGTTGATGAGAGACATTGGCTTACGACATGGTACCAATGATCTGTCAACAGTCATCGAGATTGCACAAACCGCTGGATTATTAGGAGCGAACGCTGAGATGACAGAAGCAGGTCAGATCTACGTGACTGCTAATCGACATCGCGTTGAAGTGCTTAAACATGATGCGATCGTTTCTCCTCTTTGAGCGGTAATGTTTTGGCGCAATGCTGTTTCGTTGTTCAAGGTAAACTTGAAGATGCATAAATTGAAGTATCTCATAACTACAATTTCATTGATTTGGAGTTCAGCAGTAATGGCACTGGAAGAACCAAAGTACTCAATCATAACGCAGACAAATGATTATGAAATTCGGAAGTATGAAGACCGACTGGCAGTGGAAACACTAGAAAGCAGTGGTGAAAACAGAGCGTTCTCTCTGCTCTTTAAATATATTTCAGGAGCAAACGAACTTAACTCCAAAGTCGCGATGACAATTCCAGTTACTCAGTCGACTAAAATTGACATGACCGCACCAGTTACCCAAGTGGAGATAGATGGCGATCGCGTTATGCGTTTTTTTCTGCCTAACAAATTCACAATTGAAGATGCGCCACGCCCAACGTCTAATGCTGTCAGGCTCGTAATTGTGAAAGGTCAAACGTACGCGGTCGCGCGATATTCAGGAAGATCAAGTGAACAAAACTTTATTCGCCACACTCGCAAGCTGAGTGAAGCCTTGAAGCGAGATGACCTTCAGGCAAGCGGCTATCCAATCAAGGCAACATTCAATGGGCCATTCATACCGTTTTTCCTTCGTCGGAACGAGGTGATGGTGCCTATTAATTAGTGAGACGCTGAAAGCAAATTTTTTCTCCACGTGTAATCATTTGGTAATTTTGTCCAATAGTGATACATTCGCTTTGCCAACAGAAGGAGATAAACAATGTATGCAACTTCAGCAGATTGGTCGTTTGACCAAGTAGCAGACTTTTCTGAACTGGGACCAAAGATGGCTGCTAGCATGAAAGCTGCTGGCGCAGTTCATTGGCATTTTGTTATTACTAGCGAAACTACCGCCAGAAGCATGATGGTTTGGCCTGATAAAGAAACAGCGCACAAAGCAATAAAAATGTTTCGTGAAGAGGCATCGGCCGATAATGGCTCAACAATTACATCTACGTGCGAAGGTGAAATAGTCGCGGGATTTTAAAATGCCTAGGCGTTCAGAAGAACAGCGGGTTAGCAGTTTCGTGATTTATTTTTGTATCGCGGTTACAGTCGCCGTTTCGCTGTATGTGACTTTTGTTGCGGCCGACCTGCATCGACTTTTGCAATCGCTTTACGTGCTTTTGTCTCTAGCTTTTCAAATTTAGTGAGTAGTTTGAGATCAAACAGTAGCGTTCAATAAATTGGCAAACTTTGTCTCCACGTGTCGTCATTTAGCTGCTAGGCTCCAAGCTATAACATAGGGAGAAAACAAAATGTTATTCATGATCACAAGCAAGCATGACTATTCAACATGTCAAGCCAATCATCCAGAAAACAACCAACACTTCCGCGATACTTTGTCAAATTTAGGAGATCACGGAATAAAGGTTCATGCGATGTATTCTAATCGCTTGCAACACAGCGCGTTTATAGTTTGCGAGGCAGATAGCATGGAGCAACTGGATGCCGGCTTTAGTCCAATATTGGACTTTGGAAATTTTGAAGTCACGCCTGTAATGGAACGCAAATAGCTACTGCGCCCTAGCAATAAGATCGTATGTTCCGATCTTTGCAATCGCTGAACGTGCTTTCGTTTCTAGCTTACAAAGCCATAGAGTGTTCTGGCATCGCAAACTCGTGTCTGTGAAAGAGTCGATAAGTATGTTGCTTGCTGTCCAGACACGACGTAGCTAGTCCAGTCTCGCTGGAAATATTTGTCCGATCATGCTTTGGGTTCCTGATACAGTTTTTGTACTAGTTGAGCTTTTCTTCAGCGCTAAACTTTCCTCACCAACATCACAGGGAGAAGTAAAATGTCACTAATGTACATGGTTCAATTAAAGTACACAAAAGAAGCACTGATGGCGATTATTGATCAGCAACAGGATAGGATGGCTGCAGCGGAGGCTCTATGTGAAAGCGTCGGAGGTAAACTTCATGGAATGTGGGGTGTTACGGGTCAAGATCACCATATGTTTGCAATCGTTGAGGCTCCATCTGAGGTCGCTTATATGAGTGCATACATGAAACTGATGAAGTCAGGTGCTTTTGAAACTTTAAAAACTGTTAAGCTATACAGCACAGCGCAGGTAGCAGAAGCCGCTTCAATGGTCGCAGGTATCGAATATACACCAGCCACTGGATAAAAGTTACTTCCTAGCAGCCCCGCCAGAGAAGCCGAAGTAAGCACCAACAAGTGCCGATAGCGATCCATGCATCATCATAGCTTCGGCCACACTGGCGGGGTCTGCCATAGTCGACAATAATAAACAATCACTTGTCTTTTGAGTACCGCTGTCGGCATCGCGAACTCCTGTCAGTGAAAGAGTTTATTAGTAAGTTAAGTCCAATTACGACGACTTATACTGTTGCTAGAAATGTCAAATGTTCATATAAAAGATTTAATAATTTTATGTGCTTGTTTCAAGACCGGTATAACAACTTCAGATAGTTATTATATCTTTCATGGTGGTAAAAATTGGTGAATACAATGCGTTATAAATTATTTATATTTATAATTTCAGCATCCATTTTGCTTTTCAGTGCGCCAACGTTCGCTGAAAGTTTTTGGGAGCGAATATTTAAAAATAAAGAAGAATTTGTTGCTTTGATTACGATTGAAAATAATTGTGAACTAGAGACCAGATATTTTGTCGTACGAAATCTGGATACTGGCAAATATGCGCCATTTTATAACGGCGTTGCAAAGTTAAAAGCTGTCAAAAACGCTCCACTGCAGTTACAGTTGGTACCCTCGGTAAAGTATATATCCTATGAAGGTGTTGCAGTCGCTGCGAAGAAAAAACTAACGATGACTGCAGACTGTAGTGAGCGCAGTCTCAAAATGATTGGGCAGGACTAAGATATGTCCCTCGAGTGCCGTTGTGGGCATCGCAAATTCATGTCAGTGAAATAGTTGATCAGAAACTAAAACCCCGCCGCAACGATCTATGAGGTTGCTAAAAAGGCCAAATGCTCTCCTTGGGATACCGTAGAAGTAGCTGTATTTAGGCTGCTGTATATGTACGGAGCGAGAGAGAACCGGCTAAGTGGGTCGTAATAGTTGTGTTGACGTCTAAAATCACTGGGTTACCACTTAGAGTGATGACCCTGTATATGGCTCTTTCTAAACACAGATAGAATGTGAGAGAAGTTCACTTATGGATCACTCAACAGTACCCAATGTAACTTTGTGTAAAGAACGTGGAAGGCTGCCGGTTATTATCAACAACATACAAACAGAAACTTGCCGTGTAAGCCAATGTGTGCTGGTGAAAAGTAATTTAAATACCGGATAAAGTCTGCAAATAACTTTCTTAGAGATTTTGCTATAAACCAAATAATTAAAGACGGTTTTATAGACTTCTCTTACTTCATGATCTTTTTGCATGCTTTTTGGCGTTCATGTTGCTGCTTGTTCTATTGATGGAAGCTAGACCAGACGAAGAAGCCAAAGAACGCCGAAATTGGTGCAAAGAATATCATCCGAGTTTAACTTATGAGGAATGCTCTAAGGAAGCGGGTTTAGACATTAAGAATGGCGCAGATCGGTGCGTTACTTTTGATAATTTGGTATGCGAAGCGCTAGGCATTGACGTTGAAAGTCATCCACCTGATTATATATTTGACGCGCTAGTGTCTGGGTGCGGGATTTAACGATTTGCGCAGGAATTAGTGGATGTTATATGTATCGTTAATCGTGAACGTTATTGTGCTTTTGCCGGTATGTATAATCATACTGATGAATGGAAAAGCAGCAGAGCGAGCATGGGGTGCTAAGACGGACGGCAGGTCTATTTTGCTCGCTGTCTATTTTACCATTTTGCTATTTAGTGTACTTCTTCTCATTGTGGGGCCAAATGGCCTATTGCCGATTGTACATACTCTGTTGGCGATACAGATAACTTACAAGTTAATATCAATCATAACGGTTGGTATACGCAGTGCTGTTGTTATATCTAACATAGCCATCGGTCTGCTACACGTTGGAACTATCTATCTTACAATTTAAGTTCGCCAGCAAAGCATTTGAAACTTTAACATTTAGGTAACAAATAGGTAAAGATGACAGTATTTGAAAAATTTATGTCATTTTCACTGTTGATTTGTAAAATGTCATGTGCAGAGTTATCCACAAGTTGGCACAGTCCAGCAGGGAGAGTGACGGTCAGGTAGAGACAAGTATGGTTTCCCTGACCGTTCACAAAAAATTCACAATATAACTCTTGCGATTTAACTGTAATTAATCGAAGACATAGGCGTATAGTCAATTTGACTATCCTCCCTGTTGGACTGACCCTGCTTTAATTAAAGTAGGGTCTATTTTTTTGCACGTATCCTTGGCGCAGACTATTTACGAAAATGACGATTAAACCGAAGTTTGCTACCAACCGTCACCGACCTTCGAGCGCGTTATTTATAGCATGAAATGAGCTGTGCGGGGAAGGCGTGTTTAGTTCCTTCGCATTTCTTTGGGATCAAAAGTTAATTCAATATTACGCCAATGATCATATTTATCTTTGGGTAGTTTATAACCGTCTTTTTGACATCTGAGAACTGCTCTTCTCGCAGATCGGAATGCGGCGTTCGCATCAGATTCATTGCCCCCCTTAAAACCAATCATTTCCAATGACGAGGCAATGACTTTTCCATCTGGTTTCATTTTCATCGCCAAGATCACAGTTACATTGGCCGCGCCCGAGCCAACGTCGACGACCCAGTAATTCATGACCTGATTTCTAAAAGCTTCTCTTTTGCCCCCAGTTAAAGGAGCTGAACTCGCTTTAGGCTGCGCTTCATCAACGATTTTATCGCGTTGAGGCTCTGATCAGTTTAAATTCGTAAAATGCTTTTCATCTTCAATCGACTTAACGCAGGCTTGCACATAATCAGCTTTCTCATCAGCAATCTTTATTTGATCATCAGTATTGATATCAATGTTAGCTAATTTTGCTACACGTTCAGACGTAACTCAACGAATGGTCAAGAAGTTCTGTATTTGTAACAGAAGTTCAGTCTGCTGAGCCGCAGATAGCCTTTCTATTGCAACCTCATCACCATTGTGAATTTTGTCAAAAACTGTTTCCAAGTAGTCGTTTGTTCCAAAATCGAAAAGCATAGCAGCGAGATCATTACCATACAGACGCTCATCAAATGCTGTTTCCAACGCTTCGCGAAACTTATCTAACATGATTATTACATTTTCGACTTCAGAGAAGCACTCACGCATCGCGTCTCGCGATTATTGTGCGACAGCTTGCGTCGCCAGTGTCATTAGCAGTTCTGTTAAGATGGTGCGCATCTAACTTATCTTGGTCATATTCAATATCGCTAGCATTACGGAAATAAATTACCATTTCAACCTCTCCGCGCCGAGCACAGTTAGAACAACGCGATTTGTTCTTAATCTGCGCAATGTTCTGCAAACCTTTTGCGATAAAAGTAGCCACTGGCACGTTGGCTTGGTGCCGACAATGAGCGCACTGAAGGTGCAGCCAGTGTTTAGGAACAAGTGAGAGTTGGGTCATAGCACTACGATATTGGGTAAGGCACGGCTAGTAAATGTGATGAAATCGGAGACTAAACATTGGCTGGGAAGAAATTAGTAATAGAAGCACTCGCACAAATTGACCCCAGTCGCGCGCGGGCGCACGCGTAGACCATTAGCGTAGCGCAAATTGATCAAGTCGCGCACGCACACGCGAGGGACAAAACGAAAACTCACATTGTAAAAAAAATGTACCCAAACTCGTACCCAATATGATTTAGATCAATTAACACTTTTTATTTACAATAAGTTAGGTGCGGATTTTGGTGCCCAAGGAGAGATTCGAACTCTCACGCCCGTGAAGGCGGGGGATTTTGAATCCCCTGCGTCTACCATTCCGCCACTTGGGCACTGACAGGCTGATTAAACAAATGTTCAAAGAACGTCCAGAGGGAAAACGCGCTTGACCACAAAAGTTTTGCGTGTTTTCAACCCGTGAGAGATGCAGGAGGTTGTGATGCTAAGATCCCTATATGATTGGACAATGCGAATGTCCGAACATCCACGCGCACTTTGGATTTTGGCAGCAGTCGCCTTTATAGAATCCTCGTTTTTTCCAATTCCAGTGGATGTTATGCTGATCCCCATGGTTCTTGCCGCACGTAAGCGTGCATGGATTTATGCAACAGTGGCCATGTCGTTTTCTGTATTAGGTGGTTTGTTTGGGTATGCCATCGGCATGTTCGCATTTGAACAAATCGCAGAACCTACGTTGATTGCATTGGGTAAGGCCGACGCAATGGCCGAATACGCCGGTCGGTTTAACGATATGGGGTTTTGGACAGTGTTGATGGCGGGTATTACGCCCTTCCCTTTCAAAGTGATCACGATCATGTCAGGTGCAACCGCCATGCCGCTGTGGTTATTTGTTTCAACGGCGATCATTGCCCGCTCGGTGAGGTTCTTTTTGGTCTGCGGCCTGCTTTACTTTTTTGGGCCACCTATCAAATTATTTATTGAACGCTATTTGGGTTGGGTTTTTGCGGCCGGTTTGATTGTTTTGTTCGTTGGGTTTTGGGGAGTACAATACCTATGAATGCACGCACGTTAGGCATCTGTGCCGCGCTGGGTTCTTTGGCTATGATGCTTGTGGCACTTGGATTTCAGTATTTAGGCGATCTTCCGCCGTGTAAAATGTGTTATTGGCAACGCTATCCCCATATTGCCGCCATCGGAATAGGCGCGATTTTCTATCTTACCTCTTTGCGCTTTCTCTTGTTATTGGGCGGTTTATCGGCACTGACAACTGCATTAATCGGCGTTTATCACGTTGGGGTTGAACAAAAATGGTGGTCTGGACCTGACACTTGTACTTCATCCTCGACCGACGGATTTAGCGTTGATGAATTAATGACTCAAATCATGACCGCACCGCTTGTGCGATGTGATGAGATCGCCTGGTCATTCATGGGTCTTTCGATGGCAGGCTGGAATGCGGTGATTTCATTTGGTTTAGCCCTGTTATGGATCAGGGCGTTTCAGCGCTCATAATCATATATAATCCGTACGCTGAAGGCTGTATTTGGCCATCTTTTCATTTAGGGTACGACGCGGCAGTCGCAGTTCATCCATAACCTTTGCGATTGATCCTTTGTGACGACGCATGGTGTTGTCGATCAACATGCGTTCAAATGCCTCTACATATTCCTTTAGCGGTTTACCCTCGGTTGTAACAACAGTTGTCATTTCGTCATCACCTGTCATCAACAGGGATGACATTGACCCTTCGCCGCGGCGCGATTGCAAGACCGCCTGTTCAGCCACATTCATAAGTTGACGCACGTTTCCAGGCCAAGGTGCCTGGATTAATTGAGCAGCATCTTGGGCTGAAATGATGGGTGCATCACAGCCGTAGTCATCTGCAAATTGTTCGCATTGTCGATTGAACATTTCCAAAATATCATCCCCACGCTTGCGCAGTGGAGGGAGCGTTATACTGAGCGCATTCAAGCGATATAACAAATTAGGGCGTAATTTATCCGCAACCGTTTTACCGACTTCTTGTCCGTTGCTGATGGCAATGATGCGTGTTTCAGCAGGTGTGCCTTGGGTGTCGATTTCGGCCAAAAGCTTGCCTTGGACTTGCTCGCTTAGGATATCTATGTCCTCTAAAACCAAGGTCCCGCCGCGCGCTTCTTCGATTGCTGGCAAAAAACTATCTTCGGCATAAACTGGGCCAAACAGGCGACGCATCAATGCATCTTCTTCAAAGGCGGAACAATTTAAAATTACAAACTTTTTCCCCGCCCGATTTCCAACAGCATGTAATGCGTGCGCAACCAGTGTTTTACCTGTTCCTGTTTCCCCATCGATCAGGATATGACCATCAGCCTGTGCAATATCTAAAATATCTTCTCGCAGCCGCTGCATTGGTTGCGACTTGCCCATCAATTTCTTCAATAACTGTGATCCATCCGACAACTCACGACGCAATGCACGATTATCAAGCGTCAGACGCCTTTGCTGCGTCGCCTTTTTGGCAAGTTGGCTCATGGTGTCCGGATTAAATGGTTTTTCCAAAAAATTATAGGCGCCCAACCGCATCGCCTCGACTGCCATGGGAACATCGCCGTGACCGGTGATCATGATGACAGGTAACGCACTATCACGCGCCATCAATTGCCGTAAAAATTGCATGCCGTCCATTCCTGGCATTTTGATATCAGTGATGATGATCCCGGGATAATCATGTCCAATTGCGGCCAATGCGTCCTCGGCTTTGGCGAAACTTTCCGTATCATAGCCAGACAACGCTAACCACTGGGTGATCGACAAACGCATGTCTTTTTCGTCGTCTACAATCGCAATTTTCATAGCTTTGCCCATAATTTACCCCGTTGCCTCGAATGGTTCTTGTCGTGTGTTATGTTCATCAAAAGGAGGCAGGATGACTTCGAATACTGCACCGCCCTCTTCAGAATTACGCGCGGTCAATCGACCGCCCATATCATTGATAATGCCAGAAGAGATCGCAAGCCCAAGACCTGTGCCTTCGCCTGCCTGTTTCGTTGTATAAAAAGGTTCAAACAAATCATCTAAATCCGCAATCCCAAACCCATTATCCCGAACCGTCAACGATATCATTTGTCCCGTGCTGAGAATAATTTCAATTTCGGGATCCTTGACTGATTTAATTGCATCAATTGCATTTCTAAACAGGTTGATCAGCACCTGCTCAATGCGCATTCGATCTCCCATAACCAGCGCATCTTGATCACTGATAACCTTGCTTAATCGCACTTTATATTGCTGCAGCTGTGGATCCATCATCGTCAACGAAGACGCAATTGAATCTGCCATATTCACGGGTTGGAAACTCTCACCCCCTTTGCGCGCATATGATTTCAACTGGCGTGTAATCGCGCCCATGCGCTCTAACAGATCATCAATTCTTGAAAAAGCTGCTGAGGCCTCTTCTGGTCGGTTTCGGCGCAGCAATAAATTCGCACCCGCCAAATAGGTTTTCATCGCCGCTAAAGGCTGGTTAAGTTCATGTGACACAGCCGCCGACATTTCACCCAAAGCAGCCAACTTTGAACTTTGCGCAAGGCTTTGTTCGGCGACTTCTAGGTTTTGTTCAACTTTTTTTCGCTCAGCTATTTCACGTTGAAGACGTTGGTTCAAACCACGTAACTCTGCACTTTCTCGCTGGAATAGTAACAAACGTAATGTATTTCGACGGTTCAGAGCGTAAAAACCAGCCGCAAAAATCAATGCAAAGAACATAATTTCAAAGGCTAAAATTGAATTGATACGCTCTCGTACCGTCGAATATGCGGTAAAATTCGTAATTTGCCACCCTTGAAACCCCAAGCGACCTTGTTGCCGCATGACGGCACGACCCTGAAAATACCGATCAAATTGCGTATCGCTGCCTGTCCAATCCGCGGTAAAGCGTAAGGCGCGGTCAATCGCGCTTTCGGCAGGTTCACGCTTGAGTGCTTCTTCTTCTGTCAATCCACGCCAACGGGGTTCAGTGGACAAAACGATGATTCCACTGCTGTCGGATACAAACACTGCATCCGCAATCCCTGCCCAAGCTCTTTCAAATTGAAGCAGATCCACCTCTACCAAGATAACACCAAGCGGTTCGTTCTGCGCATCTAATCGTTTTGCATAATAAAACCCAAAGCCACCGCTGTCCTTTTCTTCAACGCTGAAAACTGTATCATTGGAGCGCATCGCATTTATGAAATAAGCCTTTTCTTTATGCGCTGTAGAAATATTCTGCCGTTCAGTCGATGCAACTGAGCGACCATCAACGTCAAGCAAACTCAGAGACGCGGCATTAATTTCATCCAAAAAACTGATCAAGCGTTGCGATGTCTGTGAAAAATCATCTGACTCTAACGATGCAATCAATGACTGATCTCGTGCAAGCAACTGTGGAACGATAGAATTGCGTTGCAGTTCGCTTTTTAAATTTCCACCATAGAGTGCCAACCGCAATTCAGCACGGTTGGCAGTACTTTGAGAAAAGCGATCCACCAAGATGTTATTTGTTAGGTACAATGTAAACGCAGCGATCACAAAAAACGCAGCAACCACGCCGCGCAGACGCAGTGAACTACGTGCTGTCAGGATTACATCATCTTCAGAATCATTAGGCGTCGGCGTCATACCGTCAAATTATACCCAAGATGAGGCGGGTGTTACACCTTCGCGAATTGTTCCATCAATCCGGCAAAAAACGGCTGACCGTCTGTGCCCCCTTGTTCTGGGTCGGCCAAACGTTCGGGATGCGGCATCATGCCCAAAACACGGCGGTTTTCCGATAGCACGCCTGCGATACGGCGCACTGACCCGTTGGGGTTATCCATATAAGTAAAGGCCACCCGGTCCTGTTCGAACAATGCCTGTGCATCCGTTTCGTCGATGGTATAGTTGCCGTCATGGTGAGCAATTGGGATAGTGATCATTTGGTCGTTTTTATACGCACAAGTATATGCCGACTGTGTCGTTTCGACCCGAAGCTCAATATGCTTGCAGATGTATTTCAGCCCGGCATTTCGCAACAATGCACCTGGCAACAATCCTGTTTCCGTCAAAACCTGGAATCCATTGCAAACACCAAAAACATAACCACCGCGATTTGCAAATTCGACGACCGATTGACAAATCGGTGATCGCGCAGCAATTGCGCCCACGCGCAAATAATCTCCGAATGAAAATCCACCAGGGATTGCAACGAAATCTAGCCCTTCGGGCAAATCAGTATCTTTGTGCCACACCATTTTAACATCAGCGCCCGTAGCCTTTAGGGCCGCAGCCATGTCACGATCACAGTTAGAACCTGGAAATTGTATAACAGCCGCGCGCATTAGCTTAACTCGATCTGATAGCTTTCGATCACAGTATTGGCCAAAAGTTTTTCACACATTTCTTTCACTTCAGCTTCTGCCGCGCTTTTGTCTGTTGCGCTTAGATCAAGTTCGATCACCTTGCCCTGACGCACGCCTTCAACACCGTCAAACCCCATTGAACCAAGTGCATGATGCACCGCCTCACCCTGGGGATCTAGAACACCATTTTTTAACATGACATAGACACGGGCTTTCATACTCTATACCTCTTATTCAACGATTGTAGGTTTTGGCATTTGGGTTGTTTTTGGCATTACGCCCAAGCGGCGGGCCACTTCTGAATAGGCATCTGTCAAATCACCTAGATCACGGCGGAAGACATCCTTATCCAATTTACGACCTGTTTCAATGTCCCATAGACGACAACTGTCTGGGCTAATTTCATCTGCGATCACCAAGCGTTGATAGTCGCCTTCGTAAACGCGACCGATTTCAATTTTGAAATCAACCAAGCGAATTCCGACGCCCAACATCAGACCCGACATGAAATCATTTACACGCAATGCAAGCGATAGGATATCTTCCATATCCTGTTGGCTGGCCCAACCGAATGCCGCAATGTGTTCTTCTGTTACCAGTGGATCGCCTAGGCTGTCGTCTTTATAACAATATTCAACGATGGGGCGCGGCATTTGCGTCCCCTCTTCCATCCCAAGACGTTTGGATATGCTTCCCGCTGCATAATTGCGCACAATCACCTCAAGCGGGATAATTTCACATTTGCGCACCAATTGTTCGCGCATGTTAAGGCGTTTGATAAAATGCGTCGGGACACCAATGGACTGCAAACCCGTCATAAAGAATTCTGACAAACGGTTATTCAAAACCCCTTTACCATCAATGACATCTCTCTTTTCTGCATTAAACGCAGTTGCGTCATCTTTGAAATACTGAACAAGTGTTCCGGGCTCTGGCCCCTCGTATAAAATTTTGGCTTTGCCTTCATAAATTTTTGTGCGACGCGCCATTGACATTCTTTCTTTGCTAGATGGCGTTTCTTTAGGGCAGTTAGAGATGCGATACAAGCACCCAATACTTATTGAACAGTTTTCATAATCAACGTGAATATTATGAATTTGTTTTATGCTTTGCGGCATGTCACCCGTGCGGGAAGGAACAGGAGTATCCGATGAGCAATGCATTTTTAGATATGTTAGCAAGCCAGGATTGGATTTTGGCGGATGGCGCAACTGGAACAAACCTGTTCAATATGGGTTTATCCTCTGGGGATGCCCCAGAATTATGGAATGAAACGCACCCTGATAACATCCGTAAGCTGTATCAAATGGCTGTCGATGCGGGCAGCGATCTGTTTTTGACAAATAGCTTTGGTGGAAATTCCGCGCGACTAAAATTGCACGCGGCAGGCCACCGAGCGCGTGAACTGTCTCGGCTTTCTGTCGCATTGGGGCGTGAGATTGCGGATGCAACGGATCGGCCCGTAATTGTTGCCGCCTCAGTGGGACCAACAGGTGAAATTTTGGAACCCGTTGGCAGTCTGTCTCATCAAGAATGTGTTGAAATCTTTTTGGATCAGGCGATCGGACTAAAAGAAGGCGGCGCAGATGTTTTATGGTTAGAAACCATTTCATCACCCGAAGAATATCGTGCCGCAGCCGAGGCGTTTTCCCATGTGGATCTCCCTTGGGTTGGTACAATGAGTTTTGATACTGCTGGGCGCACGATGATGGGCGTGACTTCCAAAGATATGGTTGCGCTGATCAATAGCCTGCCAAATCCACCTGTTGCCTTTGGGGCAAATTGTGGAACGGGATCGTCTGATTTGTTGCGCACTGTACAGGGAATTGCCAATGAAACCCCCACACAGGCAATCGTCGCCAAAGGAAACGCGGGGATCCCAAAATATGTAGATGGCCATATTTGTTATAACGGCACCCCTGAATTGATGGCGGATTATGCTGTCATGGCACGCGATAGCGGCGCAAAAATTATTGGTGGATGTTGTGGCACGATGCCCGAACATTTGCGCGCGATGCGGCATGCGCTTGAGACACGTCCTCGATCAGAACAACCAACGCAGGACCAAATCGAAGCCGCACTTGGCGCTTTTAGTTCAACAAGCGATGGAACCTCTGAAACTGACGTCCAAGCCCCACGCACCCGTCGATCACGTCGGCGCACGGCCGTCTAACCAAACAGCTCCATTTGGGCATGCGGCGCGTGCGGCGGGACGAATAAATCAGTGCGCAATTTGGCAACCCTCTCTGCCAAACCTAATCGTTTTATGGCAATATGAAAACGTTGGTTTAGGATTTCTGCATATTCCCCCTTACCTCTCATGCGTGTTGCAAAAGATGGATTATACAATTTTCCATCGTACATCGCACGCATGTGCCCCATAATACGATCACGTTTGTTTGGATAATGTTGCATCAGCCAATCATCAAACAATTCACCCGTGTCATGGGGCAATCGCAGCATGATCCAACTAGCAAAGGTTGCTCCATGATCGCGTCCCGCCTGCAAAATCGCCTCTAATTCATGATCACTTAATCCGGGTATCATCGGTGAGGCCATCACCCGTACAGGAATTCCCGCATCACTTAGCCGTTGAATAATCATCAAGCGCCTTTTGGGATCGGGCGCGCGTGGCTCCATTCGGCGCGACAATGTGCGATCCAGACTGGTTACAGAAACCCCAACCCGGGCCAAGCCGTTACCTGCAAGATCACTCAGAATATCAATATCACGTTCTATCATCGCCCCCTTGGTCACAATCGCGACGGGATGTTGGGTCTCACGCATCAACTCCAGAATTTGTCGGGTTGTTTGAAAGCGTCCTTCGATCGCCTGATAGGGGTCGGTATTCGTACCAATCGCGATTGGTGCAACACGATATTTCGATTTGGAAATTTCATGACGCAAACGTTCAACAACGCCCGTTTTTGCAAACAATTTTGTTTCAAAATCCAATCCCGATGACAGATCTAGGTAATTATGACTGGGGCGGGCATAACAATAGACACAGCCATGTTCACACCCACGATATGCATTAATTGATCGATCAAAAGGCAGATCTGGTGATCGATTATAAGAAATTGCACTCTTGGCGCGCTCTTTTGTGACATGAGTACGCAGAACGTACGCCTCTTCTTCAATACTCCAGCCGTCATCAATCCAATGTCGTGTTTGATGATCATAGCGCGAATTTGGGCGGCTTACAGAACCTCGACCGCGCAATTTTTCGCTGGGTAATATATTCACCTTAGTGTTCATAGTCACACCATAGAACAAAAAAAGAACATTTGTAAAGATTATGCATTATTTGCATCATCAAATGTCTAGAAATTGTAAAAAAATGAAGCTAGGTCGGGATTTAAATGCCCAATGTCGCAAATTGCCAACTTAACCCGCGACAAAATGGCATTTGGTAGTTCAACCATAATGCGCAGCGCGCCTTGATAAGGAAACAAACCATGTCCGAAGAAGACGACATCATCCTATCCGAACTAGACGATGAGGAACTGGTTCAACAGATGTTTGATGACCTTTACGATGGCCTGAAAGAGGAAATCGAAGAAGGTGTTAACATCCTATTAGAGCGTGGCTGGTCGCCCTACCAAATCCTAACCGAAGCGCTTGTCGGCGGTATGACAATTGTCGGTCAGGATTTCCGTGATGGCATTCTTTTCGTTCCTGAAGTTTTGTTGGCCGCAAATGCGATGAAGGGTGGCATGGCGATCCTTAAACCTTTGTTGGTGGAAACAGGCGCACCGCGGGTTGGGAAAATGGTTATCGGCACTGTAAAAGGCGATATTCACGACATCGGCAAAAACCTTGTTTCCATGATGATGGAAGGTGCAGGTTTCGAAGTGGTTGATCTGGGCATCAATAACGCCGTCGAAAGTTACATTGAAGCGTTGGAAACTGAACAGCCAGACATCCTTGGCATGTCCGCACTGCTAACAACGACGATGCCATACATGAAGGTTGTTATCGATACCTTGATCGAACAAGGCGTTCGGGACGACTATATCGTTCTAGTCGGTGGTGCTCCGCTAAACGAAGAGTTTGGCAAAGCCATTGGAGCAGACGCCTATTGTCGCGACGCGGCTGTTGCTGTTGAAACCGCAAAAGAGTTCGTTGCGCGTAAGCACAATCAATTGTGATAAACGAAATCATCGTTTAACCAAAGGCTCGCGCGTCCTCCTTGCGCGGGCCTTTTTTTGGGACATTCCGATGGACATCACCGATCAAGACCTAAGCAATCATGAAACGACCCCGATACAAAATCAGGGTCGCATATTGTTATTGGCCTGCGGTGCATTGGCGCGCGAAATTTTAGACATTATTGACCATCATGGTTTTTCACATCTGGATCTGAAATGCCTGCCCGCGATATTGCATAACACGCCTGAAAAAATCACACCATTAATCGAAGAAAAAATCACACACCATCGTGAACGCTACGATGAAATTTTTGTTCTTTATGCGGATTGTGGAACGGGTGGTTTGTTGCAATCTGCCTGCGAACGATTGGGTGTTAAAATGTTACAAGGGCCGCATTGCTATTCCTTTTTCGAAGGAAATAAAGTTTTTGCAAAACGTGAGGAATTCACTGCGTTCTACCTAACCGATTTTTTGGTTCGACAGTTTGATGCCTTTGTTTGGAAGCCTTTGGGCTTGGATCGGCATCCTGAACTGATTTCAATGTATTTTGGAAATTACACGAAACTGGTCTATCAGGCACAAAATCCAACAGACGATTTAATCGATAAGGCCCGCGTTTACGCTGACCAAATGGGATTAGATTTCGAATACCGACCGACTGGTTACGGTGATTTGGAAACGGAATTGGTAGCGTTTTCAAAAATCACTAATCAGCAATAGATTGAATACGTTCAACCATTGAACGCACGCCGTTTGAACGTTGCGCGGACAAATGATCGTTTAACCCCAAACGCGCCAACTCAGCATGTGCATCTACTTTAGCGATTTCCGACAGGGATAATCCGTTATAGAGAGCGCGCAATACCGCAACCAACCCGCGCACAATCATAGCGTCGCTATCACCGTCAAACCGAAATGTGCTGTCCTCAGTATAAAACTGCAACCAAACCTGCGACGCGCAGCCATTCACTTTATTCGCGTCAACCTTGAACGCGTCATCCAAATCGTCCATCGCTTTGCCAAGTTCAATCACGTGACGATAGCGATCTTCCCAGTCTTCTAGGAATTCAAAATCTTCGACGATGTCTTCAAATGCAACGCTGGCCATAACGATCCTTTCATTTGGGCTAGATGTAGGCGGGGATTTGCCAAAGGTCTAGTGTAAGTCACACTTTTCATAATGATTAATTTACGCTACCTATTCCAAAAACCATAAGGAATAGGTGCATGCGCCGTTTTGTTGTCTCGCTGATGTTGTTATCCCTGATCGCAGGCTGTTCACAGATCAGTAAAAGCCGATTCAATCCAACAAATTGGCTGCGCGAGCAAGAAGGTCCACCCAGTTTGATCCCCGAAGAAAGCGCGATGCGTGGCATTACAAAACGAGCTTATGCGGGCACCCCTATCCATCAATTGGCACAGGTTAAATTGGAACCCACCTCTGATGGCAAAATTCTAGTGGTTACAGCCTATGGCGCACGAAGTGCTGCACAAAATGCACAGTTTGAAGAGGTTTCGACAGCTCCTGATGGCGAACTGCACTTAATTTTAAATGCAGAAGTGAACCCCGATGCCCCCATTGGCACACCTGCAAATCGCAAAATCACCGTTCCTAAATTTCTATCGACTGGAACCTTAGCGGACATTCGCAAGATTGTCGTGATTGGTAAAACCAATAGCCTGTCAATCAGACCCTAATCATTTCGGCAATTCAAAAGTTGTAACGACACGCCCTTTGGCAACCAGTCCGATTTCACCCTGACAAAGACGTTTTGCTTCGTCTCCGAACACTTCGGAACGCCATCCTCGCAACATATCCAAATTCCGATCCCCTGCGGCCATCGCGTCTAAGTCGGCCGCAGAAGCTACAAGTTTTGCTGCGACGCCCAAATGTTCCGTTTTTGCCTTAAGTAAGACCCGTAACATTTCACACAGCGCAGGGTTTGCATCAGGCGTGTCTTCTTTTTTCTCAACTGATGGCAACTGCTCGGGTTGGAGTGCCATGGCCTTTGACACAGCAGCCAAGATACCCTTGGCAATATCGCCTTTTCGGGCCTCTCGCAGCAACAGACGCGAACGCTGCAAATCATCGATAGACTGCGGTTTTGTAGAGGCCAATTCAATCAATGCATCATCTTTGAACACGCGGTTGCGTGGGATATTGTTGCTCTGTGCAAATGCCTCGCGAAATTCAGCCAATTCACGTACAATTCCAAGTACCCGGGCCGAATTTGTACGTGTCTTGACCCGTTTCCATGCCTCTTGTGGGCGCATGATATAGGTCTCGGGGTTGGTCAAAATCTCAAGCTCTTCTTCGACCCAATGCGCCCTTTTGTTTCTGGCCAGTTTTGCAGCCAGTTTTTCATAAATGACGCGCAAGTGCGTGACGTCTGCCAACGCATAGGTTTTTTGCGCATCGCTCAGTGGGCGGCGTGACCAATCTGTAAATCGAGATGATTTATCCAATGATTCTTTGGCAACCTTCCGCACCAAAGTTTCGTATCCAACCTGATCTCCAAAACCACATACCATTGCCGCAACCTGTGTATCGAACAACGGCTTGGGTATGATACCGGCATCAACAAAGAAAATTTCCAAATCCTGTCGTGCGGCATGAAATACTTTGAGAACGCTATCATTCAAAAACAATTCATATAATGGATCAAGCGACATTTCCGCAGACAGAGGGTCGACTAAGACTGCGTTTTCGTCACCTTCGCCAGGATAGGCAATCTGAATGAGGCATAATTTCGAATAATAAGTCCGTTCCCGCAGGAATTCTGTGTCAACTGTTAAATACGGATGTTTTGCAGCAGCTGAACAAAATTCAGCAAGTTCTTGCGTGGTTGTTAGGGTTTTCATCTACTTACTTATTCTTATCTAACACCCCCGCACTGTCTTTAATTACAAAATTTCCAGAGCGTTGGAAAGCCTTATGTTGTTATTTCAATGGGGGATTTATCCCCAACCGCAAATCTTTTCACGACAGCAGGGTACAATATGTGTTCTTGTTTTAGAACACGCCGTGCTAAATCCTGTGGTGCATCACCATCCAAAATTGGTACGCTGATTTGCCCAAGAATAGGTCCGTCATCAAGGGCGGCTGTGACTTCATGGACGGTGCATCCTGCCACGCGATCCCCTGCCTCAATCGCACGGGCATGGGTGTTTAGACCTTTATATTTTGGCAATAGTGATGGGTGGATATTTAACATCCGCCCGCTCCACTCATCTGTAAAGCTTGCGGTCAAAACACGCATAAAACCCGCCAAGCAAATCAAATCGATATTGTATGGTTCCAGACGTTTCTGAATCTCAGCTTCAAAGGCTGCGCGATCTCCAGCATATGGTTTGTGATCAATCACCTCGCAAGGTACGCCAAACCGTTCGGCATGCTGAATAACACCTGCATCAATTTGATTTGTAACGATTAAAGCCGTGCTTGCTGGATGATCACCCTGCATGCTTTCCATCAACTTAACAGCGTTAGAACCGCTGCCAGATGCGAAAATAGCAACACGTCTTGTCACGACAATGTCCCAGTGTAATGCACGTCATCCTCTGGGCTTACTTCACCGATGGTGACGGGTTCTTCGCCAAGGGAGATCAACACATCGCTCACGTTCTGAGCATGATTTGGATCCACAATCAGAACCATTCCTAGGCCACAGTTAAACGTTTTCAGCATCTCGGTTTGCTCCATCCCACCTTGGGATTGAAGCCATGAAAAAACGGGCGGTAAATCCCATGTGTTCAGATCAATTTTGATCCCCTGCCCGTCATTCAGCGCACGTGGAATATTTTCCGACAGTCCGCCACCCGTTATATGCGTAAGCGCATGAACGCCACCTGATTTCAACGCTGCCAAAGACTGCTTTACATAAAGTCGCGTTGGCGCCAACAAGGCTTCACCCAAGGCTTGGTTAGAAAATGGGGCCTGATCTGACCATTTCAAACCAGATCCATCAACCAGATGACGCACCAAGGAATAGCCATTGGAGTGGACGCCACTTGAACGCAGGGCAATTAATTTGTCCCCAACGGCGACATCGCGCGGCAGCGCACTTCCCCGCTCCATCGCGCCCACTGCAAAGCCGGCAAGGTCAAAATCATCTGCTGCGTACATGCCAGGCATTTCGGCGGTTTCCCCGCCGATCAGCGCACATCCAGATAACTCACAGCCCGTGGCGATCCCTTCGATGATCGTTGCGGCCTGTTCCACGTGCAATTTACCAGTCGCAAAATAATCTAGGAAAAACAATGGCTCTGCCCCCTGACAGACCAAGTCATTTACGCACATCGCAACCAGATCGATCCCGATCGTGTCAAAATGTCCTGTATCAATCGCGATGCGTAGTTTCGTTCCAACACCATCAGTGGCAGACACAAGAATGGGATCATCAAAACCAGCTGCCTTTAGGTCAAACAAACCGCCAAAACCGCCGAGCCCCGCCATGACGCCGCTTCTGTTTGTACGCTTTGCCGCAGGTTTGATACGATCAACCAATGCATTGCCTGCATCAATATCAACCCCCGCCTGCGCATATGTCGCGCCGTTCTTGCCGTCCGTCATTTATGGTCCTTTCGCGAAATTAGCGCCCAACTAATATATTGTGTGCTAAGTTTCAATCGCAAACCCTTGACCTTGGCGCAACATATGATAGCAAACGCTTCAAAGTGGGCCTGTAGCTCAATTGGTTAGAGCAGAGCGCTCATAACGCTTTGGTTGCGGGTTCAAGTCCTGCCGGGCCTACCATACCACTTTTTGCCTTAGGAAAGAGGGAGTTCCTTTTGGGGACTTTGGCAGCGAATTGGCTATTTAGATCAGTGACGCGCATCGTCAGTAATAATTTTTTTGCTGTTTTAAAAAAACCAACCCTAGAATGCTTACTTCGCGATACTCATATCGACACGAAGACCGCCCAAATCTGATACGGACAAGGCCAAGCCCCCCCCATGCGCGCGTGCAATATCATTGGCGATGGGTAGCCCCAGTCCAACGCTCGACCCCTTATTCTGATTACGTGCAGGGTCTAACCGTGCAAAGGGTTTAAGGGCATCTTCGCGTTGATCAGGTGGAATTCCAGGACCGTTGTCATCAATACGAAAAATAACTGAATCACCATACTCAAGAACGATCAAACAAACCTGATTTCCATACCGGAATGCATTATTTAAAAGATTTTCTAACGCACGTTTTATCATGTTTTCGCGCATCATAACGACGGTATCAGAGACACGTATATCAACCCGCAAATGCAGATCTAAACGTAGGTAATCCTTCACCAAACCATCAATGAAATCCAACACATTAACAGCTTCGTTCGTGCTGCCATCCTCGCCAAGAGTTTTTGCGTACAATAAGAATTCATCCAAAAGTAAACGCATGTCTTCGACGTCTTGTTCGAGGGGAACACGATCGTGATCCTCCAACATCGATACACCTAATTTCAGGCGGGTAAGCGGGGTTCGCAAATCGTGGCTGACACCCGAAAGGATAAGCGTACGCTGTTCAATGTGCCGCTCGATCCGTGCGCGCATGTTCAAAAACGCATCCCCCGCAGCGCGCACTTCAATCGCGCCACTAGGGGAATATGGAACATGTTGCCCCCGACCAAATGCCTCGGCCGCGGCGGCCAAGCGTGTGATGGGGCGTAACTGATTACGCAAGTAGAAAAAGGCGATGATCGTAAAAATTCCGCCAAAAAATACCATATTCACAATTAACTGATGAGGATTTGACGCCGAAACGCGCCGACGTGCGAATGTCAGCTCTAATTCCTCATACCCAGGAATGACCATACGTAATATTACGATGCGATCATCTGGAAGATCCACACCGCGCAGCGATGCCACCCGTGATAATTCACGGATCACCACGACACCCGTCAAATCATAAAACCGCCGAGTGGGTTGGAATGCCCCGTCTGGGTTTACACTTAGCGAAATGTCCAATGCCTCTGCAAAGGCCTGTGCGCCCTCGATATCTCCGCTGCGAATAAGCGTTTCAAAATGCGCCAACTCTTGGGTCAGACCACGGGTTAATTGCTCTGTCACACCTTCAAAATGACGTTGAATGAACACGAACGATACCAACAGCTGGATCATCACAACAGGCAAAATCAATATCAGCGCGGCGCGCCAATATAGTTGTTTGGGCATATACTGTTTGATCCATGTAAACATCAAAGATAGACATAGCGAAACACTGGGTGAAAGGAAATCGAAATGCGTAGCTATCCCCCAACCTATGGCGCATTTGATCAGGTCGGTTCGTCAATTCGGCGCATTGTGGCCCCGAACCCATCATCGATGACGTTTCATGGCACGAATACATATCTGTTGGGTGATCGTCAGATTGCCGTGATTGATCCAGGTCCAAATCAAGATGACCACTTGACTGCGATTATAAATGCACTTCCGCAGGGCGCTGCCATAACACATATTTTGGTCACCCATGCCCATTATGACCATTCTGAACTGGCAATGCGGTTGTCGCAAAAAGTAGGCGCGCCCATCTATGCGTTTGGGGATTATGAGGCCGGCAAAAGCGCGCTGATGCGTGCGCTTTCAAAGCAAAGTGAGTTAGGTGGCGGAGAAGGAATCGACCGTGCATTCAAACCCGATCACACGCTGGCGCATCTGGAACAGATCCTCACGGACGAATGGCAAATAACGGCTCATCACACGCCGGGTCACATGGCAAATCACATGTGTTTTCAATACAACGATATCTTGTTTACAGCGGATCATGTCATGGATTGGGCAACATCCATGGTCTCTCCTCCTGATGGTGACGTAGGGGATTTCATGCGCTCATGTGAACATCTTTTACAATACACTTGGAAATTATTTTTACCCGGTCACGGGGATATCGTGCGCACGCCCAATCAACGGCTGAACTGGCTGCTTTCGCATCGACGCGAAAGAGAGGCGCAAATTCTATCGTCGGTGAAAAACGGCAATACAACGGCCTACGAAATTGCCAAGGCAATCTATACCGACATCGATCAAAAATTGATCCCTGTCGCAATGCGGAATGTTTTTGCGCACCTTCTTGATTTACAGAATAACGGATTGATATCCGTTGAAAAACCCATCTCGATCCAAAGCCACTTTTCATCAAAACACTGACGAAAACTTTTTTCAACAGAATCTAAAATATCCTCTGGACGTCCTGAATCGCAGTTGTTATACGACGCTTCAAGTTCCGGCGTAGCTCAGCGGTAGAGCAGTTGACTGTTAATCAATTGGTCGTAGGTTCGATCCCTACCGCCGGAGCCAGTTAAAAAAACACCTCAGCGGATTTTGCGAGGTGGTTTTTATGTCTACAAGTATCTACCCCATGTTCGCACTGATCGCATCAACGACCAAGATGACAGAAACAGGAAAAAATTACTCTGGGCGAATTTCGTAATATCTGATTTTTGGTGCAGCTGAAATATAAGGTCCGAGAGCGTCACCAAGACCAGTATCTAGTCGCCACTGAAAATAAACCTCTTGATGTTTTTTGGTTTCCCACTCTTCAATCAATATAACTGATGCGGCATCCTCCTCTGCAAAGGTTTCAACCTTCATACAGCCATCAAACGCCCGCGTATCCTTCAAAGCGCCGGCTAGAAACTCTAGAAACTCTTTTTGTTTTCCATCTTGCAACGAAAATTCAACCGAAACCATGATGCTCATGCATTACTCCTGACGTGTTTAGCGATCAAATTAAAAGCGTGAATGCGTTACATGTTTGAAACAAGTACAAATTATGTACCTACAGGCATCTAAAATTATTCGCACCGTCGTTTGTTGAATACGCGCCTTAACAGTTGTGCACGAACATCACTCTATTATGCGTGAACATCCTTTTTGTATTCATTCCTAACCACCATGCAGCTAAGTGAACAGTCGGTGCGGCTTGGGACTTTGGGCAATCCTAAAATCAAAAGTTAGGCATGCTGGAAATTCAGCGAATGGCGCGCTGGTGAAGACAGCAAAGCCGCAAAATCCTATGATCTTGAAAAAAATCCCCAATCGCGGTAAAGCGTATCGGGGCGCAAGTCGGTTCACATATAGACACGCCAAGGGGTAACCCAGTGTTGTTTCATATTTATGACAAAACATGAAACAATTTTGTTTATGAGCATATACTGCCAATTCCCGCGCGCTGTGTGCAGCGATCAATTTAGAAACCACTCCTTGAATAAAGTGTGCGTTTTACCAATAGTTCAATTACAACCAACACAAACCCGAATGGGATTGGGACCGTCATGATTGTTTTCGCATTAGCTGTTTTATTTTTAATCATCACCCCCGGCCCTGGGGTACTGACCACCGCGGGGTTTGGCGCGGCCTATGGGTTCCAACCGTCCTTGCGATATGTCTTTGGACTATTTTTGGGAACCAACATGGTAATGTTGACAGTCATCACGGGATTTGCGGCCGTTATTTTGTCGATGCCAATGCTGCGTGTTGTTTTGCTCAGCATTTCAATGGCTTATCTGATCTATTTGGCGGCGCGTATTGCTTTCGCAGGTGCCAAAATTGCCTTTATTGAGGCCAAAACACCCCCTGGAATTATAGGGGGTGTCTTGTTGCAGGCGATCAATCCAAAGGCATATGTTGTAAACACCTCTTTGATTACAGGTTTTGGGTTTATGCCTGAAAATTTAACATTAGAAATCATTATTAAAATATTGATTACAAATGCTATTTGGATACCCCTACATTTGGGGTGGCTGTATGCAGGAACGCTTATTCACGAATTAAACCTAAGCCCAAAAACACAGCGCATCATCAATATCTTGATGGCGCTTTCGATGTTAATGGTCGTGTTTTTGGCCATCTTATTTGCGCAAAATCGGACGGGATAAGGGACGACTCAGCGCCCTTTTTCGACCTCATCCTGAATATTTATTCCGTTCATTGCCCCAATGAGATCCACCAAAGTCGGCACATAATTGTCGCCATGCTCGGTTGCCATTGCATGAGTGAAATAATTTTTTGCAGCCGCCCCAATCGGGTTCATCATCTGCGCATCATGCGCCATGTTTGAAACGTATCCAATATCTTTTGCGGCATTTTCCAGCGTGAATTTATGCGCATTAGGATCACCCCCAACAAGATATTTCATAAAGGTATCGAAGAACCCGTTCGATAATCGGCTTGATCCGATAACTTCGTTCACCTTTTGTGGGGACAATCCAGATTTAGCTGCCAATACTGTTGCTTCTGAATATAACGCGGCATAACTCATCGCGATAAAATTCATGATCAATTTCATTTTGTGACCTGCGCCTACTGGCCCAACATGAACGATGTTTCCCGACCAACAGCTGACAATTGGCTTGATCCGTTCAAACATCTCATCGTTGGCCCCGATCATTGCATCCAACGTGCCTTCCGCTGCCTCTTTGGGCGTACGACCCAGCGGCGCGTCGACAAAATGCATATGCTTCTCTGCCATCGCCGATGCAATGCGCGCGGTCGAGTTTGGATCCGCAGTCGTACAGTCGATGACAATCAAGCCCGCCTTGGCGTTTTCCAAAATTCCACCTGCACCAAATATGATATTTTCGACCTGTGGCGAATTGGACAGGCACATGTGAATAACATCACATTTTGCAACCATTTCGGACAGGTCCACGGCCTCATATGCGCCATTTGCAACCAAATCATCCACAGGTTTGCGGTTTTTATTTCCCTTAACAACAAGGGAATACCCACCCTTCATAATGTTCTGGGCCATTCCATGACCCATGTATCCAACACCAATGAAACCAATAACATCATTTTTTGTCATTCTACTGCCTCTCCAAAAACATCTTTAAATAATTCGATTGAGTCATGAAACCCTGCCTCGAAATCTCCGTTACCGGGGTGATACACGCTTTCAAATGAAATCACCCCGTCATATCTATCGCGGCGCAGAGCCTTGGCAATGGGGGCAAATAGGTGTGCCAGCTGTCCTTCGCCCATCTTTTTCACTGTTAATGTTGCGCGAGGAGTATCAACCAACACATCCTTGATATGGATATGACCCAGATACCCGTCACGCAGTTCGTCATACCCGTCAGGATAGGCCAACTCATGACACCAACAATTATTTGCTGGGTCCCAAAGCACCTTTAACGTATCCTTCGCATCCAGTTCATCTATTAACTTTCGCGCAGTGTAATTGGAATTCACCATCGTGCCATTGCCCGTTTCAACAACCAATGTCACACCTGCCTGTCGCGCAAAATCGACCGCAGGGGCAATCATCGGGGCCATACTGTCCCATGCGCCTTTGGCCACGTTCCATTGCTCAGCACCATTGTTTCCCCATAGGATTTGTTCCTTTTTCTGGGTCATGATGCGGACCAATGGCGATTCCACAACATGGGCCATATCAACCACACGTTTCAGGGCATCCATGTGTTTTTGGTGGAGCGCATCACCTGGACGGTTCTGCGATGTCATTCCAGCAAAAATGTGACGTGACAAACAACTGACTGGTTTGCCGTTGTCACGACATATTTGATCAATACGTTTGATGTCTGATGCACTGTGATCGCCCACTTCGTGATCCCACACAAATTGCAATTCTGCATACGTAAGATCAAACTCATTCATCACAGAGACAGCATGCTCTAAATCGCGGCTTATCCCATCGCAAATTACACCTAGCTTCATGATCGTGCTCCTATCTATGTAACTCCGCACCGATGATGTCTTCTATCACGCGCGTACAAACCCAATTGTCCCCATTGGGATATTTTGTCCGTCCAGCATGAAAAATTTGCATCGCGGCAGAAGCTGTATGCATTGGAACCCCTAAATTTTCGGCCAAATTTAGGGAAATGGTCAAATCTTTGTGCATCGTGTTGATGTGGCTTCCTGTACCTTCAAATTCTCGATCTATGATTTTTTGCAAGGCGTTGTTCACTATTCCGCTGCCAGCACTGGATGTGGAGAACACATTTAACAACACCTCGCCGCTAACACCGGCCTTGGCTGCCAATGCCGCGGCTTCGAAGGTCGCAGAAAACACAGAACCAATTAACGATTGCAAACAGGCCTTTACCGTCTGTCCATCGCCAGCATTCATCCCAACATGGTGAATAGATCCCGAAACGGCCTCTAACACAGGCCGTGCGCGATCTAAAACATCGTTTTCGCATGCGGCCATCATCGTTAATGTACCGCCCTGTGCGCCAGGAAACCCACCAGAAACCGGAGTATCGATTAAATCGATGCCGCTGTCGTGCATAGCAGCCCCAATTTCGATTGCCTCATGTGGCTTTATCGTCGCGCTCAGGATTACGACACCACCGGGCTTCATATTTTCCACCAATCCATGATGGCCCAAAATGACAGATTTTGCTTGATCCCCATTCATGACCATAACAAAGGCCGCATCAACCAATCGGCCCATTTCACCCGCATCCGACGCCAGCGTCCCGCCCATGTCACAAAATGCCGCCTGCCGCTCAGGCTTAAGATCCAACCCGATGACTGAAAATCCATTCGCAATTAGGTTTTTGGCCAGACCACTGCCCATATCACCCAAACCGATAACACCAATAGTTTTCATTTAAATACTTCCTTTTAATAGGTTGCCCGACCACCTGACAAATCAAAGACCGCACCAGTGGTGAACGCATTTTCTGCACTTGCGATCCAACAAATCATATTTGCAGCCTCCGCCACATCCAGAAATCGATTTCTCGGAATTTTAGACAGCATATAGTTTATATGCTCATCTGACATCTGATCAAAAATGGCAGTGCGTGCAGCTGCGGGGGTTACACAGTTCACCCCAATATTATACCCTGCAGCCTCTTTGCCCAATGATTTGGTCAGCGCGATAACACCCGCCTTTGATGCGGAATAGGCGCTTGCATTTGGATTGCCTTCTTTTCCTGCAATCGAGGCGATGTTAACGATCCGGCCATATCCGCGTTGTTTCATCCCGACTATAACGGCACGATTGGTGTGGAAAGTTCCGTTTAAATTCACCGCCATTATCGCATTCCACGCATCAATCGGATACTCTTCGACAACGGCATTGGCGCCAGCAATTCCAGCAGAATTCACCAATATATCAATTTTTCCGAATTGTTCCTGTGTTTGTTCAGTTGCATTTTTTACGCTGTCCCAATTGCCAATGTCGCAATGAATGGCGCTTGCACCTAATTGTTTTGCGCTTTGGATGGCACGGTCATAGTCAAAATCCCAAATAACAACCTCAGCACCACTTTCGACCATCCTTTCGGCGACGGCATATCCAATCCCTTGCGCACCACCCGTGATTACGGCCACCTGATCATGCAAGTCATATGAATTCATTTATCTTTCCTTTGTCCTAGTTATCGCCCAATGTCCTGCTTTGGTTTTCGCGCCACCAGATGATCAGGCCAGATCCAGCAACCAATAAGGCGCCCAAATATACCCAAACATCAGGTCGCGTTGCGAATACCAGATAGGATGACAGCGCCATGAAGATGATAAAAGAATACGAAAATGGCATCAGCGTAGAAGCAGTCGCATACACATGCGCCCGCGAAAACATATTATGCCCTAGCCAAGCAGCTGCCCCTACCACGAACAACAAAATCCATCCGATGCCATCAGATGGTGCGGACCATGCAATTAGAGCGAAGGGCAACAATGCGAATGTTCCTGCAGCGCCTGAAAAAAACTGCATCACTTGCGCATTTACTGTTCCAGCCAATCGTCTGGTAATGATAGAGAAAACCGCAATCGCAACGGCATTATGCAACGACAATAATGCAGCCCAATGAAAATCCTCATTAAAGGGGCGCACGATCGTCAACACGCCGACAAAGCCTATGATGATTGCGCTCCACCGCCACAACCCGACGCGTTCTTTCATAAAGACTATTGAAAACAGCGCTACAAATATCGGAGAGGAAAACATAATCGCGGCTGTCATTGTAAGTGATAGATATTTCACAGCAACAAAATTGAAAAAAGTCGAAACCACCAAGAGCAAGGCGCGTATCACCAGCAATAAAAGTGTGCTTTTATGCAATAATTTCAGTGAACTGATGCCATCCCTTGATCCTTCGATCACAGTGAACAAAAATTGTACAGCATAGCGCATAAAAGCGACTTGTACCGCGGGAATTGCCGCCAAGACCAAATATTTTGCTGAGGTATCGATAATGGAAAACATACCCCATGCTGCAATCATTAATACAATACCGGTGCGCGCCTGTGAATGTATTAACGTTGCGGATGCTATGGGCATATTGTTTCCTAATCGGCGAGCGCAGCAGGTGCTGTCGCGCGCTCAATATCTAAAATCACAGACAAAGTTTTGCGCGCGGATGCCGCATCCACTATTGGTTCTGCACGGCCTTCGATTACGGCGGCGAAATGTTCCAATTGCTTGACCAAGGGTACGGCCTCTTCTACGTCACTGGGGTGTATTTCGGGGCGTTCATTCCAATGTGCTGCGCCACTCCAAACATTGAGAGTTGGAAACTCTAAACCTCCATTTGAACAGGCTATATGCATTGATGTTTGAGATGTGCGAGGAATATGTGGGCTTTCCCCTGTTCCCGCCTCAAATCCCCAAGGCGTTGGGGTAGCATCAGAAAAGGCGATTGTCACAATCGTCCCGCTGTCAAAGGTAAGCACAACGCCACCACTTTCGTGACGTGCCGCATTTCGCATGATATTGCTGCCGGCACCTGTGACGGAAGTCACCTCACCAAAAAAGGCGCGTAATGTATCAACATCATGGATCAGGTTTTGTTTAACAGGTCCGCCATCCACACCTTTGCGCCATTCGACATCAAAATAGCTATCCGGCTTTTTCATGCACCATAACAGGGATGCAACCAGAGGTCTGCCAATTTGACCAGAACGTAAAATGTCGACAGTTTTACTGACCAATGGATGATGGCGTCTGTGATGACCTACCAAAATCTTTTTCCCCGTGTTTTGCGAGGCGCGGATCATTTCGTCAGCCTGCGCCAAAGATGCGGCTACGGGTTTCTCGACCAAAACATGTAAACCAAGCTCTAGCGCTTGCAAGGTCAAGGGCGCATGCGTGTCGGTTGGTGTCGCGAGGACGATCCCATCCGCATCAACGTTCACATCCGACAATGTTGCAAATCCAGGTGCATGTGGCGTTGTTCGGTTTTCAACCACAGGGTCAATGACTCCGACAAGTGTCAGATCAGGATGGTCTAAGATGTGGTTTAGATGACGTTCACCAATTAATCCCGTTCCTGCGAGCAGTAATTTGACCATTACATCACAGCTCCTATTTGCCAGGGCACAAATTCATAATCACCTAACCCCTGCGCCTCTGATTTTGAGGCCTCTCCAGATGCGACGCGTAAGAGCAAGTCATAAATTTCGCGCCCTTTTGATTGGATCGTCGCCTGACCAGTTATGATGTCACCACAATTTATATCCATGTCATCAATCATGCGTTCATACATTGCGGTATTGGTTGATAATTTAATCGTTGGAGCCGGCTTTGAGCCAAAGGCCGAACCGCGTCCCGTGGTGAAACACACAAGATTACAGCCGCCCGCAATCTGTCCTGTGACAGAGGCGGGATCGTATCCTGGGCTATCCATAAATGTGAACCCCAGTGCCCTGACTGGTTCCGCATATTTATAAACTCCGGTCAAAGGTGTCGTTCCCCCCTTAGCCGCAGCCCCCAATGACTTTTCCAAAATAGTGGTTAAGCCACCTTTTTTGTTGCCTGGACTTGGATTATTGTCCATTGATCCGCGGTTTCGGGCGGTGTAATCCTCCCACCATTTGACCAAACCGATCAAACGATCCCCTGTCGCACGATCAATCGCGCGTTCGGTCAATAAGTGTTCTGCGCCATAGATTTCTGGCGTTTCTGCCAAAACCCCTGTGCCCCCTTGGGCAACCAGCAAATCACAGGCTTCGCCTAGTGCAGGGTTGGCGGTGATACCAGACCACGCATCCGATCCCCCACATTGCAACGCCACCTTTAGCTCGGATGCAGGACAAGGCGTGCGCCGCACGTCATTCACGATTGGTAACATGTCACGCACTTTTTTCACGCCCATTTCAATCGTCTTTTGCAAACCCGCAACGGATTGAATATTCATGGTTTGAAAGGTCGGGGATTGTTTTAATCCATAGGCCTCAAGCAACCAGTCAATTTGGTTCATTTCACAGCCCAAACCAACCATCACGACACCGCCGTGATTTGGATGTTTTGCGTATCCCCACATAACGCGTTGCAGCGCCTCGAATCCCTCACCGTCCCCTGCCATGCCGCAACCCGTGCCATGCACGAATGCCACAACACCATCAACATTGGGATACCTGGATAATTCTTCTGGTCCAAAGCTGTCCGCGATGCGCCGCGCGGCAGTCGCCGAACAATTTACGGATGTGACAATAGCAATATAGTTGCGGGTCCCAACAGAACCGTTTTCACGCCGATACCCCATAAAGGTATCTCTCGCCTCCACTGGAACGCGCGCGATCTCATTTAAATTTGTACCAAATTGATATTCAGCGTCCGTTGCCCGAAATTCAACATTATGCGTATGAACATGTGTCCCGCTGAAAATGTCAGACACTGCATATCCTATGGTTTGCCCGTATTTCACAATACGTGCACCTGCGGCAATGTCACATGCAGCGATTTTGTGCCCTGCTGGGATCGCATCTTTTAGCATGAGCGCGCCTATGTCCTCGCCCACCTCTAAGGAACGGTTCGCAACGACCACGTTATCTTCGCTGCGCAGCCTAACAATTTTTTCCATGACGATTCCCATTATGCGCAATACGGACCATCGGCGGACCAGCGACCATGTTGGTTAATATGTTCAGACACTGCAATGCGGGCGCGTGTGCTGTACCACATCTCCTGCCACACGCGCCAATCACGCAATTCTTTGGTGGGGTTAGAACGCGAGCGAGCAACAAATTCAGGGAAGTGTTCGCGCCCAGTGTTTTGCCCCGTTACGTTGTAACGCAGATCAAATGACCACCTATATTCATCGGACAAGTTGCGCAAACTGGCATGCGGCGTCAAAGGGTGAAAAATTACACCACCCCCTGCTTTAACAGGTGCTGGAACGGCATCTTGCTTTGGTAAAAATTTCTCAGTGATCCCAAGTTGGGTCATCGAACAATGCGGGATCATTTCAGCGGTTCTGCCCGGTTTCACCTGCAAACAGCCATTTTCGACCGTCGCATCCGTGATTGCCAACCAAACTGTCACCATGTCCGTTTCATCAGCAGATTCCAGCGTGACCGCCCGGTCTTGATGCCAATCTGTTGAAACGATATGCGCACGAGTTTCCCCGTCCTGCACGTTACGTTCAGGGGGTTTTATGCGCACGTGTTGGATGGGGTTTGACGTGATTTCCGATCCAATCAAACATTCAACCGTGTCCAAAATCCGATCACTGATCACCATGTCAAACACGGCTGGCCCAAAATGCATGGGCGTTTCGTTTGTGATCCCATCCGCAGGCAACGAGATATCAAAGGCTTGATACCAATCTATTCCTGCGCGATTAACCGCATCCAATTTATCCCAAAAACCAGCACCCTTCGCACAGGAAGGCACTAGCCCCATTGCGTGCCAATTTGAGTATAGCGTGTCCAGCAATGTTGTGTATTCACGCACGACCGATGCCTGAATATCCTGTGAGATTAAATCTTCAACGACAAGATATCCCTCACGATTGAACTGTTCGATTTGTGCCGTACTCAGCATCCAAGAATCCTAACCTTACAGAAGTACCGTGACAATATTTGGCCAAATCAACAGCACCGACAGTGCAATCAACTGAACACCGATAAAGGGCAAGAACCCTTTAAAGATATCCGTTAAGGAAATATGCGCGGGGGCCACAGATTTTAGATAAAACGCAGCAGGACCGAAGGGCGGAGACAAAAAGCTGACTTGCATATTCATGCAAAACAAAACGCCAAACCAAACAGCCAAATATTTAGGTTCTAGTTGACCGATAAACCCAATTTCTTCGATTGGTAAACGCTGCACAATCGGCAAAAATACTGGGATGATCAATAACACGATCCCAACCCAATCCATGAATGCACCCATAAACAGTAATATGAGCATCATGATCAGCAATATTCCCATCGTTGGCACATCTAGACCGACAATCATATCTGCGACGTATTGAGGACCACCCGCAATTGTGTATGCCCCAGCAAGTGCAGCGGCCCCTATCGTGACCCATATAATTGTGCCTGTGGACTTGAGCGTGCGCATCAAGCTCTCCCATACCAGATCAAAGCTCGCTTCGCCGCGCAAAATAGAAATCACCAGTACAGCCACAACACCCATTCCCGCGGCTTCTGTGATCCCTGATATGCCACCATAAATCGAACCAAGTACCACGCCAATGACGACGATTGGGGCAACCAGTCCTTTGCCCATGTCCCATCCGATTTTTGCGCGATTGGTTCCAAATACAAAGAATATCAGCCCAAGCGGTATTGCCGTAAGCGCTGCAAACCATGGAATGTAATCTGCTGTCCCATAGGTAATTGCATCAACGCCTTCAATATAATCATTTTGCCCAGTTACGGTAAAGAAGAGGACACGCAAGAACAAAGCAAACGAAAACCCTGCTACGATAATTGACATGAATGCGCCAAATAATGCCCACTTTTCACGCCCCTCTGGATCACCAGGCTCAGGCTCGGGCAGCGGTGCATCATCAGGATTGAGCTGGGTGCGAACAATTATGTAAACGATAAACATCGAGGCCAACATAAAGCCTGGCACAAATGCACCCGTGAAAAGCGCTTTGATAGACGTTTCAGTGATTAAGCCATAGATGATCAAGACGATCGAAGGAGGGATCATTGTTCCAAGAGAACCGGACGCACAAATCGTCCCTATCGCGAGGTTCTGGTTGTACCCAAGCCGCAACATTTGCGGCAGCGCGATCAGCCCTAACAAGACCACTTCTCCGCCAATGATTCCGGACATCGCAGCCATGATCACGGCCATGACCGATGTCACGATCGCAATTCCCCCGCGTACCCGCGATAACCAAACGTTCAATGAGGAATACATATCTTTTGCGATCCCAGAGCGTTCAAGCAAGGCCGCCATGAATATAAACAATGGGATGGATATCAACACATAATCCGTCAAGAGCCCGTATATCTTTTGGGCAAGTATGTTTAGCGGGCCCGTCCCAAATTTTCGGGTAAGCAACCCATCCCCAAACGATGTCGGATCCAGCAATAATGTGGGCTCGAACTTCATGACCAAGACAACCACCGCCATCACAGCAGACGCTAAGCCAAGCGGCATACCGATCGCTAACAACAGCATCAATCCAATCAATAAGACGAGTGAAATTGTTCCAATGTCCATTTATCCCTCTCCCACAGATTTTTTTAGACGCTCAATTTCATCTTGATCGATGTCATCCGCGGCAGTGTGTATTTCAGGTTCTTTGTTCCAGTCATTGATCAAGTTTAAAACCGCTTGAATAGCGACCAAAGTAACGACGACTAAGACCAGCGGCTTCAATGTTGCTGGGATGGGCGGATCAAATGCAGTTCCAAATGTTTCCCATCGTAATAATTTTGCTTTTGCTTCTCCAAAGCCCCCATAAATCAAAAAGAAGGCAAAGCCGACAATCAATATTGTTGAAATCGTATCACACACCTTTTGAACGGTGCGCGGAAACATGTCGTATAGTAGGTAAATCCGAATATGGCTGCGCTGCTGCATTGCATAAAACCCAGCAAGAATAAACACGAAACCAGCAAGCCATAATGACATCTCGTTCGCCCACAATGTGGGCCGTTCAAATACATATCGAAGGATCACTTCGTACATCATGACACAGACAACAAGCGCGATCAAAAGCATGGTAACACGGCCGACAAACATCGCAATTCGATCAAGGCTCGGATAATTTTCCATTTCCATCGGAGCCTGTTTCACACTGATAACTCCGAAAACAGCCACAACTGGAAACGCCAAGATCACAAGATAATCTAACATCATGATTTGGCGATATCGCGCCGCTAACGCATCAGTGTATCCCCCAAATGCCATTATATAAGTTGCACCGTGCCAGACGATCCAACTGCCGCAGCCAATGAACAAAAGCGGAAAAAACCACTGGGGTAAATTACGAAGCATCGTTCCCATACCATCAACTTTCATATTGATTTAAGTATCCATAGGCAGGCACCAATGGTGCCTACCCTTGGCTTGAACAAGATTAGTTGGAAACCAATCCGAGCTCAGTCAAATATGCAATATGACTATCCACCAATGCTTTGGCTTCAGGTGTTGTTGCAAACTCTGGCCATGTTGCTTGCGCTGCATCGCGGAATGTCTGCAGGTCTTCTTCAGACCACTGCCACAGCGTTACACCTTCTGCACGCAACTTCGCTGCTGCGGCGGCGTTCGCTTTTTCAAACGTCAAAGCAGTACGTAGTGCCAATGCCTCCATTGCGACAGACATAATCGTGCGGTGCGCTTCTGGCATAGAATCCCACACTGATTTATTACACGCCAAATGGTCCGATGGCATTGAGTGGAACCCGGGGAAGTTGGCGTGCTTCACCAAATCATACAACCCGAGGCCCACGTTATTAGCCAAACCAGAGGCATCAGCACCATCGATGATGCCAGTTTCAAGCGCAGTAAAGATTTCTGTGAAATCCATCACGATTGGCTTTGCACCTAGTTTTTCAAAGATTTTTGTTTCCATACCAGGCGGTGAACGGAATTTGAAATCTTTCAACGCGTCAGGCCCATCCAGCGGACGAGAAGAAGCAAGGCTCTCTTGGCCGTAAACCCACCACCCTACTAGTTGCATGTCGTATTTATTGTAAAGCGCCTGAGCATCTTCCAGACCGCCACCATAATAGAGCCAGCTTAGCTGTTGATATGGCGTTGCATAGCCGCCCATGATATCACCAACAAACTGGAAGGCTGGGTTTTTACCAGTCTGATAGCCACCACCAGTCATATCACAATCAAGAATACCAGTTGCAGCTGCGTCAAATGTTTCAACTGATTTCACAACCGATGACGAATAAAACATCTCGATGTTAATGTCTCCACCGGACATGCGCTGAACATCGTCAATATATTGCGCAGCCAACTTACCCGAGACGGTTTCCGGTGCGTAGTGTGTTTGAATACGTAGATTAGTTGTGGCCGCTGTAGCAGTTGTCGCCAGCAATGCCGCCGCGCCCAAGGCTGCAGCAACCGTTTTAACAAAACTCATTTTGTTCTCCCTATTGTCTGTTTTGTTGTTTCACCCAGTTTCAACCCATGGGTGCTGACGATAGCCTAACCGCAATTAGGAATCTGGCAAGAAAAAAGTTGAACTTTCTATTAATTTCGACGTATCTATAAAATGTCAAAATTTTGAGCAAGACATGAAAGCCTATACAACAACCGAACTCTACGATGATTTGTATCAAAAATTGATCAATGCCGTTATCCCCGCAGGCAGTAAAATCAAACCCGTCGAACTCCAATCTGATTATGGGTGCTCTACGAATACAATCCGCGATGCATTACTTAGATTATCGAAAATCGGCTTGGTTACTTTTCAAATGCAGCGCGGCTTTCGTGCCCGCGAAACTTCTCCCGAAATACGCGCTGACATTGCAAAATTTCGCGTTCTGCTTGAGCAAGAAGGCGCATCGCTGTCAATAAAACATGGTGGAATTGATTGGGAAATTCGACTGAATACAGCACACCACAAACTAAGTCATATCGAAGCATTAATGTCTCGAGATGGATTAACAAATGAACACCTAATTGTATGGTCAGCGGCTGAATTCGAATTTCATGACGCCCTTATTTCTGGCTGTGGATCCAACGTCCTTATTGAAACTTACGGTCATATTTATGCGCAATTCCGACAACAATTCGTTGCCCAAGAACGTGATTTTGGATCAAACTATTTTGAGTCTATCATCAATGAGCACGCCACAATTTTAAACGCTGCGCTCGCGCGTGATGACAATGCCTGCAAGCAAGCGATCTTTGATCACATGAAAAGAAACTATTAAAAAATGAAAGAACAACCAATCCATCTGCGTTCAAAATTAAGCGTAATTTTGAAATTATGTAAAATTGCAAATCAGATTGATCCTTCAACAAACCAAAGATAGGGTCATACGTGACGCATAAAACGCAGGCACTCCAAACCTGAACTTTGAAACAAAACTGGAATACGAATATGTCAAACCGCCTTCAAAACAAACGCGCCCTACTTACCGCCGCAGGACAAGGAATCGGCCGCGCAACTGCACTGGCTATGGTCCGTGAAGGTGCGCATGTGTTTGCCACTGATATCAATCCAGAGACATTGGCCGACTTACAGCAAGAGGCTGAGGGGTTAGGCACTATAGAAACGTTCACACTGGACGTGTTGGACAATGACGCAATCATTTCGGGTGTTCAACGGGCACAGCCTGATATCTTGTTCAATTGCGCAGGTTTTGTTCATCATGGAACCATCTTGGAATGTACCGATGAAGAATGGTCGTTTGCATGGGATTTAAATGTCGGTTCAATGCATCGAATGATCCGAGCGGCACTTCCCGGCATGTTGGAACGTGGCACGGGGTCTATCATAAACATGTCATCCGTTGCCTCCTCTCTTAAAGGGGCGCCAAGTCGTTATGTCTATGGCATAACCAAAGCTGGCGTCATCGGGTTGACGAAATCGGTTGCAACCGATGTCATTACCCAAGGCGTGCGCTGCAACTGCATTTGCCCTGGTACAGTCGAGAGCCCCTCGCTACATGATCGTTTACGTGCAACGGGCGATTACGAGGCCGCAATGAAAGCATTCATCGCACGTCAACCCATGGGTCGTATTGGTGCCGCCGAAGAAGTGGCGGCACTTGCCGTCTATTTGGGATCAGACGACAGCGGATTTACCACAGGCCATGCGCATGTCATTGACGGCGGCTGGTCAAACTAATTTCATACGGAGAAAAGAGAATGAGTGACAAGAAAACACTGCGCTCTCGTCTGTGGTTCAACAACCCTGATGATCGTGAAATGACGGCTCTTTATCTTGAGCGGTACTTGAACTATGGCCTTACACGCGAAGAGTTGCAGGGCGACAAGCCCATCATCGCGATTGCACAAACAGGCAGTGATTTGAGCCCGTGTAACCGCCACCACATTGAATTGTCTAAGCGTGTCCGTGACGGCGTGATTGCGGCAGGTGGTACAGTGATTGAAATTCCTGTGCATCCCATTCAAGAAACAGGAAAACGGCCCACGGCCATGTTAGACAGAAATTTGGCCTATCTTTCGCTGGTTGAAACCCTGTTTGGGTATCCCATCGATGGGGTCGTATTGAACATTGGTTGTGACAAAACCACACCTGCGTTGTTGATGGCTGCCGCTTCGGTGAACATTCCTGCAATCGCGCTGTCGGTTGGGCCAATGTTAAACGGATGGTTCCGTGGTCAACGCACAGGATCAGGCACAATCGTATGGAAAGCGCGCGAATTGCATGCAAAAGGTGAAATAGATGACGATGGCTTTATGGACCTTGTCGCTTCATCCGCTCCGTCTACTGGCTATTGCAATACCATGGGTACAGCGACCACAATGAATTCCATCGCCGAGGCGCTGGGCATGCAATTGCCAGGATCAGCTGCCATTCCCGCGCCCTATCGTGAACGTGGTCAAATGGCCTATATGACAGGGAAACGGATCGTGGATATGGTGCATGAAGATTTGAAACCCTCTGACATTATGACGAAAGAGGCGTTTGAGAACGCAATTGTTTTAAACTCTGCAATTGGTGGTTCAACAAATGCTCCTATCCACCTGAATGGATTGGCTAAATTGCTGGGAATCGAACTAACCAATGATGATTGGCAACGACTGGGACACAAAGTGCCGCTCTTGGTGAACCTTCAACCAGCGGGCGAATACTTGGGCGAGGATTATCACCGCGCTGGCGGCGTTCCTGCCGTAATGGGCCAGTTGATTAAGGCAGGCATGCTGCCCCACCCAAATCAGATCACTGCAAATGGCAAAAGCATGGGTGATAACTGCACAAACGCGGAAATCATTAACACCGATGTAATTAAACCCATTGAAACCCCAATCAAAGAGCATGCGGGCTTTATCAACCTATCTGGCAACCTATTTGACAGTGCTATCATGAAAACCAGCGTGATCAGCCAAGAATTCAAAGATCGCTACCTTTCAAACCCACAGGATCCAAACGCGTTCGAAGGGCGCGCTTTCGTGTTTGATGGGCCTGAAGATTTTCACAGCCGCATTGATGACGAAAGCCTTGGGATTGATGAAAACTGTATTTTGATGATGCGAGGCACGGGACCGCTTGGCTATCCTGGTGGAGCCGAAGTTGTGAATATGCGCCCGCCTTCGTATTTGTTGAAACGGGGCATCAATTCGCTTCCTTGCGTAGGCGACGGGCGTCAGTCGGGAACATCGGGGTCCCCCTCCATCCTAAATGCGGCACCTGAGGCCGCTGCGGGAGGCGGTTTGGCGCTTGTACAATCAGGCGATACGGTGCGCATTGATTTGAACACATGTACTGCAAACATCCTAATCAGCGATGAAGAATTAGAGAGCCGTCGCGCCGCCCTGCCCGAAAACGCCTATCGCGCCACGGCTCAGACCCCTTGGCAAGATATTTTCCAAGAGAAAGTGCGTCAGTTTGATGAGGGCATGATCCTTGATGGATCAGACAAACACCAAAACATCGCGTCCCGCCACGTGCCGCGCGACAACCATTAAAGGATACATTAGACAATGAAACTTGTACGTTATGGCGCCGTTGGCCAAGAGAAACCTGGTATGATCGACAGCAACGGAACACTACGCGATCTATCTGCACATGTCGCTGACATCACCGGTGCGACCATCGGGGATGAGAGCATCGCAAAATTGCGCGCATTGGATCCGAACAGCCTGCCGGCTGTGGATGGGAGCCCGCGCATTGGTGCCTGTGTTGGCGATATTGGTAAATTCATGTGCATTGGCCTGAATTACGCAGATCACGCAGCGGAAACAGGCGCCGATATTCCAGAACATCCAATTCTGTTTATGAAGGCTAACTCTGCCATCACAGGGCCAAACGATGACGTCGTGATGCCACGTGGATCAACCAAAACAGATTGGGAAGTGGAACTGGGCGTTGTCATCGGTAAGGCCGCAAAATATGTCAGCGAAGAAGACGCACTGGAATATGTGGCGGGCTATTGCCTTTGCAACGATGTCAGCGAACGCCATTTCCAAACCTCTCTGACAGGTCAGTGGACCAAAGGAAAATCATGCGACACATTTGGCCCGACGGGTCCATGGTTGGTGACACGTGACGAAGTCGAAGACCCACAAAACTTGGACATGTGGTTGGACGTCAACGGCGCGCGCATGCAAACAGGAAACACCAAAACGATGATTTTCACAGTGGCACAGGTGATTTCGCATCTATCGCACCTGTTCACGTTGCACCCTGGTGATGTCATTTCAACAGGCACCCCACCTGGCGTTGGCATGGGGATCAAGCCTGAGCCTGTCTATCTAAAAGACGGGGATGTAATGGAATTATCGATCCAGGGTTTGGGACTGCAACGCCAAAATGTGCGCGCAGATGACTAAACCAATTCTGTTGCAAATCGGGAATGTTACAGAACGCATGCGTGTGCGCTTTGAGGCGCATTTTGATGTGCGCATATGGTTTGACCTAACAGACCAAGACGCATTTGTTACTGCCTATGGTGCGGATGTTCTTGCGATTGCAACGGATGGACATTGGGGCGTGCCAGATCAATTATTGGCACGCCTGCCAAATCTAAGAGTCGTCTCATCCTACGGCGTTGGATATGATGCCATTGATGCAGATGATGCGGCGGCCCGCGGTATTTTGGTCTCACATACGCCAAATGTTTTGAACGACGAGGTCGCAGACACCGCAATCATGTTGTGGCTGGCAACATCGAGACGATTGATTAACGCGGATAAATGGGCGCGATCAGGGCAATGGGAACGCGATGGTGCCTTTGCGCTGACACGGTCTGTCCAAAAACGACAGGTCGGTATTCTTGGGATGGGTCGCATTGGTGAAACGATTGCCAAACGTGCATTGGCATTTAATGCAAATATACATTACCACGCGCGATCAAAAAAGGATAATCCCTACAGGTATCACAGCAATATTAGTGATTTAGCGACAGCTGTTGATGTGATATTTGTGATCACGCCAGGGGGCGCATCAACACATCATTTGGTGAATGAAGAGGTCATGAATGCACTGGGCCCTAATGGTATGTTGATCAATGTTGCACGCGGATCTGTGGTGGATGAAACAGCGTTGGTCGCCGCCTTACAGGATGGTCGGTTGGGTGCAGCGGGTTTGGATGTATTCGAACACGAGCCTGCGATTCCAGATGCCCTAAAATCAATGGACAATGTAGTCCTAACCCCACATATCGGCAGCGCATCGAGTGAAACACGCCAAGCCATGGGGGATCTGACCTGTGATAATTTGGAACAGTATATTCAGAATGGAACGGTCATCACACCTGTTCCAGAATGCAAAAACTTAAACGATGGCTGATATGACTAAAATCCAAACGATTGATGTCCAATATTTTGACCCTCCTCTAGATGAAGTACTGGAAGACGCCAAGCATGGCGCGCACACGCATTTCGAGTTGGTGACCGTCACGATTACAGATAGCGATGGAATTTCAGGCACAGGATACACCTATACTGGCGGTAAAGGCGGTAGATCGATTGAAACGATGATCAACCACGATCTTGTACCGTTTTTAATGGGTCAAGACACGCAGGATATTGATGCCCTCTATGACGGCATGCAATGGCATGTACATTACGTTGCACGTGGTGGGATTGCGTCATTTGCAATTTCTGCGGTGGACATCGCCTTGTGGGATTTGCGCGGCAAGCGCACGAAAACATCGCTGGTACAAATGGCAGGGGGAACGCATGATCGATGTCGCGCCTATCGGGGGGGCATTGATCTGGGATATGATCTGCCGCGCCTTTTGCAAAGCATGGATGAATACATGGAGGCCGGTTTTGATGCCGTCAAAATCAAAATAGGTCGACCAGAACTAACACAGGACATAGAACGTATTCGCGCGGTTCGCACACACATTGGGGATCAACGTACATTCATGGTTGATGCCAATTACGCCTTTAGTGTTGAACAGGCGATCACCGCCTCAAAAATGTTCGAAGATCAAAATATTTACTGGTTTGAGGAACCTACCATTCCCGATGATTATCAGGGCTATGCCCGCATCGCCGCAGCAACATCTGTTCCACTGGCAATGGGGGAAAACCTGCATACTGAGCATGAATTTGGCTACGCCTTTGAACAAAGCAATCTAGGGTTTATTCAACCAGATGCATCAAATTGCGGTGGTATAACAGGATGGCTGCGCGTGGCGGACATGTCGGAACACTACGGAATTCCCGTGTGCAGCCATGGCATGCAAGAATTACACGTCAGCCTTGTTTCGGCCCGCCCGAATGCAGGTTGGTTAGAGGTACATTCATTCCCAATTGATCAGTACACGCATCGCCCTCTGGTGATGGAAAATGCACAGGCCCTTGCACCAGATGTTGAAGGGATCGGTGTAAGCTTTGATTGGGATAAGTTGCGCACGGCAAGCAGCAGAGATTAACGCACGTACTCTAATGCGCGTTTTACAACGCTTGGATCGCCCAAATGGGCCTCTTCAGACAACAGCCTGCGCCAACCCCGCGCGCCAGGCTGCCCCATAAACAACCCCAGCATATGGCGCGTCACTTGATGTAAACGGCCGCCATTGGTGATGTGTCTATCAATATAGGGCAACATCTGTTCCACTACCAAATGCGGATCTGATGTGTGATTTGTTCCATAAATCCGTTTGTCTGCGGCGCACAAAATATCGCTGGGTGAATGATACGCAGAACGCCCAATCATGACACCATCCAAACCCCGTTCCAAATGATGCACGGCCTGATCCAGGCTGGTTATTCCCCCGTTAATCGAAATATGCAGATGGGGATTATCCGATTTAATCTGATGAACCAAATCATAATCTAAAGGGGGGATTTCGCGGTTTTCTTTTGGGCTTAGCCCTTGCAACCATGCCTTGCGGGCATGAATAATAAACCGTTTCACCCCCGCATCGGACACGCGTTTTATGAAATCGGGCAGCACCTGATGCGCATCTTGGTCATCAACACCAATGCGGCATTTCACGGTCACTTCTACCTGAACCGCGTCCTGTATGGCCGCGCAGCAATCCGCCACCAAATCAGGGGTGCGCATTAATACCGCACCAAAGGTGCCCGATTGCACCCGATCAGAGGGGCAACCGCAATTCAGGTTAATTTCATCATACCCCGCATCTTCGCCCATCTTGGCCGCAGCGGCCAATTCGGTCGGATCCGATCCGCCCAATTGAAGTGCCACGGGATGTTCCTCGGGGTTATAATCCAACAAATGTAACGCCCCACCGCGCACCAATGCTGGCGACGTTACCATTTCCGTATAAAGCAAAGTTTCCCGCGACATCAATCGATGCAAATACCGACAATGCCGATCGGTCCAATCCATCATCGGTGCCACGGATAGACGCGCGGCTTTATCTAGGGTCATGTCAGGGGCTTTTTGCAACTTAATCCTCTAGCAATCTATTAGTTAGAAAATCACACATTAATTCGGATGATGTATGTCATTCGAAAAGGTGACCCGGTTTCACTCTAACGGGGCACGGGCCACAAAATCAATCAGGGCGGATTGCCCAGAATGGCCACGGCCTTCGTCGAGTTCCGCATGATAGGCGCGGTTTACAACGATCTGCATCTGGGAAAACGCTTGTACCAACATTTCGGTTGTGTACATGTGATCTGGTTTGCCCGGCCCCCCTGTACCCAAGGCGACTTGCTCTGGGGTATACCCGTGGATCAATAATGTTCCACCCGGTTTTGTTGCACGCGCCAGCGATGCAAAAACACGTGCCATCTGTGCAGGCGGAACAAATTGGATAAAGATTGCAACCACATTTTCGTATTGCTGTTCGCTGTGTTCCAGATCAAAGATATCTGCCAGTTCAAAGGTGACTGTGGCACCCTCTTTTTGCGCCAAGGCTTTGGCTTTGGTCTGGGCCACTTCGGAATAATCTGTGGCCAAAACGTCATATCCCAGTTTCGCCAAGAATACGGAATTGCGCCCCTCTCCATCCGCCACGACAAGCGTTTTTCCGCCCTCGACCAAATGTGGTTCTAAGGTGATCAATCCTTGGGCGGGTTTGGTGCCAAATAAGTACTCTTGGCCCGCATAGCGTTCATCCCAAAAATTTCCCATATGTCACCTCTTTGATTACCAGAGGTGACATATCAGTTTTGCCGCAAATCACAATGCGACGTTTTTCAAGGATCAGCAAACCGGATCGCGCGGCGCAGTGCCCGCCATAATAGCGTTCAGGTTTTCAACAACCCGCATCCCCATTTCGACGCGTGTTTCTGCCGTTGCACTGCCCAAATGGGGCAACATCACCATATTTGGCGCTTCTCGTGTTTCAGGTTTGATATTAGGTTCACCGTCAAACACATCCAAGCCAGCGCCACCAAGTGTGCCAGTCTGCAGTGCTTGGGCCAATGCGACCTCATCCACGACCTCGCCGCGTGCGGTATTTACCAATATTAACCCGGGCTTTGCCTGCGCCAGAATGTCAGCATTGATCAAGTGGCGATTTGCATCCCCACCCGGGCAATGCAGGGACACAACATCACATATCTGGAATAAGGCCTTCAAATCATCCAACTGTGTTGCGCCGAATTGATCCAATTTGTCCTGAGCAACTTGTGATCGATTTTGGACAAATATTTCGCAGTTGAACCCAAAATGAGCACGACGCGCGAATTCTTGGCCGATGCGCCCAAATCCAACAATCCCCACCTTTTTATTGCTGGCCTTCGTTCCGATCATATGTGTCGGGCGCCATCCGCTCCATTGTCCCGCGCGCACTTCTCGTTCGCCTTCGCCTGCACGACGCGCCACCATCAACATTAGCGTCATCGCGATGTCAGCCGTGCATTCGCTTAGAACATCAGGTGTGTTTGTAACCGTGATGCCCGCAGCCTGTGCCGCAGAAATATCAATATGTGAAAACCCAACCCCATAATTACAGATCGCTTGCGTGCGAATGTGATCCGTTTGAAAAACAGCGGCCCCCATATTATCGGTGACCGTCGGCAAAATAGCGTCATATTCCCCCAAGGCAGCGCGCAACTCTTCAACGCTTAGCGCAACATCATCTGTGTTACGCGTCACGTCATAGTGTTTCATCAACTCTGCCTCGACACTCTCTGGCCATTTACGGGTGATTAGGATCTTTGCTGTGCTCATTCTGCCGCCATACGTGTTTGAAAGGACGTCAAAATTGCTTGGACTGGGACAGGATCAAAAGATCCGCCCAAATCAACCAAGGCCGCGCCAAAGCGATTCACAATATTTTCGATGTCCGCGTTTTCCAATAGGTTGAGGATACCAACACGCACCTGCGTCGGCTGAGACAAAGTCGGCCAAATACCAAAGTTTTGCGACCGACAATAGGTGACAAATTCCATTTCACGACCCGCCATGTCGGATGGCAGGTTCAAAACAACCAAAGACGTCATGTTTGATGTCACATCACAGCCCATCGCGCCAAAGGCGCGGCGCAAGACGTCTTCGCACTGTGCATAGCGCGCCGCACGATTGGCCAAGCCTTCTTCCAATGTCAGGCGCAACGCCTCGTGAAAGGCAGCGACAGCATAGGCAGAATGCGTTCTGTGATAGGCACCTTTTTCTACATCTTGGCCATCCATAATGCCCCAGTGACGCGCCTCCATAAGGGGATGATGCACAAAACAACGCGCACCTGATGTGTTCAAAACATCAATATAGTCTTGTCGAAAACTGACTGGCGCATACGTGAGCGGTAAACAGCTGATGCCCTTTTGTGGACAGGACGCCCATGCCGCAACGCCCGGATAGTCATCAATGCGAAAATTGGCAACGCCAAGCGAACTGACGGCATCGACCAATCCCAAAACCCCGTGACGTTGGCACGCATCTGAAAACGCCTGAACATCGTTGATACGACCAGACCCTGTTTCGTAATGCGCCATTAGCGCCCATTTGGGTTGATGTTCTGCGAGTGCCTGTTCAATCGTCTCTGCATCCACGGATGTCCCGTGGGCAACGTTTATGACCTGCACAGACGCCGCATTTGGATCCGTGGGATTTGCTGATAATTCTTGCGCCGTTGCAGCCTTCATCCGCAAGGAAAGTGCATCAATCCCAGAAAACGTACCGTTCACAAACACCACCACGGTATCACCCGGTTGCACCGCAGCAATCATGCAATCAAGGCCGCTCCAACCTGTACCAGCAACGCCGAAAGTGTAGGTGTTAGTCGTACCCCATATTTCACGCAGCATATGTTTACATTCGATCATACCCTGCAAAACATCAGGATGCATATGATCGGCCAAGCCTGCGTTTGCAAATTGCTGTAAAACACGCGGATCGGTGTTCCCAGGCCCAGGACCTGCCGCAATCGTGTTGGTAATCTTCAATTGATCAAACATCGCTCTCTCCTGATGTACGAAATATTAAGAGTAGAGGCCGGCGGTGCGCGCACGCAGTCGAACAAGCCCCAAAACAGTATCGATTGTAGGTGTGGGTACGTTTGTGACACGCCCCAATTCTTGAACAGATGCAACCAGTGCATCGATTTCCATGGGCCGCCCTTGATCTAAATCCTGTAACATGGATGTCCGATGTGCGCCGACAGCTGCGCCCCCTGCGATGCGACGATCCACATCAATCGGAAATTTCACACCAAGGCGTTCTGCGATTTCTTGCGCCTCAAGCATCATATTACGCGCAACAGCGCGGGTGCCCTCGTCCGTGCACAAAACATCCAGCGTTGCATGTGTCAGCGCAGAGATTGGGTTAAACGAAAGATTGCCCCACAGCTTGACCCAAATTTCATCGCGCAACTTTGGGCGCACAGGCGCTTTTAAACCTGCGTCCGACAATATTTTTGATAAGGCCAATGCCCGTTCAGATTTTGAGCCATCGGGTTCGCCAAGGGAAAAACGATTACCTTCAATATGCTTGATCACGCCTGGTTCGATCACTTCGGCTGCGGGATAGACGACACACCCCAAAACCCGATCTGGTCCAAAACCGTCCCACTGAACATTGCCTGGATCGACACTTTCTAATCGGGTGCCTTCATGTTCACCCTCTAGTTCGTGAAAATACCACCATGGCACTCCGTTTACGCCCGACACAATCGTTGTATTTGGCCCAATCAAAGGAGCCATTTTGGATACCACTGGGGGGACCGAATGCGCCTTGAGTGTTACAATAACATAATCCTGAACACCCAATGTGGTTGGATCGTCTGAGGCCGTCACAGAAACCGTTGTTGTTTTCGCTTCCTCAATCAGGGTCAAACCTTTTTCTTGCATTGCAGACAAATGGGGGCCACGCGCAACAAGGCTAACATCCGCGCCCGCCTTGGCCAGTTTAACACCCATATAGCCACCAATGGCCCCTGCTCCAAAAATACAAACTTTCATGTAATTATGCTCCAGCCACGAGGCCTAATTTCTCGGCCATGCCAATACGCTGCATTTTGCCTGTCGCACCTTTGGGGATTTCGTCCATAATTATAACACGGCGCGGCACCTTGAAATCGGCCATGCGTTCGGCTGCGAATTCACGAATGGATTGTTCTGTCGCCTCATGACCATCGCGCAACACTGCCGCTGCAGCGACCTCTTCTCCCAATTTCGGATGAGGCAGAGCGAATGTGACAACCTGTTGGATGCTGGGATGATCCATCAAGACACCATCAACTTCTAATGGTGAAATTTTTTCACCACCTCGGTTGATAATTTCCTTTAGGCGACCAGTCAGCTCTAAGAATCCATCTGCATCAAAGGCCCCTTGATCACCGGTTCGAAACCAACGTTTGCCCTCAAATTCAAAAAAATTCTTTTCGTTGGCCTCGGGGTTGCCTTCATATCCCGGGGTAACATTAGGCCCAGAAATAACGACCTCGCCCGTGCCGGTAATAATTTTGTTTTCGACTTCATGCGCAATGGCAACCTCGGGTCCTGCAGCAACGCCAACGGAACCCGGTTTTTGACGTTCAAGCGGATTGCAGCACATTTGGTGCGCGGCCTCTGTCATACCGTATGCTTCGATCACGGGGGCGTTGAAGGTTTTGTTTAACTGCTCCATTACCTGTGCAGGCAAAGACGCCGAAGATGAACGCAAGAAGCGCAATGGAACATTTGCAATGACATCAGAATTGCGCGCAGATCGGGACAAAATCGCCTGATGCATGGTTGGAACCGCTGTGTACCATGTTGGGCGCGCCTCAGACATCATCGCAAAGAAATTCATCGCATTAAAACCATGGGTACAATAGATCGACCCACCAGATGCAAATGTTGCAGAAACAGCAGCGACCAAGCCATGAATGTGAAACAACGGCATAACATTCAAGCAGCGATCTTCAGCTGTCAGAGACAGTGATGTTGCGATGTTCTGGGCCGAGGCCGCCACATTGCTTTGCAGCAGTGGCACAATTTTCGGGCGCGATGTTGTGCCAGAGGTGTGCAAAATCAATGCAACATCATCTTCGCTTGGCGATGTATCCTGCGCCGCGTTTGCATCTGGACCTGCCAATGAAAACTCGCCTGCACGTGCAGTTGGGATCAAATTCAGAACAATCAACCCCAATTTCTCTGCCGCTTGGCGTGCGGGGCCATCGTAATCGTCCTTTAGCACAATGGCCTTGGCCCCAAGATCTTCTAGATAAAAGGCAAATTCATCCTCTCGATAACTAGGGTTCAGTGGCGCGGTTGTCGCTGACTGAGCAACAGTTACAAAGGCAGATGCCATGTCAGATCCATTCGCCAAAACAATTGCAACACGGTCCTGCGCCCCAATCCCAAAACTACGCAAGCTGGTGTGAACAGATGCCGCCATGGCACGTAGACCCGCGTATGTTAACCATTCCCGTCCAGGCTCTCCAATTGCAATGGCATGATCTGGATGTTGATCAATCAAATCTTTTAGTGTTGTTTTCATTTTTCGGATCCATTCAATCTAGTTAATTTTTGGACGTTTACTGGGGACATGAATGCGCTCTTTGGCACCGGTGATCAAGGCGGCAATGAAGGGCATCACAAAGAATAAGACAGCGAGCACAATAAAAGTCGCCGACAGAGGACGTTCAACGAATGCAAAGATATTTCCCTGTTCTGCGATCAATGTCTGGCGGAAACTTTTTTCCATCAATGGTCCAAGGACCAGAGCCAGAACAAGCGGCGCAAGAGGATAATCCGCTTTGCGCAGCAAATAGCCACCGACGCCAAAGGCAAAGATCAACCAAACATCATGCATTTTCTGAGACGGCGCATATCCTCCAACAATGCATAGGATCACTACCAAAGCGCACAAAACGGTAAATGGCATGCGCAAGGCCCAGACAAACACAGGAATCAGCGCAATGTTCACAGCAACGGCTGCCAAGTTCGCGGTATATAGCGACGAAATCAAACCCCAAACAAAATCGGGTTGCTCAATAAACAACATTGGTCCAGGCACCAAACCCCACATAACCATTCCACCTAGTAATAGTGCGGTTGTGGGGGATCCAGGAATCCCAAGTGTTAGCATTGGAAGCAATGATCCCGTAGAAGCGGCGTTGTTTGCCGTTTCAGGGGCGGCGACGCCTTCAATATTACCCTTACCAAAGGTGTCAGATGTCTTTGACGTCTGCTTGGCAATACCATAGGACATCAGTGCCGCAGGCGTTGCACCCGCGGCCGGCAACATGCCCACAAAAAACCCAAGCAATGACCCAAGAGACATTGTTTTCCAAAGCCCGTTCATCCGCTTTAGGCCTGCGCCAAGTTCTGCGAATGTAATACGCGCATTCGTCACCTTGGGTGCAGTTTTTGACGTTTCAATGGTATACAGGATTTCACCCAAACCATAGGTCCCAATCGCCAAAACCAAGAATGAAATGCCCGAATAAAACCCCGGTAAATCGCCAAATATTAAACGCGGTTGACCCGAAATCAAATCCAATCCAACTGTCGATAAGGCAAGGCCAAGACAAATCATGATTATGGTTTTGAGTGAATCATCACCGCCCAACCCAACAAAGGTTGTAAATGCCAAAAGGACCAATGCAAATTCTTCGGCTGGGCCAAAACTTAGCGCGATATCAGCAAGGGGCGCCGCAAATAAGGTGAACAACACAACCGAGATTGTCCCACCGACAAACGATGCAACCGCCGCCGCAATCAAGGCAAGGCCCGCCTGCCCCTTTTGCGCCATGGGCCGTCCGTCAAAGGTTGTCGCCACTGCAGTGGACGCCCCAGGAATACCCAACAATATGGACGAAACCGCACCACCATACATAGCCCCATAATAGATTGCAGCCAACAAGATGATGGCAGACGATGGAGGGACCACAAAGGTAAGTGGTAATACAATCGCAACGCCATTGACTGACCCAAGCCCCGGCATCGCGCCAATAAATAAACCAGCCGTAACGCCAATGATCACAATAAACAGATTAAAGGGCGAAAGTGAGGTCGCAAAACCATCAGCAAGAAGAGAGAGAACTTCCATCAGTACCTCTTAAAAGAACATCGCATAAAGCGGGAAAAAATACGGTTCAGTAACACCTTTGGGCAGCAAAATTTTCAGCGTTGCCTCAAAGAAAAAGAACACGACAACGGGCGTCATCAACGTGATGGATAACGATAATGTCCATCCGTGTTTGCCATAAATCTTGAGATACCAAAACAAAAACAGCGGTATTGCGATATATGCCCCAGTGACTGGAATAAGTGCGATTGTGATTGCGATCGCTATAATCACTTGCAACAGTGGCCCTATCATTTCATGATCAAATGTAAACTGATCAGCCTCATAGGACGATGATGGGCGAAATATGATGAAAACCGCACACACCAAGATAATCAATGAACACCAAAACGGAAATGCACCACCGCCCGGTCCACCCGTTTCACCGTTCCAACCGATCGGTAGAAGAATGGCGTGGCTCATCATATATGCCGACAGCAAAACCAATGCTCCGGCGATTACTTTGTCCAATATCATGTCAGGAAACCCTAAGGAAAAAATGGCCCCCAAACCGGGGGCCAAAATGTGTTAAATGTGATTATTCGATCGATGCCAAAATTTCAGCGTGCTTTGAACGTTCGTTCAAAAAGTAATCCTGCAGTGCATCGCCAGTTAGCATATCAGCAACCAATGCCTTGCCTGATGCGTATTCTTGCCATTCAGGTGTTGCACCCAATTTTTCTAACATTTCGGTGTAATATGCGACTGCGTCTGCTGGCATGTCCTTAGGTGCAACAAACGAACGCTGCATCCAATAAACGATGTCATGCCCCAATTCGCGCGCCGTCGGCACATCTGGGAATACAGCCAAACGTTCAGGAGTGAAGGCCACGATCGGGCGTACTTTGCCCGCCTGATAGAAGCCCATTTGTTCCGCAGGGTTGTTCACGGTCGCGTTGATATGGTTACCCACTAGGTTTTTCGCAACAGTTCCGCCCCCTTTGAACGGGACATATGTGTGTTGAATGCCGAACTCTTTTTCCAGCATTGCAGTCACAAGGCTATCTTCTTGACCTGTGCCTGTGCCACCCATTTTCCAGCTTCCGCCAGCCGCTTTCACCGCGGCAACATAATCATCCAGTGTTTGGATGTCGCTGTCTGCGTTGACCCACAATACAAATGTGTCCATCGCCATACGCGCCAATGGTGTGAAATCTTCGATATCCACACCGATGTCTGTGCGTAGCGGCGTTGTGTAGTATGAATTCAAAGTTGCCATGATCACGTGGGCATCGCCCTCTTTATCTTTAAGATAACGCAATGCTTCTGCACCTGACCCGCCACCTTTGTTCACAGGCAGCATTGGCATGTTTGATAGGTTTTCTTTCTGAATGATCGATTGGAATAAGCGCGCAATACGATCTGCACCGCCACCCTGACCGGCCATGATGACAAGTTCAACTGGCTTTTGTGGTTTCCAGTCGCCTGCAACAGCTTGTGCTGCCCCAGCAAGCAGAGCCGCTGTCGAAAGTGCGGCAACCGCAATCTTTTTGGTTAATTTGTTATACATAGTTGGACCTCCATCCCAAGTTGGTTCTAAAACAACCGCGAAAAAATCGCATCGTGCGTCGTTGCGAACGAAAAAAACAATTAGATAGAGTAAAATGCAATTTAATTAGTGTTGCGTTGTTTTTATTGTTTATTACAAATTTATTTTCTGTTAATTTGTTAACATGGAAAAGATCTTCATTGGCCCAAAGTTACGGCAATTGCGCAAACAACACAAACACACCCAGGCCCAGCTTGGGAACCTTATCGGTGTGAGTGCCGCCTATGTGAATTTGTTGGAAAACAATCAACGCACGCTGACTGTTAAAGTCCTCATGTCCTTATCGGATGTTTATGGTGTAAGTGCCCAAGAGCTGGCCAATACCCACGAAGCAGAAGATCTAAACACATTGCGTATGATGGTGCGTGACCCAATTTTCAGCTCGGTTGAGCCAGACCTTCAACAATTACGCGGCGCGGTTGCGCATGCCCCACAATTTGTTGAGCGCTTTAAAGAGTTGTACAACGACTACCAACAATTGGCAGAAGTCGTTCAAAACAGCATATCAAACAACGAAAGCGCGGCATCTCAATCAAATGACGAAACCCAGATCTATGATTTTTTTAAAGCGAACCGAAATTATTTTCCAAAACTTGAAACGATTGCTGATCGCCTACGGCAAAAAGTTGGCCACCCCCAGGATGAATTGTATCATCGTCTAAAGGATTATCTGCGCGCGATGCATGGTATTCGATGTCAGGTCGAAAAGCTATCCATGATGCAAAGTACATTAATGCGCTTTGACGAAGTGCAAAACATTGTCCGCTTGTCCGAAGGCTTGGATGCCCCAAATCGAATTTTTCAACTGGCCTATATCATTGCGCGCGTTGAATGCTACGACGTACTAAAGGGATATCAGGTCAAAAACCTGACTGCGCGGAATCGTTTATTTAATGAGCTATTGAATTACATTGCGGCGGCAATTGTGATGCCCTACGACGCATTTCACGACGTCGCAACAAAAACGCGGTATGATATCGACAGGATCGCATCTGCGTTTGGTGCCACCTTTGAACAGGTTGCGCATCGGCTGACCACATTGCAGGCCAGTGGAAAACAAGGCATTCCGTTTTTCCTGATCCGATTGGACCGCGCTGGCAATATCACCAAACGGATCAATCCAAACAGCGCCGTTCTGGCGGATTTTGGCGGGCGTTGCGCAGTGTGGAATATTCACAACGCATTGCAGAGTCCAAATGTCGTTTTAACCCAAGCAGTCGAGCTGCCTGACGGTACACGCTATGCAACAATTGCGCGCACAACTGATCGATCGGTTTATTCACGTAAAACACAGGATCGTCGCATGATTGTTGCACTGGGCTGTGAATTGCAATTTGCCAATGACATTACATACTTTGACGATATCAGTCATAGGTTTGATCAGGATCCTGCCCCAATTGGCCTAAACTGCCAAACCTGTGAACGTCATCATTGCACCCAACGTGCCCATCATCCACTGCATGTGACCTTGAATTTCGAAACCTCAAGGCGGGGTGCAACGCGGTACGAGAACTAGGATCACCCTCCGATGTAGCCGTGTCCAGTTTTCGGTCTAAACCAATTTTTTTGATTGTGCAGACGTCCCAAAAGATCGCGCATTTCGCTCATTTCAGCCTCAACAGTTGCACGGTCACGTATGGTTGTTCCTATGTCTGATGCGTTCTGAACTGACACCAAGTCATTGCTGTACTTGGCGATCACCGAGTGTAAGGCGTCTTCGATGATTTCCAAATCTTTTACGTCCAAATTAAATGTCGTGTTCGGTTTTGTCATGCGAATGCCCTCTTCTCTAAATACTGATCTGCGTGTTTCCTATAAGAAACATAACAAAAATCAGGAAAAGGCAAGAAATACAATGGTATACATGAATAGTTGTAATATTTCATAAGCTTAAGAGAGCGGGAAATAATCCATTTACGACGAATCAATGCCCGATTTCGTCACAACCTGTGTAATTTGGAATCAGTATAGGGCGCGTATTAGAACCTTAGTACCACTTCATACAGTCTTTATACGACATGTTTGGATGGTACTGATCGCACAGCTCGACCTTATCCGCAGGATAAAACAAGATTGCAATTGGATGAGTATAGGCAAATGCGGCCGCCCAACCAAATAAAAAACAACTTGCGACAATTGCGCAATCACAAGACAGAGTTTTGAACAAAAATCGTGACATTTTGCGTTGGCTACACTGTTGTACACTATATCAAGTGTACAAGAATTGTATGCAATTGTCCACAATTTACATCAGCTGGCCAGTTCGTTGGCAATCATACGCATAGCCGCGGTTTGCATCATATTGCCTAGCGGCTGTTCGCTACCGATATATTGGGTCATGACACAGCCTGTGATCTGCCGAAGGGGATCAACCCAGAAATAGGTTGCTGCCGCCCCACTCCAGCCAAATTCACCCAAAGATGTTGGATGTTGCGCAACGCCCAGATCTTGCATGACACGCCCAATCAATCCCCAGCCATAGCCCGAAAACGGTTCATCATTGATGCGAAAAGTTGCATTCGGGAATGTCACCCGGACGGCACGTAACAGCTCTAACATCGTGGGACTTAGGATTATCTCGCCATTTGGCGCACACCCCGAGAGCAACATATTTGCGAATGCCATATAATCCTCAACTGTCGAGTATAACCCATATCCACCACGGCGAAAATTTGGATCATTTTCAGGATGCATCGTCCCCAAATCGATCTGAGACGACAAGTCATGCGGCAATTTTTTTAACACGGGCAATTCTGTGAGCGAGCGTGTTCCATAAATCGCCATCAATCGGTCCTGCTGTTCCGCGTTCAGGCAAAACGTCGTATCGCGCATCCCAAGTGGTTCGAAAATATGACGACGCAGGAGCGCATCAATCCGTTGCCCTGTGGCACATTCAATTACATGGGCCAAGACATCCGTTGAAACGCTATACCGCCAGGATTGACCAGGATTATAAATCAACGGCAACTCAGCAAGCACCCGCGCCAAATCCCCTAGATCACGTGCGCCATCCTCCATAATTGTGGCATCACGATAATAAGGAGCCACAGGACATCCAATGTTGAAATCATAAGAGAACCCTGCACGATGTGTTAACAAATGCTCAATTGTGATCACGCCATCAGCAGGCGCGATGTGCCCTTCACCATTCAGCACACGCATTTTAGAATAATGCAGGTCAAAATCTGACACTGGTGAATTCAGACGAAATACCCCTTCTTCGATCAACTTAAGCGCAAGCACCGAGATAATGGGCTTTGTCATCGAATATATCCGATAAATTGCACCTGTGGGGATTGCCATTCCTGTTTCGGTATCACGGAATCCAGATTGCCCCGAAAACAAGGGGTTTCCCATATGATCCACGCGCCATTCAATTCCGCAAAAAAAACCTTTTTCAGTCAAGGAATCGGCTTTTAGTTGTAAAAAATCCACTTGGACCTCTCGTCATATAAGGTGTCTGAACAGTGAAGCATCGCGCACGAAAATTCAATATCTCGTGACATGGCGGATAATTTACGGTCGATAGTTACCAAATAAATGCTTGCAAACCGCGATCAGATTGTTAACGCTACCGTTACGTAAAATGTATTTTTTCGTGCAAAAAAACGTGCCGCAATGGCATTTGGGAGGAAAACTATGAAAAAACTATTGGCCGCAGCCGCGGCATTAGCAACTGTTTCAACAATGGCGATGGCAGAGCGCTATGTCATGATCACACACACACAAGGTACAGATCCATTCTGGCCAGTTGTGGAAAAAGGTGGCCGTGACGCAGCAGCAGCGATTGGTGCAGAATTCGAATATAACTTTGACCCATCTGGCGACATGTCAGGCATGGCAAAATTGATCGAAGCAGCAGCTGCGTCAAACCCCGACGGTATCATCGTATCTCTACCTGATGCAGATGCATTGGGCGGCGCGATTCGCGCAGCGGCAGACTCAGGCATCCCAGTGATCACAATGAACTCGGGTCTAGAATCGTCTGCAGCTGTTGGCGCATTGATGCACGTTGGTCAGCCAGAGCGTCTAGCGGGTGAAAAAGCAGGTGCTCGTGCGAAATCAGAAGGTGTTACAAACGGTCTATGTTTGAACCAAGAAGCGTTCAACACAGCCCTAGTTGACCGTTGTGAAGGCTACTTCGCAGGTCTTGGTGGCGATCTAAACATGATCGACGTTTCAAACGACGTAACACAAATTGAAACACGTACAGCAGCAGCTCTTTCTGCAGACCCATCAATCGACGGTGTTCTTGCAGTTGGCCCACACGTTTGTGCAGCAGCAAACAAAGCGATCAAAGACGTGGGTGCAGACGTACACCTAGCGTGTTTTGACCTTTCACCAGAGGTGATGGACATGATCCAAGCTGGCGATGCGTCATTCACAATAGACCAGCAGCAGCGTCTACAAGGCTACATGCCAGTGATCGTTCTACACCTATACAACACAAACGCAGGTATGTTGCCAGGTGCGAACATTCCTTCAGGCCCAGGTTTCGTTGACGCGTCAAACGCGGCATCAGTTGCCAGCCAAGCAGGTGTAAACCGCTAATATTTGTCGCCTCGTGTGACACAGGCAGGCGGGCTATGTCCCGCCTGTTTTCATAATAAACACTAAATAAATGGGGATAGTATGTCGGAACGGAGTGAAACGGACCGTCTTCAACGTGAAAGTTGGATACAACGCATGATCCGCCGCCCAGAGATTGGATCGTTCATTGTGATGATTATCATCATTGTGGCATTGGCAATCGCATCCGAAGGTAAGGCGTTCAACGCACTGGGTTTAAAGAATAACGTCGCAATTATTGCGCAGCTGGGCATTATCGCTGTGGGCGCAGCGCTTTTGATGATCGCAGGTGAATTTGATCTATCAATTGGGCCGATGATTGCGTTTGCAGGCATGTCTATTGCGATCATGATGAAATGGGGATTACCCTTTGGCATGGGCGAAGCAACGCCATTTTTGGCATTTTTGATCACACTATGTATGACCTTGGCATTTGGTTGGCTGATCGGGAATATTGTTGTGCGATCTGGCCTTTCAAGTTTCATCGTGACCCTTGCATTTTGGTTCTTCTTGCGCGGATTAACTGAGGTCTGTTTCCGCCTGATCAACCAAAACACCAACGTATCTGGCCTGCCTGATTTCAAAGAAGAAAGCTGGTTTGCCGAACAAATGGGTGGCGAAGTATTCGGTTGGTTCTTTGATGTGTGGTACTGGATCGGAACCAAGGTTTCCGCGGGTGCTGAGTTTGCAGCAGATATGACACGTTCAGAAAAACTGGACATGATCAATTACCTCGGCTTCTTAAACATTAATCGAAAAATGGAACAATGGGTCACGGGTTTTGATGCGCGTCTCTTATGGTTCATTATTATTGCGGGTGCGGCGTGGTACGTTTTGGCGCGCACACAATTGGGCAGCTGGATTTACGCGACAGGCGATAACAAAGAAAGCGCGCGCGCCAATGGTGTTCCTGTGAACCGCGTCAAAATCGGTTTGTTCATGTTCTCGGCCTTCTGTGCAACGATCTTTGCGACCTGTCAGGTGTTTGATACCAATTCATCCGACGCCGCCAAAGGCATGTTCAAAGAGCTGGAGGCGATCGCAATCGCCGTTGTGGGAGGCATCCTGATGACAGGCGGATTTGGATCCATCGTCGGCGTTATATTTGGGGCCGTCACCTTTGGCCTTGTGGCAAACGCGGTGTTCTTTATCCCGTGGATTGATGGCGCATGGTTCCGTGTCTTCGTTGGTACCGTTCTTTTGGCCGCAGTATTTGCCAACGAACGTATTCGTAAACGCATCACAGGGGGAATTTAGTCATGTCAAAACAAGCATATATGCGCGTTGAAAACATTGTTAAAAAATTCGGCCCCTTCACGGCGTTGAACGGTGTCGATTTAGAGGTCCACGCAGGCGAAGTTCACGCATTGCTTGGGGACAATGGCGCAGGGAAATCCACCCTGATCAAGGTTCTCTCGGGCGTTCATGAACCCACCAGTGGTACGATCTATATCGATGGCAAGGCAACGCAGTTTCGCAATCCGCGAGATGCGTCCGCGGCAGGTATCGGAACGGTGTATCAGGATCTGGCCATCAATCAATTGATGAGCGTGACGCGCAACTTTTTCATGGGGCGCGAGCTGACCTCGCGGTTTGGTTCGCTTCGCATGGAGGAAATGAACCAAATCGCTCACGATGAGATGTTGAAAATCGGCATCAACTTTTCCGATCCAACGCAGGCCGTTGGCACCATGTCGGGTGGTCAACGTCAAACATTGGCGATTGCTCGCGCGATCTATTTCGGTGCCAAGGTTTTGATTTTGGATGAACCCACATCTGCGCTTGGGCAAAAGCAGCAAATGGAGGTTTTGAAAACAATCAAACGGGTGCGTGCGCGGGGGGATATTGCCATTATCTTTATCACGCACAATGAAATCCATTCGCGTTTGATTGCGGATCGATACACCTTCCTTGCTTTGGGTGAGGTGATCGGTTCAGGCACCAAAGCCGAATTAGAAGGCGAAGATATTCGTCGTCTGATGGCCGGAGGTGCCGAGATCAAGGATCTGGAACAGGAATTGGCCGCAATTTAAACGTCGCCAAATTAACAAGATAGAGAGCCGCCCTGACAAACGGGGCGGCTTTTTTCTATGGTGCTCAACGACTTAGTCTAAATATACGACCTGATCGCTTGACAATAACTCACTGATATCTTGGGGAACGGTTAGTCCCTCACGCACTTTGGCATCTAAGTCAGTTTCAAGTTTTAGAATTTCGTGGCAGCGCGCGGTGACCGCATCCAATTCGGCCAAGGGGATCACAACGACTCCGTCTAAATCAGCTACGATCACATCGCCACTGCTGATTGTTTGTCCGCCGACTTGAATGTCCAACCCCACGGTGCCAGGCCCCTTACCAAAGGGTGACGCAGGGGTCAGGCCCGTACACCAACTGGGCAGGTTCACCTCGCGCAGGCCCTGTAAATCGCGCATCGGACCATCCGTCACAAATCCAATCGCACCACAGTTTTTCATCATACCAGACACTCGGTCCCCTGCCGCCGCACAGCCCTGATGCGCACCAAAGGATTGCACAACAATGTCGCCTGGTTTGATAAATGCCAAACTGGCCAATAACGCCAAAATATCAGCTGGCCCAGTTTCAACTGTTAATGCCGACCCGACGGCACGCGCATTCATCTGTCCATAAGCATCCAATGGTTTAATGTCTTTGTGAAATGCACCGCGCCCCCAAAGGGCGTCGTTCACAACGCCTGTTGGCACAGTATCCAATGCCGCAATTTGCGATGCACTGGCCCGAGGGGTGTTGCGCCTAATACGCAATAATTTTGGCTCTTCTATCATGCTATATCCTTTATCTGCTTAATCCAGATTGGCCCATGACAACGTTTCGTTCAATTGCCAGATTACAAATTTGACCGTCGAAACCCGAAATATCCCAAGAAAAAGACACAAAATGACATCATTACCATCGGCCAAATTGCAACTGACCAATCACCACCTGCAAAGCTAACCAGTCCTGCAACCACAGGTGCACCCAGTGTTTGACCAATCGAGGAGCCCTGCATCAAAATCCCGTTTCCAATACTAACATGACGTAGATCTGGTGCGTAACGCGGGACCAACTGGAAAAGGTTTGCAGGAATAAATCCCCCAATGAAAGAATAGACCATACACAATATCAACCGAACAATCGCGGAAATATCAGGAGCAAACACAACGAATGTCAGCACCGCCATCGTAACTGCCCCAATACAGATTAACGTCGACGATTTCAGGCCACGCGCCGCCAAATGTGCGCCAAAATAACAGCCCGGACCATTCATGAACACAACCAAGGCGGTGAAATAAATTGCGGTATTTAGGGAAAATTCGATTTCTGTAACGAGAAAGCTGGGCAGCCATTGCATGATTGTCACCCATTGAAAGGCATATACACCAAAACATAGACCCACCATCAACAAACCCGGTGTTCGATAACTGTCTCGTACCATTTTCAAGACTTTGCGCGGATCGCGTTCATGCTGAGCATCTGGTTCATCAAGTGCCCACCACGATGCGACTATCAGTAGAAGAGCAAGCATAAACATCGCAAACCATAATCCCCGCCAGCCAAGCTGTGATAAAAACAAGGTCGCTGTGACAATCGCGATTGTCATACCGGTTGGCATATAAATGCTCCAAACCCCCAAGGCCCGTGCACGATCCTGTGGCGCTGCAAAATGCGTCAGAAACGCAGGGATGTTCACTGCAATCGCGATAAAGCCAAATCCCTCTAACGCTCGAAACAACAGGAATGCCCAAGCCTGTGTCACAAAGATTGATCCAAGGCTCCCAGTCATCGCAGCCGCTATGCCCAAAACGATAATGCTGCGTCGTCCAAAAAAAGTGCTAAATGCCCCAAGTGGCACTGCCAAGAAAATGGCAAGCAGCGTAAATATTGACAAGGCATACCCCGCGTGGATCAATGAAAGGTTCAAATCCTCGCGCAACACTGGGATCGCGGGCCCAAGTTTTCCCACCTGCATCGCCACAAATAAACCTGCGCAGAGTGCAATAAACACCTTGGTCCATTGTGTTCTCGGCGCTGAATTTGCAGAAAGGTTCACAAATTTATTCCAAATTGACGGACTTTAGCGCGCTCAAAATTCTATGCGCTACCACTTCAAAATCATGTATCTTGATAAATGGCAAGTGAGAGGGACACCGAAAGAGGTATCGGCGTCCACAGTCCAAAAGCAAGACCCGATTGAGCGAACAAATTCGATACCCAAACATTACACGTTGAGAGGATGTTAAAACGCCCATTTGCGTGAAAAAATGCGTCCGAACTGGTATAATCCGCGCCGGGAATTGGGTCGCGCGATTTGAGAGAGGCCAATATGTTGTCGACAAGCAGATTAAATTCATCATCGTTTAAGGACAGTGTATTAAACTCCATTTCAGGTAGCGGACCAACTGCCGCAAATCGCATCACTGCATCGTCACCAATGATTGCGCGCAACACTGTACCCACACGCATATCTGAAAATTCTTTGGTTTCTATATAAAAC
>CBFHNF010000004.1:0-2264 GCA_965657135.1 uncultured Paracoccaceae bacterium
CAACGAGGTTAAAAAATGATTGGAAGATTAAATCACGTCGCAATTGCTGTTCCAGATCTAGAGGCGGCGGCTAAACAATATCGCAACGCTTTGGGCGCAAATGTCGGCAAGCCGCAAGATGAACCAGATCATGGCGTAACCGTCATCTTTATCGAGTTGCCAAATACCAAGATTGAACTTTTGTATCCACTAGGTGAAGGTAGCCCGATACAAGGATTTCTGGATAAAAATCCGTCAGGCGGAATTCATCATGTGTGCTACGAAGTTGATGATATTCTCGCTGCGCGGGATCATCTGAAGTCAACAGGTGCGCGCGTGCTTGGCAGCGGCGAGCCAAAAATTGGCGCACATGGCAAACCAGTTTTATTCCTTCATCCAAAGGACTTCAACGGAACACTGATCGAACTTGAGCAAGTGTAATACAAGGAACGCAACATGGGTATCACATCTGCACTGGTTTTATTTGCCGTAATTTGGTTCATGACTTTTCTGGTTGTGATCCCATTTAATATCGAAACTCAAGGTGATCTGGGTAAAATCGTTGAGGGAACTCAGGCAGGGGCTCCAGAAAATCATCACCTGCGCAAAAAAGCGTGGATCACAACGGGGATTTCCGCAGTGATTTGGGCAATTGTGGCAGGTATAATTGTAACTGGGATAATCACAGTTGACGATTTAGATTTCTTTGACCGGTACGGTCCACCTTCGTCGCTTGAAACAGATGGGTAAAACTCGCCGCTGCGAGAACTGGTACCAATAGATTCAGCATTGGCACACTCATCGGTAGGACCAGCATCACTCCGCACGTCCAGACGATAAATCGGTTTCCCCGAAACAAGGACAACGCGCGGTCGCGGCCTAAGTGTCTTTTGGCTGCCATATAAAAGTATTCGCGACCAATAAGATAACCGTTTAACGACCAAAATATTATTGGTGCGAAAACAGTGAAAAACGCATAAATGATCAGGGCCATTGCATTTGCGGCCAGCATAACCCCCAAGAACCCAACGCTTTCTCTGAATTCTTCACTCAGTTTCGTTCGCGTTTGCGCCACGCAATTTGGATAATGACGCACCTCCACAGCACGTGCGACATCATCCACAAAAAATGCTGACATTGCTGATGCAACTGGCACCATTAGAAACGCGGATAGACCCAAAATAATCCAAAACGCACTCCAACCAACCATAGATCCGCTAAATGTGATTGTTCCAATCCATGGTATAGTTATGGACCCACTAAACAACCAACCTAAAAATGCTCCTCCACCAGCAGCTAACGCCCATAATACGATAACGGCCAACAGGATTGATTTTAATACTACTCTTTGGAATTGAGGGTCCGTAAACTGAGAAATCGAAAGAGCAATTGCGCGGAATACCTGGCTCATTCCCACCTCACAATTTCGTCTAGATTGGGGCGTGGGCGTTCCGGTGGCGCGGAGCGTTCAGTTCCTAGGTAAATAATTCCAGCCACTCTTTCGTGTTGCTCTAATCCAAATCCTGCCTCTACAAATCCACGCTCATGGGATGGCCAACCCGAAATCCAATTCGCGCCCCAACCAGATGCCAACGCCACATTCAAGAGTGCCAGACATACAGCACCCGCGGAGTATGTTTGTTCAATTGCTGGAATTTTTTCAGAGGGTTTTTGAACTTCAACAACGGCGATCGCAAGATGACCTGTTTTGTAAGTAGCTTGGGCTTTTTCAATTTTTTCCGCATCGTAGCCCAGGACGTGACCACGATCTGCCACTAATTGCGCCAAACTTCGCAATTTATCTTCGGACAGCACAATAAAGCGCCACGGTTCCAACTTGCCATGATCGGGAGTTCGAGCCGCCGCCGTGATCAGTCTTAGCAATTCTTCACGATTTGGAACTGGCAGGTCTAGAGCCTTTGCTGGCCTTGAACGACGTGACATAAGGAAATCTACGGCGGCTTGGTTTACTTCTGGCATTATGCATCCTCTTATTTAACCTTATGTTGGTACGAAAATTGACAAATCAACCGAGGCCGATGCATTAAATCATATATGAAGTTTGTTCATAATTGATACGAGTTCTGAACTGATCTTAGGTTCGGACATTGCATGTCCCGCATAAGACATAATTCGCAAATCACATCGCGGCCATTTACGAGCAAGTTCGTATGCCATGGCCGGTGGACAAATCATATCGTAGCGCCCTTGAACAATATATGCTTGGATGTGACGAATTTTTTCCATATTGCTAAGGATTTTATGCTCGTCAGATAAAAAACCAC